>JBEKQO010000115.1:0-21609 GCA_049519635.1 Terriglobia bacterium | reverse complement strand
CCAGTGGAAACTCCACCACGCCGCCCGCCTCGCCATCCTGAATCAACAAAACCTCGCCGCCCCAGACAACCCCGCCTGCCCTGCACTTGAGTAGACCCTGTGGCTCACGTATCGCTCACGAAGTTCCCGGTAGGGACGTGAGGCTCGCGGGTATGCACTGCATGAACAATCGCGTGAACCCATGGGTGACGAGGCATCCGCAAATATGGACATCGTTGAATTTCTCTCGGCCATCTTGCCCCACCGCGCCAAGACGGGGCTGTTCGCATTCGTTCTTCTGATCTCACCACCCCTCGCGAGCGCCGCAGACCCGTTCGACCTCGCGTGGGACATGCAAGCTGACCACGTGTCGATGTCGGTCAGTTGTGTTCCCCAATCCGTTAGGATGCCGCCGGAATAATCCCAAAACCACCGCAAGTTGTAGAGGGTGCGCACTCGATTGTAGGGCCGCGCCGGCGCGGGTCCCAGCCAAAGGCCGTAATCATACCAAGGTGGGGCTTGAGTGTCGGGCGGGCATTCCATTCCCTGGGGATATTGGTTTTCGTGGAACCACGTCTCCGCCCGTGTTACCTTGCCGATCTTGCCACTGCACACTAATTCCACCGCTTTCATAAAATGGTCGCCCGAGAGTTGTTGCGTCCCCACTTGCACGACGCGAACGCCGTGCGCCGCCTCTCCACCATTTGGCGGCCGTCCGCCAAGGTGTGCGAAAGGGCCTTTTCCATGTAAACGTCTTTGCCCGCCTGGCAGGCCATACTCAGAGGATGGCGTGCCGGTGGTCGGGGGTTGCGATAATCGTCGCGTCGATGTCTTTGCGATCGGGAACCTGGCGAAAATCGTAGTATCCCTTTGACGCTCCGTTGGTCATCATGCTGGCAGCGTCCCGTTTCGGCACGTAGGGGTCGGCCACCGCAACAAAATCCACCGGGCCTGGGCGCAGAGAATCGTGCAGGTCCGCTTGACCCATTCCTCCTGCACCGATCGGTCCTGCACGGACGCGGTCGTTCGCACCCCTGACATTGCGGGCCATCGGCCCGGCCGACAATGCCAGGCTGGCAACGCTGAGCGCTGCCGATTTGTTGAAGCCGCGCCGACTGATTTTTGAGGTTTCCCCAAAATCGCTCTGCTATGAAGGCCCTTCGTATCGAGAGATTTACCGTTCGATGTTTCTTTGGCGCGGTTCAATGCACTCACGCGGATTTCAAAAGGGTCCGCCTTGACAGAAGAAGGTGAATGAAGTTCAATCAAACTTTCAGTGTTATGAGCGTCGAAACGAGTGAAAGGAAACCCTGGTGCGAACGAGTAGCGTTGTTGCGACAGAATCGCAGTTAGGAAGATCAGGAAACGACACGGCAATTACCCGTCCCTCTCTTATGAAAGAGTTAGCTGCGCAGGGGGTACGAATGACCGCTCAGAGACGTCTGCTTGTCGGCATTATTCAGGACTCACGCCGACACTTGGACGCGGCCAAGCTATTGGAGCTTGCCAAGAAACAGGATCCGCACATTGATCGCGCTACGGTCTATCGAACAATTGCCTTACTTAAGGATAGCAGCTTAATCGACGAGTTGGACCTCATGCACATCGAGGGCGAGAAGCATTATTACGAGGCCAAGACAAATCGCGACCACTGCCACATGGCTTGTTTCCGGTGCGGCGCAATCATCGAGTTCGCCAGTTCGTCTTTCGAGAAACTAAAAAAAGAAATGGCCAAGCAGAGCAGCTTTCAGATTCGTGTCGTGCGGCTGGAAGTTGGCGGGTTCTGCAAACAATGTCGAACGGTTGCGAGTTAGCGCTCAAGGCTTATTTTTTTCCATCTTGTTGCGACCCATTCGCAACAAGATACATTAAGGAGAGAAGCACGATGTCTGGAGGCCGCCACCGTTTTGTCTTTAGTTTTTCTTCCTCGATGTTAAGGTGTGCACGAGGCATTGCCCTATTTTGTTCTTTCGCTTTCCTCATGCTTTTCGGCGTCGATTCGTGCGCCGGATTTGGCGGCAGCGTCTCGGGCACAGTGAAGGATGCAAGCAACGCCGTGGTTCCTGGCGCAACCGTAAAAGCGACCAATACCGACACGGGACTCCAGGTGCATGTCGTAACAAACCGCCAGGGATTCTACTCAGTTCCCGACCTCCCTGTCGGTCGCTACAACCTAGCAATCCAAAGGGCAGGGTTCAGGCCATATCATCGGACCGGTGTCAGCATCGACGCCAATAGCGCGCTCATTGTTGACGTTGTATTGGCAATTGGCGAACAGGCGCAGACGGTCACTGTAAGGGAGAGCGCCGTACACGCGGATACGTCCGATACGCAGATGGGCGAGGTCATCGGCGGCGCGAAAATGGCCTCTATACCCTTGAATGGGCGGAGCTATACCGATCTGCTTGCCCTCCAGCCAGGTGTCGTTCCCGTAACCTCGTTGACATCCAACACCCAACAGGACGTCGGCGTCAGCGCGCTTTCGCCCTCCGGTGGATTGAACCCGGGCACGATTTCGATCAACGGCCAACGAGAGTTTTCAAACGCGTTCATCGTGAACGGCGCCGATGCTGAAGAAGATGTGAACTCTGGGACCGCGATCATTCCGAACCTCGACTCCATCGCCGAGTTCCGCATTCTCACGGGCAACTTGGATGCAGAATACGGAGGATACAGCGGAGGGCAGATCGACGTCGTTACGAAATCGGGCTCCAACGAATTTCATGGCGACGTGTTTGAGTTCCTGCGTAACACGAACCTCGATTCGCGAAATTACTTTTCTCCCACGCGTGGGGCATTTGACCAAAACCAATTTGGCGGAACGTTTGGGGGACCACTCCGAAGGAATAAGGCATTCTTCTTTAATGATTACCAGGGGACTCGACTAACGCAAGGTGTAGATACAGGCCAGATCCCGGTTCCTTCCGGTTCCGATCGAACAGGCAATCTTTCCGATCTGGCAAGCTCGCTGACGGGCACCGTCACTGGCCAGCACTGGGCAAACTTGCTATCGCAAGAACTTGGGTATCCTGTTTCTGCGGGCGAACCCTACTACACGCCCGGATGCACCAGTTTCTTGCAATGTGCTCTTCCGAACGGCCTGATCCCAACCTCGGCATGGTCCGCGCCTGCGAAAAATTTGCTGCAATATGTCCCGCACCCTAATGTAGGGCCCAACTCGTTCTCGACCTCCGCCGAGGAGGAGCGATGGCGGGATGACAAGGGAGCGTACCGTTTCGATTACAACAGTCAATGGGGCCTGCTGTCTGCCTACTATTTCTCGGACGATTACACCCTTAACAATCCCTATCCGGTGGCCCAGAGCGGGGCGAGCGTACCGGGTTTCAACGCCCTCTATCTGGGCCGAGCCCAGTTGTTCAGCCTGGGTGACACGGAGACTCTGGGGCCAACGGCGGTCAACGAGTTTCACTTTAGCTACATGCGGGATCACAACGATCTTGGGAAACCCATCGGTGGACTGGGCGTCAGTCTCGCGGCGCAGGGATTCGGGACCGGCACGGGTACTCCTGGTATTGTGCCGCTCGATCCAGGAGGCGAAGGGGTTGAAAACATCGTCTTCAACACCTACTCCATCGGGACAAACGCCAACGAACTGAAGCAGGTCAACAATACTTTTCAATGGAGCGATAATTTCTCGAAGGTATCCGGCCGGCACACCATCAAATTGGGGGCCGAATTCCACTACGACCAGGTTAACACCAACCCTATCGCCCAATTCAATGGGAACTTCCTGTTCACCGGGAGCGAGACAGGGTCCGACTTCGCAGATTTCCTGTTGGGCATTCCGAGCCAGTACAACCAGAGTCAACTGCAAGCGTTTTACGGCCGCAATAAATACTGGGGCTTATACGGGCAAGACAGTTGGCGCGTACGCTCCAACCTAACGTTGAACTACGGCTTGCGCTGGGATCGCATTGAGCCTTGGTATGAACAAAACGACGGCATTTCCACATTTGATCCAGGTAAGTCCTCTGTGGTCTTTCCCGGCGCGCCTGCCGGTATTCTCTTTCCCACCGATCCTGGCGTCCCTCGGACGCTTGCCCCTCCCGGAAACCTTGATTTCGCCCCGCGTCTTGGCTTGGCCTATTCGCCGAATGCCCGGGAGGGCTCATTGCTGGGCAAGATTTTGGGCGGCCCGGGCAAGACAAGCTTACGCGCCGGGGCCGGCATGTATTCCACCGCGATTGAGGCATTGTCGATCGGGATCCTAGCCGGAAACGCGCCTTTCGGGATCACATATTCAAGCCCAGCCCCTCCACTGTTCGCCACGCCTTTCATCACCGCGTCGAACGGCCAGAATCAAGGTCAGCCTTTCCCTGTGGCGCTTGTTACGCAGAAGGCCTCCCGCAGCAATCCGGACCCGAATATCAATTGGTCGCAGTATGAGCCGATTAGCGGCATTCCGGGATATGCTGCGACGAACCGTATCCCCTACGTCCACGAATACATGCTGTCGCTGGAGCGGCAACTCGGAGCGAACACGGTGTTGAGTGCAAACTACGTGGGCACGCAAGGGCGCCGGCTTCTCGTGATGGTAGAAGCCAACCCTGGCGACCCCGCCCTCTGTCTGAGTTTGAGTCAGCCCAGCGAAGTGGCGCCCGGTTCGGCTACGTGTGGCCCCTTTGGAGAGAGCAATGTTTTCACGACGGCGTCGGGCCAGATCATCAACGGAACCCGCGGACCGCTCGGCCCCAACTTCGGCAGCGACACCAAACAGGGAACGATAGGGAAATCGAATTACAATGCTCTTCAAGTCACCGTAAGACACACCAGCAGGCGCTTGGAATTGTTGGCTGGATACACCTTCAGCAAGTCCCAGGACCTGTCTTCAAGCCTTGGGGAGGAGGTAAACCCGTTCGATCCTCCGCTCAGCAAGGCCTTGTCCGCCTTCGATGTGGAGCACAACTTCGTGATGAGCTATAGCTACCAGATTCCGTTTGAACATCTTCTTGGTGCCGCAAATAAATGGACACAGGGCTGGCAGATCTCCGGAATCACCCATTTCAGCACCGGCCTTCCCGTTACCCTTGTGAATTACGGTGACAATTCTCTGCTCGGAGCCGAACCGAATGGCATCAACAACTATGGTGTTGACGAGCCAGACTACACAGGCGGCCCTCTCAAACTGAATCACCATCTCCGTAATGGACAACCTTATTTTGATACCTCCCAGTTCAGCGAAAACGCCCTCGGAACTCCGGGGACCGCTAGGCGACGTTTTTTCTATGAGCCGGGAATGGATAATTTCGACATGGCCCTTCTGAAAACTGTTCGCTTGACCGAATCCAAATCTCTCCAACTTCGCCTCGAGGCGTTCGACGCTTTCAATCACGCTCAGTTCTTCGGCCCCCAAGCCATTGACGGTAATACCAGCAGTCCTACCTTTGGCCAAGCCGTCAGTACGGGTCCGCCCCGTCTGGTACAATTTGGGGCAAAATTCGTCTTTTGAGATAAGGCATTGCGGATCGCGTGCATAAGTGCCGCTCACTTGGATGTATTACGGCCTGCCCGTAGAAGTACAACCTCTGGCTCCCCCGAAAAGTCCGCTTCGCGGAACCGATCCCCATTCGGAATAGCGTGGCTGTTTATTGGCGGGAAGGTCTGTATTCGAGAGATATTAGTAAACCCTTGGCGACTACCGATTACTTATCAGGGCACAAAACCTGACAGAGACCCAAGCTCCATTGCAGAATCCCCCAAGCCAAAGGGTACCGGCGGACAGCTTCGGGGTCACATGTATAGCATTTAAAACCTATTGTCCGCGCCCCGCTTTGGTGTCTGTGCTGGTAAGCGTCACAACGAATCGGGAAGAGAATCGGAAATCGGAGCTTTGAAAGGGCGCGCCGGGGTGGCCTGTTACCTGGGCAGGGCCCAACAACATCTGCCGGTGATAGGGCGCCACTGGGCCAGATTAGGGGCTTTGATCACCTCGCGCGTGTCGGTGGTGCACTGTGACTATCCCAAACACCTATGACGGACACATAAACCCTATTGCTATCCGCAAAGGGGGTTTATCAGGCCCAATCTTGTTCGGTTGGGCGGAGTCGGGTTGCGCCGTCGATGACCGCAATATTTGCCTCCTGAAACAGGTCTTAGGTTGGACGTTTTGAACAAGAGTATATCGGGAGTTCCTTCGGTCGGTTCGGGGAAGTCATGAGCCAAGATGCATCCTCTAAACCACCCGCGGAGCAGAGCGAAGACTAACCCGGCCATCCCCGGTTCACAAGGATATGAAGAACCGGGAAGCCCGCCGCAAGTAAGCCTGCAGCTTATTCCGGGCGAAGCAGCTCTGTCGGTAATCCCGACGCCGTGGTCGGGAAAACCGGCAACTTCCACTGCATGGGAACGCGTAAGTTGCTCAAAACGTGTGATGGCAGAGAAGTTGCATTGGATGGGGCTGGTTGCTGGTGTTTGCAGACGGGAGGACTCCTGAAATGCCGAAGGATGATTGGGTTTTTTGGTTGAACTTGACGAACATTGTACTGGGCGTAGTTGTGTTTCTGGCGGTGTTGCTTGTGGCGTACGCGGTGGTTTGGGAGTTGGTGAGCAGGTACAAGAAGCCCCGCAATGTTGCCAACCTCGATGAGGAGTTGGTGGCGATGTTGCAGGACGGCCTGCTGGTGCCGGGACTGGGAGTAACCATGCAGGACGGGGGCGAACGGGTCAAACCATTGCCAGAGCAACCCGCAGAGAAGAAACCCAGCTCAGAGTGATACCATGGCGTGTCCATTCCTAAAAGAAGGTCGCGCTCAGTTCTGCCATGCCGCGCCGGCCCGGAAGTTGATCCTCGAGGGGCCCGGAGTATCCGGTGCAGGACGCTGTGCGTCACCCGAGTATTACCGCTGCGACCTTGCTCGAAAGGATCCGTCGAGGGGAGAGCGCTGCCCGCACCTCGAAGAAGTCCGCGTGCAGTATTGCGAAGCTTCATCCCCGACAAAGCTTATACCCTTTAGCGAATCGGGATTTTCGAATTGCGCGGACGGCGGCTATCGCTTCTGCGATTCGTACCTTACGCTGGCGCGGCCGCAAGGTGCTCTGGCCGCACCGGCGGGCTTCTTATACGCCCCGAACCACTTCTGGCTGGCGGCAGATGAGTCTGGCCTCTGTCACATCGGAATTGACGCATTCCTGGCCGATGTGGCGGCGAGCGTTGACGGTGTAACGTTTGTGACCACGCACGGGATCGAGCGCCCCGTCGTCGCGCTAACCCTCCATGGTGTGGAGTGGCCCATGACGTTCTCCAATCCCCTCCTGATCCAAAAAGTGAACGGGTACCTGCGCAGCGATCCCAAGCGCATTCTTGCCGACCCCTACGGCTCGGGATGGTTGTTTGCAGGTTGGGAAATGCCGGAGCGGACCAGAGCCAGTCTAATTGGCGGGCCTCGGGCGGCGGCCTGGCAAGCAGAAGAGCGGGAACGGCTGGCGCAGGAGATCCACGAGACGCTCAAGCTGAGCTGCGACGGCGGCGACCCCGTGCGCGGTGTAGGTCAGTTACTCTCGCGGCAGCAACTGGTGTGCTTGCTCCAACACTTTTTTTCCAACACGCACTGGGGGCCAAAGGAGTGACCGTGAGGAGAATTCTTCTTATTTTTGGGTTAGGAATGGGACTTGCCCTAGTAGCCGGTTGGACCGCTTTCCCGCGTGCGCTCTACGTCCGGCGGGAACAACCTCTGGAATTTCATCACAAAACCCATAGCGAAAAATCGGGGCTCACCCAATGCGATTCCTGCCATGCGCTGGGGAGTGACGGCGAATTCCAAGGAATTGCCGGGGTAGAAACTTGCGCAGGGTGCCACGCCGAAAAGGTCGGAACATCCAAAGCGGAAGCCACGCTGGTTGACAGCTACATCAAGCCGGCACGCGAAACACCCTGGCTGGTCTATTCGCGGCAGCCGGCCAACGTCTGGTTCTCCCATGCAATCCACACACATCGCGCCGGCTTGGCCTGCCAAGACTGCCACGGAACCTTGGGGGAATCGGACCAGGTGCGAACTTACGAACAAAACCGTATCAGCGGCTACAGCCGCGATATCTGGGGCCATTCCATGTCCCGCCTCGGGCGCGCTCCGGGAGACGGCATGAAGATGAGCGACTGCGAAGACTGCCACCATCGACACAATGTCGAGGTGGGATGCCTCGGTTGTCATAAGTGAAGGAGCAACAATGAAGTTTTCACGACGAGACTTGTTGATCGGCGGCGCCGGAGCCCTGGCGGGACTCGCGCTGACTCCCGTGCCGTGGAAGTTGTTGAGTGACGTTTCCATCTGGACGCAGAACTTTCCCTGGATTCCGCAACCGGCGCACGGGCCGGTGGAGACGAAATACTCGGTCTGCACTTTGTGTGAAGGTGGTTGCGGCATTCGCGTCCGCATGGCAACAAAATATCCGGTGGGGGTCGCCGGTGTCAGGGATCATCCTGTATCCAAGGGGGCCCTTTGCCCACTTGCCTTTGCCGCTCATCAGTTAAATTGGCATCCTCGACGATTGCGCGAAGTGCGCCACGCCGGGCGCACGGCGTCCTGGGCTGAGGCTCAGACGGCCTTTGTAAAGGCCTGTGGCGAGGGACCGACAGCCATCGTCGATGCCCGGCCCGGAAGGGCCGTTTCGTCGGTGTTCGAAGCGTTTACCCGAAAGCACCGCGGCAGCTACCAGGTCGTGCTCAGCGCGGAGAGTCAGGCACTCACGCCCTATGCCGGCTGGAGCGGCGTTCCCGTGACATCGCTCGGCTACGATCTGGAAAACGCGCGCACCATCGTCAGCTTTGGCGTGCCAGTTCTGGATGGCTGGGGAACACCCGGCCGGTTCACAAGGCTCTGGAGCGAGCGGGCAGCCGGCGCCGCCGACCCGCAACTGCGCTTGATCCAAATCGAGCCGTCATTGTCCCGGACCGCGGCACGCGCCTGGAGGTGGGTTCCCCTTCGTGAGGGAAGCGAAGCGGCACTGGCCGCGGGCGTGGCGCGCACTCTTCTGGAGGAGCACTTGGTGGGCGCGCCGGGGCCCATGCCGCGATCAACGCTGGCGGAGGCCGCTGCGCAGACGGGTCTCGCCACCGAGGCGATTCGGGACCTTGCGCAGAGGATGGTGGAGAATCGGCCGGTCGTGGTCATCGCGCCGGACGGTAATCCGGCAATCGCCGCGCTGAATGTTCTGCTCGGTGCGGTGGGAGCACCCGGCGGGATCGTTAGGAAAAGGGGAGATGTTCCATCCCATGTTTCAGCTGATCCCCTCCCCGGATCTTTTCGCGCCGTGCTGGTTGACTCCACCGTGCCGTGGGAATTTGCCGCTCAAAATGATGCCGAGGTGTTTCGCTTCGCGGCGTGGGATGGCGGCGGGGACAGCGCGGGTTGGCTGCTGCCGGCTCCCGGATTTCTGGAGGAGCTTACGGATGTGCCCACGCCGCCCACTTCCGCCCTCGAGACGTATGCGGTGGCCCAGAACCTGGTCGCGCCGCCAACGGAAATCCGGAGTGCCGCACAGTTCCTGTTGCAGATCGACCCCACACTGCCTGCGGTGGAAAAAGTTATCCACGCGCGGTGCGATGAAATTTTCCGCACCCGGCAGGGCACCGTTTATGGCGAGCACCCCCTCGCTGTAACGAAAATCTACTCGGCCAAGCATCTCGAAGAGCAACTCCGCAAGGGCGCCGTTTGGATGGGCGATCCGCCGAGTCCCGGCAAGTTCCGGTGCGAGCTGAAAGAATGGCCAGCGGATAACCGCGCTGCGAATGCCACCTGTTGGGCCGCGTCCTGGGCTCCTCCGGTATTTCCGCCTCTCGCTACAAAACTGTACCAGGAGTCGAATTTGCGTGAGCCGCCGGCAGGGAGGCAAGCATGAGTGCCCGCTACGGATTCGTGATTGACTTGGACCGCTGCACAGGATGCGGCGCGTGCATGGTGGCATGCGCGGCGGAAAACAACGTTCCGCCGGCTCCTGCGCGGGCTACTCCGCGAACGGGGTTGACGCCGATGTTGGTTCACAAGGTTTCGAATGGCATGGAGGGAGCGGCCCGCCGTGAGGCGTTCATTCCCATCGCCTGCATGCATTGCGGGAACGAAACACCGTGTGTGGCCGTATGTCCCCAGCAAGCTGTGGAAGTGGACAAGGCTACCGGCATCGTGGTGCAGATGCCGCAACGCTGCTTGGGATGCAGGTATTGCATGGCTGCTTGTGCCTATCATGCCCGTTACTTCAACTGGTGGGACCCTGCCTGGCCTGTGGGTATGGAGAAAAGCCTCAATCCGGGCGTTGCCGTTCGAATGCGCGGGGTCGTCGAGAAGTGCAACCTCTGCCCCGCGCGGCTGCACAGCGCCCAGGAAAAAGCCGCGGCCGCGGGGAGGAAGGAAATCGATCCCGCCGACTACATCCCCGCCTGCGCGGAAGCGTGCCCTACCGGGGCCATCTTGTTCGGGAATCTTGCGGACAAAAACGATCCGGTCTTTTCCGCGGCGCATTCTGCCGACGCATTCCGGCTGTTGGCGCGGCTCGGCACGGAACCCAAGGTTTACTACAAATCCCAGGAGGCTTGGGTGAAAGCGTTGGCGGAGCGCGATTCGGTTCGCCCCACGGAGGCCCAGCATGGCTGATTTGGTTCTGATCGACCGGCGATTAATCGCGCGCGGCGCCGAGCGAACTTCGACGATGCGCTTCATGTTCTGGCTTATTCCCTGGGTTGCCCTGGCCGCTCTGGGAATTTACGCGGCCGCACTCTGTTTATACTTCGGCTTGAACCAGACCCATATGGACACTCGCTTCGCCTTTGGAATGTGGATCTATCTGGACCTGGGAATGATCGCCATGGGCGCCGGCGCATTCTTCACGGGCTTCCTTGTTTACATCCTCAAGCAGGAAGATCTTAAACCCGTCCTGAACAGTGCGGTGGTCGTGGGCCTGATTTGCTACAGCGGCGCAGTAGCGGTCTTGATGGTGGACGTCGGGCAACCCCTGCGCGCCTGGTTCACCTTCTGGCACCCCAACACCCACTCGATGCTCACCGAGGTCACCTTCTGTATTACTTGTTATTTGTTTGTGCTCATTCTGGAATACCTACCCGTACTCTTGCGGAACCGGCAGTTGCGCAAGGTGCCGTCGTTCCTAGTCTTTGAATATCAGCTTCACAAATTGGTTCCCGTTCTCGCCGCCGTGGGCGCCTTCCTTTCCTTTTTCCACCAGGGATCGCTGGGAGGGCTTTACGGAGTATTGCGCGGGCGCCCCTTTGCATTTCGCCAGGGGTTCGCCATCTGGCCGTCTACGTTCTTTCTCTTTATTCTCTCCGCCATCGCTGTAGGGCCGAGTTTTCTGATGCTGGTGACGGCCGCGGCGGAAACACTGACGGAACGCCGACTGGTCGGGGCCAATGTGTTCCGCAAATTGGGCCTCATCTCCGGGGTTCTGCTGGGTATCTATGTGGCGGCGAAAGCAATTGACACTCTGGTTTGGCTCAACATTACTTCGCCCGCCGTGGGCTTTTCTCCCTGGGACTTCTACGCCTACAAGCCTTTTGGTTCGGCCCTTCTATTTCTGGAGATCGTGCCTTTGGGGTTGCTCCCCGCGTTTCTTCTTACCTCGCCCCTGACCACAAGAAGACGAGGCTGGTTGCTGTGCGGCGCGGCCCTGGCCTGCGGCGGCGTGCTGTTGAACCGGTTCGTTCTCACGGTGCAAACCCTTGCCTTGCCGACACTGGCATTCGACGATTTTCTGCAATACATCCCAAGCTGGCAAGAGGTGGCGACCTTCGCCGGCGTTATCGCCTATGGCGTAATTCTTTATTCCTTGTCTTATCGCTACTTGCCGTTGTTTGGGCAAGCGAAGAGGGCGGATAAAAATGTTTCCTTGGATTGATGGATTCCACTGGACTCCGAACCATATCATTTTTCTCTCCTTGTTCTTTGCTGTGGTGTTGACTCTGTTGTCCACCATCGTGGCGGCGGTTCGGCGCACAGTCTCCGATTTCCGCACGCACCGGGCCACCGAGATGTGCTGGCGTTTCAACTTCGCGGAACTGCCGGAAGAGGAACGCTGCTGCCGGCATCAACTCGCCGGCAGAGTGCCGCACCGAATCTGCGACAACGCGTTCGATTGCCGGCAGTGCCCCCAATACGCAGAGTTTGCGAAGTTGCCGGCCAGAGCTTTCCCCCCATATGTGGGCGTCAGCTTTTCAAATAATCAGCTCTACCATCGGGGCCACACCTGGGTGCGCCCGGAAGAGGATGGCACCTTGACGGTTGGCCTCGATGAGTTCGCCCATCATCTCGTTGGCCATCCTGATTCCGTCCAATTGCCCGTGCCGGATAGCGAAATCGAGAGCGACGGCCTTGCCTGGCGGATGATGAAAAACGGTCATGAGATTCGGGTTCGCGCGCCGCTTGACGGCACAGTGGTCGCCACGGGAGGGGATAAGGAGGGCTGGTATCTCAAGCTTCGTCCACGTAACCCCGTAAACCTCCGCCATCTGCTGCGCGGTGCAGAGGTACCCGGATGGCTGTCGGGAGAACTCGACCGCCTGCAACTCCAATTCTCCCCGCCCGACGCGCCGGCCTGCCTGGCGGATGGCGGAACCCTCATGCCGAACCTCATGGATGCCATGCCCGCGGCGGACTGGGATGCGGTGCTCGCGGCGACCTTTCTGGAGGGGTGATTTTCCGCTTCAGTGCGCTATCTCATAGCGCTTGAGCTTGTCGTAGAGGGTCGAGCGGTCGATCCCGAGGGCGGCGGCCGCGTCCCTGACATTGCCACGTTTTCGTTCCATCGCGGCCAGGATGACCCGGCGTTCCATCTCCGCCAACGGAACGTCGGGAACCTCCCAACTCTGTCCGGGGCTGCTGCGCTTGTTGAGCCAGGTAAAATCACCCTCGACCAGCGTTCCGTTATGGGAAGTCACAATGGCGCGCTCAATGACGTTTTCCAGTTCGCGCACGTTACCGGGCCAGTCGTGCTCAATGAGCAGCTTAAGCGCGCCGCCGGAGATCCCCGCGATGTCTTTTCCCAGTTCCGACGCAATGCGCTCCACAAAGTGCTCGGCCAGCAGTGGTATGTCTTCACGCCGCTCGCGCAGCGGGGGAATGCGAATCTCAATCACGTTGAGCCGGTAATACAAATCGTCGCGGAATCGCCCCTGTTGGACTTCATCCGCCAGGTTCTTATTGGTCGCCGCGATCACCCGCACGTCCACGCTGACCTCTTCTGTGCCGCCCACCCGGTAAAAACGGCGCTCCTGGAGGACTCGCAACAAGTCTGCCTGCAGCTTCGGCGAGATGTCGCCAATTTCATCGAGGAAGATGGTTCCACCGTCGGCCAGCTCGAACTTGCCTTTCGTTTGGCCTTCGGCTCCGGTGAAGGCGCCCTTCTCATGGCCGAACAATTCGCTCTCCAGCAGCGTTTCCGTCAGCGCCGCGCAACTCACACTGACAAATCGCTTTTCCCCACGCTCTCCGGAGTAGTGAATGGCGCGCGCCACCAGTTCCTTACCGGTTCCACTGTCTCCGCCAATCAGCACGGTGCTGCGAATGCTCGCGATCTCGCGGGTCAGCGCCAGGATCTCCTCCATGCGCGGATTCTTGGTAATGATGTCGCGATGACGATAGTGGCGGCTGATTTTCTTCCGCAGGATCGCGTTTTCACTCTGTAGCTTCTTGAGTTTGAGAATTCGGGAAACCAGCATGGAGATTTCCTGCGGATGACACGGTTTTACGATGTACTCCTGCGCGCCCTCTTTCATGGCCAGGATGGCGGTATCCACGGTGGCGTAGGCGGTGATGATGATGATTGAAGCCTCCGGATGAAGGCGGCGAATTTCCATCATCGTTTCGATACCATCCATGCCCCCCGGCATTTTCAGATCGATGAAGCAGATGGCAAAGTCTGTCGATTTGGCAAGATCGAGCGCCCTTTGGCCGTCGGGCGCGGTGTCAACCCGATAACCGTCTTCGCGCAGCCATGCTGCCATCGATTCGCACATCACTTCCTCGTCGTCCACCACCAAGATGGGCCAGACTTTCTTCATAGGGGCGCTCCATCGCTACCACAAAACATTTTCACTCCGCCTGTACGTGGACTTCCTTCTCACTGGTAGTACCGCTCTTGGCTTTGAGCGGAAGCGTGATCGAAAAAGAAGTGCCCTCGTTCCGCTCGCTCGCCACTTCAACTTCGCCATCGTGATCCTTAACGATGCCGTAAAGTACCGCCAATCCCAACCCCACTCCCTTCCCCTCGGCCTTTGTGGTGAAGAACGGGTCAAAAACCTTTGAGAGGTTTTCGGGGGCGATGCCTTCACCCGTATCGCGTACGCAAAGCTCCACATTGTCTCCGTCAGGGAGAAGGCGAGTGCGGATGGTCAACACGCCGCCTCCCTTTGGTTGCATCGCCTGGGCTCCGTTCAAAATGAGATTGAGAATCACCTGTTGGATTTGCGAAGGATCACATTCAACTAGAGGCATATCTTCCTGCAACTGGAGAGCCGTTTCCGCGTTCATAAGCTTCAGTTTGTGGCCCACCAAACGCAAGTTGGTGCGGATGAGTTTGTTCAAGTCGCCGGGGACGCGCTGGGGCTTGGATCGGCGGGAAAAGGCCAATAGGTCCGTAACAATACGCCCCACGCGGGTGGTTTCGGCGGAGATTTGGCTGAGATACTTGCGGAATTCAGCTTCACGCCCGGAAGGAAATGTGTCGCCGGCCATCAGGCGCTCGAGCAGGCTGGAAAGATTGAGCACGCCGGAAATGGGATTGTTGATTTCGTGGGCAACGCTGGCGGCTAATTGACCCAGCGAGGCAAGCCGGTCTGCCTGGAGCAGTTTGCGGTGGGCAGCCCGCAATTGTTCGGTGCGCTCCCCGACCTTGCTTTCCAGGGTTTGCTGCATTTCGTTTAAATCATCAACGGCCAGTTTCAAACGCTCGCGCATGCGGTTAAACGAGTCCACCAGCTCATCCAGTTCCTGACTCCGGCGTGGGATTTGAAGGGGTCGGTCGAGTTGCATGGCGCTTAGCGCTTTCGTCCCCTCGATCACTTCGCGGATGGGGGTGGCGACGAATCGCCGCGTGAACAAAATAACGAACGCCGCACCGATGATGACAGCGATGACCGTCGAAAGGATCGTCTGCAAGGTAACGGCCCGGGTCTGTTGCTGAACCGGGTCCAGACTCAACGCAACATCCAGAACTCCAAGGACTTTGGTGGTGGCCAAATGAGCGTGACAACTGGCATTACTGCACGAGGGCTCATTATGAATGGGGGTCACGATGTTGAGGGTTTTGACGCCGTCCGGCGAGGTGGCATAGCGGACTCGTGAGTCCATTGCCGGCCTGGCCAGCACCGGCGTCGTACCGTGGCAGCTCATACAGACGCCGCTGGAGGGATTAGTGATGCTGGGCTTCTCCTGCGCATCGGTGGAGAAAACCAACTTGCCCTCGCGGTTGAACATGCGGATGCGGTCGACGCCATGCTTGTCGGCGATGACGCGCATCATCTCGTATGCGGCTTTGCGGTCGTCGTCGAGCATGGCATGCCACGTGGCACTGGTAATGCTGCGCGAAAGCTGGTCTGCGCCCAGGATCATGGCCTCGACCAACCGCTCCTTCTGCATCCGGAAATTAAGATATCCGCTGATACAACTGATCGCTACGATCAGAATGGTAAGCGAGAAAATCAGCTTGAAGTCGAGTCTACGGGGCATTTGGACCCTTCACCCCTCATTGAGATCCACGAGACGTGATTGGTAAGAACCGGACCGTATAGGGTTCGTGTGTGACAATATACTTACGCGCTCATTCGGAATCTCACGGTGATTAGCCTGGCGTCGATTTGCGGTCCCGGCCACAACCTCACCATCTCTGCCACGTCAACCAGCAGTGGGCGAGGATTTCATCTCCCGAGCCGTCATTACTGGGTTTGTCCTAGCAACATCGCGAGGAAGGTACCCAAGAGCCTGGATGTGCAGAATTAGCTTAAATGCCACCCGTGACACGCGCCAAGTATAACTCGGCAAGCCCCGCGCCTTGTAAAATATAAACCGAAAATTGAAATTTCGTTGACTCCCCATAAGCCCCCTTCAAGAAAGTATGTGGTGGGATTGCACTTACTGGGATTGGTTGCGACCAACACCGCGGGTAGCGCTAAGTCGCTCAGTTCTCGTGCTGTCACACTCAGTCTAACTTAACCAGTCCGGGGGCTTTATACATCCCAGTGGATTCTTTCGGATGCGTGTTGTTCGTAAAGAATCTCGGATTGACCTACGGACCCATCTGTAAACACGTATTATAAAATGGCGCCCTTCTGTATTGCGTGCTCACGAACTCCGGGCTTGGGAATCAAACTGACGTACCACCGGCAATCAGTAAACACATCGCCATCAGTCGGGATTTACCCAATATCTCAGATGTCGGCCTCTATTCGCGGGCACCCGATGAAAAAATTGCCGTGCGAGGTGCAGTAGCGTTTAATCGCCGTTTGACTGACCGTGTTGATAGAATTATTCTTGGTTTTCAGCGCCAAGGGTTTGCTGGAGGGGGGATTTCATGATCAACTCTCCTGCAAGGGCTGTCAGCGCTTTCCTCTTGGGCTTGCCAGGAACGGTTTTGTCCAGGCCAGCCTGAGCTTGAGTGCGACCGCGCCACGGCAGTTGCGGCGGAGGAGGAGATTAATGACACGCTTGGCGGATTCGCGTGAAGAAGCTTGGCCGAGCCTTCCTTTGGAGTCCTGGAGCGGCACTTGCGCGACCTTGCACATGTGGATTCAGATCGTCGGCAAGATTCGCCTTGTCCAAAGTCCCTGGGTCAATCACTCCTGGCATGTCACGCTTTATGTGACTTCCAGAGGGCTCACGACGTCGCCCATTCCCTATCGTGCCCGGACGTTCCAAATCCAGTTCGATTTCCTCAGTCATCAACTGGTTATCCAAACCAGCGACGGGCATACCGCTACTCTTCCCCTGGAGCCCCAATCGGTGGCGGGATTTTATCGCCGCCTTACGGAGGAGATGGGGAAGCTCGAGTTGCCGGTGGCCATCCACAAGAGACCTAACGAAGTCCCCGAGCCGATCAACTTCGACCAGGATGAATCTCACCGGGAATACGATCGGGAGTACGCCAACCGGTTCTGGCGAATCCTGGTGCAGGCCGACCGGGTCTTCAAGGAGTTCCGCGCCCGGTTCATCGGTAAGGTCAGTCCCGTGCACCTTTTCTGGGGCGCGATGGACCTGGCGGTGACGCGGTTTTCTGGCCGACGAGCTCCGCAACATCCGGGTGGGATACCCAACCTGCCTGATTGGGTCACTCGGGAGGCATACTCACACGAAGTCAGTAGCTGCGGGTTTTGGCCCGGCGGCGGAGCGATCCCCTACGCCGCATTCTATTCCTACGCTTATGCGGAGCCGGAGGGGTTCCCAGCCGCGTCCGTCAAGCCCCACGGGGCGTTCTACAGCGCCGATTTTCGGGAGTTCATCCTGCCGTATGACATTGTGCGGCAGTCGGAGAACCCGGATCACACCCTGATGGACTTTCTGCAGTCAACGTATGAAGCCGCCGCCAATCTGGCCAAGTGGGATCGCAAGTCACTGGAACGAGACCACGACCCGAAGAGCACCGTCTGAGCGGCGCTGAAGCTGCCGCGCTGATGCTGCCGACGGAAGGCGCTGCAGGGTATCTAACCAAAGGACCCGCTCGACCACTAATTCCTGGCGTTCATACCGCGCACCCAAACGCGGGCGTGACCGGCAGAAGTAAAGGAGATTCTCCGTGAGTCCTTCGCTAGTTCTGCTTCTGGCATTTTTTATTGGCGTCGTCGCCGGCCTGCGTTCTCTGACCGCGCCTGCCGCCGTGTCCTGGGCCGCTCGCCGAAACTGGCTCAACTTGCACAATACCCACCTCTCTTTTATGGGGTCAACTGCCGCCGTCGTTATCTTCACTCTGCTGGCGGTCGTCGAACTGGCGGCCGATCAACTCCCTTCCGCCCCCAGCCGGTTAAAACCTCCAGGCCTAATTGCGCGCATCATTCTTGGTGGTCTTTCCGGAGCGGGCGTTGCTGCGGCGGGGACGCAATCCATGGCGTTCGGCGCCGTCTTGGGTGTGGCCGGGGCCATTGCCGGCGCGTTCGCAGGTTACCAGGTTCGTACGGGCCTGGTGAAAGCTCTCAAGGTTCCGGATCTGGTCATCGCTCTGCTCGAAGACGCGGTAGCGATCGGCGGGGGCCTTTTTATTGTATCGCGGTTCTAAACGCGCGCGTCCCATAAGGTTCTCGCAGCCTAAGGAGTTTCTCCATGAGCGCGTCCAATGAATACCAGGCCATCGTTATCGGTTCAGGCCAGGGCGGCAACCCGTTGTGTATGGCGCTCGCCGGCGCGGGCCTTCGAACGGCGCTGATAGAACGTAAGCATGTGGGTGGAACCTGCGTCAATGAGGGTTGCACGCCCACGAAAACCATGGTGGCCAGCGCCCGCGTTGCCTATCTCGCGCGCCGAGGCGCTGGCTACGGCGTGCAAACCGGAAACATCCGCGTCCACATGGAGCGCGTCCGGCAGCGCAAGCGTGACATCGTGAACAGCTTTCGCAATGGCAGCCAGGCGCGCATGGAAAAGACGAAGAATTTAGACTTGATCTTCGGCGAAGCCAGCTTCACCGGCCCTAGATCCGTGCTCGTCAGGCTCAATGACGGCGGCCAGCGTGTACTCACCGGCGAGAAAATCTTCATCAATGCCGGGGCACGCCCGTCTGTACCTGCGCTCGACGGCCTGAAGGACGTACCCTTCCTCGACAGCACTTCCATTATGGAGCTTGAGACCGTTCCGGAACATCTGCTCGTTCTCGGAGGCGGCTATGTCGGCCTGGAATTCGCGCAGATGTTCCGCCGCTTCGGCAGCCGCGTAACCATGGTTGAGCCCGCCCGGCAATTGCTCGGACACGAAGACTCCGACGTTGCTGCCGAAGTCGCTGCCATCCTGAAAGAAGACGGCGTCGAGGTGATGCTGAACACGAAACCTGCGCGCGTCACGCAGACGGGTATGCGGATTCATCTGACAGTCAACACGGGCAATGAATCGCGAGTCCTCGACGGGTCTGACTTGTTAGTGGCTACCGGGCGGATTCCTAACACGGACCGGCTGAACGTTTCGGTCGCAGGCATCGCCACCGACGCCCGCGGCTTTATCCAAGTGAATGGAAAATTGGAGACCAGCGAAGCGGGCATCTTCGCATTGGGAGATATTAAGGGCGGCCCGGCTTTCACTCACATTTCCTACGACGACTTCCGCGTTCTCCGCACGAACCTCATCGAAAAGGGAAACGCCACCATCGATGGGCGGCTTGTGCCCTACACCATCTACATCGACCCGCAACTCGGCCGCATTGGCCTGAGCGAAGCCGAAGCTTGCGCTCAGAACAAGAAGATACGTGTCGCCATGATGCCCATGACTTCTGTGGCCCGCGCCCTGGAAGTGGACGAAACGCGAGGATTTATGAAGGCCGTTGTCGATGCGGGCACCGGTCAAATTCTTGGCGCCACCGTACTGGGACTGGAGGGTGGAGAAATCATGTCCATGCTGCAATTAGCGATGATGGGCAAACTGACCTACACAAATTTGCGTGATGCTGTCTTTGCGCATCCTGCGCTCGCCGAATCCCTTAACAATCTCTTCACGCATTTCGACTCGTAATCGAAGCTGGGCGCGATCAGAGTCTGGCCCGCACTCAAGGTCAAGTCATCCCATCTTACGCAAAGGGCATTTATCCGGCCCCACCATGTTTGGACAGTCCCAAGGCTGCATTTGCCAAACACAAAAACGAAATTCGGCGCGCCACCCACGTTGACATTTCTAAATTGACTCGGTTGCGAGTTTAATCGTATATCGTGGCGAATCCCAAAGCGGTTATAATAGGGGTAAGAGGCTTAGGATGGAGAATCAATACGTCGAACAGCGCGAGGGCGGCTACTACGTTTCCGGGACGCGAGTTTCGCTCGATTCTGTCGTGTATGCCTTTCTGCGCGGCGAGTCCCCAGAAGGCATCGTCGAATCGTTTCCGGCGCTCGGTTTGGAGCAAGCGTACGGCGCCGTGGCGTATTACCTGGCGCACCAGAAGACGGTTGATGCGTACCTTCAGAAGGGGCGGGCGGACTTTGAGCGGATGCGGGAAGAGTCTCGCCGCAAACACCCGGCCCTCTATGCCAAGCTGGAAGCAGCGCGCCGGTCAATGCCGAGTTCCCGCGCATGAAACCGCGCTTCCTGGCCGACGCGGACTTCAACCAAAAGATTGTTCGCGGCCTTCTGCGGCGAGAACCCACCATCGACTTTCAAACCGCGTCTCAAGGTGACGCCATCGGCCGGCCCGACCCGGAAGTTCTCGCCATCGCTGCCCGTGAAAATCGAATTCTGATATCACACGACCGCGGAACCATGCCGGCACACTTCACCCGATTCACGGCAACTCTATCAAGCCCCGAACTGATTCTCGTTGCGCAAGAGATCGACATTGGGACAGCAATCGAAGACCTGCTGCTCACTTGGGCTGCGTCGAGTCTTGAGGAATGGCGAGACAAAATTGGCTTTGTCCCATTATAAGGCGGGGCAGTGGCACAGGCACTCCGGCGTACACACGGTCGCTGCTTCGAAAGCGTGGCGGAGCTGGCGTGCGGTTCTCCCCAAACCCAAGCCTTACTCATGGAGACGATGGAATTGTCGCGCGAATCCAAACCGTAACCCCCCTTCTCAAGGCAGTAGAGGGTGGCCACCGCCAGCCGTCCAAAGGCCGTGGCATTTACTGTTGCCCGATATCCAACGAGCAATCGCACGCCGCCGATCCGGATGGACCGCGCCCCTACCATCGAGTTGTCCGAGGCGAAATCATTGCAACTCGATCAGCGCCTATCTTCCGACCCCTTCAACAGACCTCGGCGCCCTGAAGCTGTGAAAAAATAAACAATCTCACGCAAAGACGCCAAGGCGCAAAGATTCCCAATGAACAACTTTTTTGCTTTCTTTGCGTCCTTAGCCCGCATTTCTCACCACGATTTTGGAAGGGCGGGGCTTTAGCCCCGCCGTTGCAAGGCCGTCAGCCGCAAGCTGCGCGGGGTGCGGGACGAATAGAGGGCGGGAGCCGCGATTTCGGCGGGGCTAAAGCCCCGCCCTTCCGGCAGCCCCAGGAGCGTTTCAGCCTGGTGAGAAATCCGGGTTAGCGGCTTTGCGCCTTGGCATGAAATGCTTTTGCTCTTCCCGGTATTTCTTCACAGCTTCCCTGGATTAGGAGCATCTGCTCACCTCCGTCATCAAGGGAAAAGCCCACGGCCACGAAAGCCGTGACCGTGGCGACCCGATGCGCCAATCCTCCCGGCAACGGCGTCTTGTAGTCTCTGGCACTGGCATATTTCTCTGGACATTCATAGCGTAGGTTGATATACTAGGATGGTGATGCTGCGGGGTGCGGGACTCGGAAATAATCAGGGTGGCCTTGCAACGGCGGGGCTAAACAGGCTGCGGAAAAACCCCTTGGCACTGACATTCTGAGGAGCCCCCGGCGACGAAGAATCTCGCATTGCCTTGAAAACACTCAGAGCGAGATCCTTCGCCGCGCTCAGGATGACAGCATTTAAGCGTTTTTCCGCAGCCTGTAAAGCCCCGCCCTTCCAAACGC
>JBEKQO010000114.1:0-30952 GCA_049519635.1 Terriglobia bacterium | reverse complement strand
GAAGCCAAAAACCTGCTGCGCAGTGTACAGCAAACCATGATCACCCATCAGGTCAATCACCATCTGGCGGACTATTGACAGTGCCCGGCTTGCGGCAAGCCGCGCAGCCGGAAGGGAAAGCATATGCGGACAATCTCCAAGAAGAGAACAACTCCCCACATTTTTCGGCACACAACCGCCGTAAGGCTGGTAGCAGCAGGTGTCGATGCAAGCGTGATTCAGAGTTGGCTCGGGCACGCGCACCTTGACACCACTAATTGGTATGCGCAGGCCAATCTGGAAACCAAGAGCAAAGCGCTCGAACAGGTTGACCCCAAGCTGGCCAATGCGAAACCGCCCCGATGGAAGCGGGACGCAGACTTGCTGGCTTGGCTCGATTCGCTCTAAGTCTGAACCGATGACGGACTGAGACTTAAAGCATCAGCCGAAAAGTACAGATTCCCGAACCGTTCGGTGAACCCGTTTAGCCTCACGGCTGACAGTTCCAGACAGATGAGCACGACAGGTGTGCTTGCGAGCGCGGGAACTGTTTGCCACCCTAAGCCAGAGGGTGAGAGATGGGTAGCCGGCAGGGTGACGCGGGGAAGGCGTTATCTTGCTCCGCCCTAAGCGCCGGCAGCAATTCTTCCTTCGATGAAACCCCATATGGGGTCGCACGATTCTGAACCGATGATGTTTGTGAGTTGGGAATACATCAACTGGAATCTGTAAAGCTAAACGCTGCGCCGTCAGGAAGGATCAATCCCGCGGCGACCACTTCTCGTCGTCGGGCGTTTCTCGTCAGCTTGTTCTCTACCCACCGTCCGTATGGAGGACTTCGCTGCGGCCGCGTCCTCGATCCCAACGTAGCTCGGCCTCTATCGCGAGCAGCTACCATGATCAATCTGCGCGGGCGCGGAACATTTTCATCCTTCGTAGCGGTACGAAGGACCATGTCTTACTCGTGCCGCAGAGCCGCCAGCGGATCAATTCGGGACGCTCGCCTTGCCGGCGCATAGCCAGCTAGAATCGCGGTGCTTAGGAGGACGACACCTGCCAGCGCCAGGGTTCCCGGATCATTGGGCTGGGTGTCGAACAGAAACGATTTGACAAGCTGGGACGCGCTCAACGCGGCAGGCACGCTGATCGCGAGCCCCACCGCCGCCAGTATTAGAACGCGGCGCAGAACCATCCAAACCACGGCGCCGCGTTGCGCGCCCAGAGCCACACGGATTCCAATCTCGCCGACCTGCCGCGCGACGTTGTATGACATCGTCCCGTAGATTCCCACGCACGCGATCAGGAGAGCGAGAACCGCGAAAGCCGTGCATAGTTTCGCGAACGTGACTTCCTGGCTGATCGTCCGGTCGATTTCCGCTGCCTGCGTGACCACGTGTGTGACGGGTATGCGGGAATCTGCCTCCCGCACGATCTCCTGGACACTCTTGACATACCTCAACGGATCGCCCGCAGTGTGTAGTGCGTAGGTCACCCCGTCGGGAGAAAGTTGGCTGACCGCTACGAAGACGGTCATTGCACTCTCCTCTTCATTTTTCAGACCACCGTACCGCAGGTTAGCCGACACGCCGACGATTTCGAGATCGCGCTTCTCGTCCGGGAGCGTGATGCGCCGGCCCACCGGATTCTCGTTCCCGAAGTAAGTCCGCGCCAGCCGCTCGCTGATCACTGCAACCGGCCTGGAGCCCGCTTGATCGCGGTCGTCAATCTCACGCCCGGCCAGGATCGGAATCTGCATCGTCGTGAGGAAACGCGGTCCGGCTGCCAGGACGCGCGCGCCGTCAAGGTTCACAGCACCGATCTTCATTGGCCCCCTGATTGCCTGCCCGGCGCGGGCGGCGTTGATAATCGAGGATTGCGAAAGCGTCGCGCTGCTCACGCCGGGGATCGATTCGAAGCGCTTGCGCAGGTCGGCGTAAAACGGGGCGATCTCTGGGTCGCGATGCCCGGCCTGGCGCGCATTCAGCGAGAACAGAAGGATGTTCTCGCGAGCGTATCCCAGTTGCACGGAGTGCAGGTTGTTGAGTGTCCGCACAAACAAACCAGCGGCGACCAGGATGAGAAAAGAAATCGCGATTTGGGCGACCACCAGAGCGTGCTGCGCGCGGCGGCGCGGTCCGCCCCCGCGGCCATTCTTTAGCGCGGGCATGACGTCCGGACGCGTCGACTGAATCGCTGGAGCGAGGCCAAATAACAGGCCGCAAACCACGGAGAGCGCCGCCGTTACGGCCAGTACGTTCCAGTTCAATTCCGCGTGCAGCGTAAAGTTCTCCTGCCCGTTGAGGAGCAGAAGCGTCAGCGATCGCACGCCCCAGATCGCAAACAAGACCCCGAATGCTCCGCCGAGCGACGCCAGCATCACACTCTCGGTAAGCAACTGCCGCACGACGCGGAACCGGCCCGCTCCCAGGCTGAGCCGGACAGCCATTTCGCGGCGCCGCGCGGCGGCCCTTGCCAGCAGCAGATTGGCGATGTTCGCGCACGCGATCGCCAGGATCAATCCCGCCATCATCAGGAGCACGTACAGAGGCTTGGAATACTTGCGGCGCAAGCTACCCAGACCGGCGGCGCCGGGATTCAGAGTCAGCGCGGGCAGTTTGGCGCGCTCACCGTCCGTCGTCGCGGTGGTGGCAACCCATTGGTGGAAACGGGGAGCCAGCACTGCCTGTCCCTGGGCCATGCTTACGCCGGGACGCAGACGGCCCATCATTTCGATCCAGTAGAAGTTTCCGTCGCCATACCTACGAGCCGCTCCGGCGCCGTCCACCAGCAGATTCGTGTGCAACGGAAGGTAGAGGTCCGGCGCCGCCGCAGGATCTACTCCGAAGAATTCCGGCGGCGCGACGCCGATCACCGTAAAGGGCACGTTATCGACGAGAATCGGTTGTCCAATCGCATTCGACGGTCCCCCAAAGCGATTCTGGCTTGTCGCAAAACTGATTACGGCGACCGGCGCTGCGCTGGGACGGTCGTCTGCGGAATCGATCAGACGTCCCGCGGCCGGCGACACTGCCAGGCCGCGAAAGTATTCGCCCGTGACGTACTCCGCGCCGGCGCTCGTGGCCTGCCCACGGACGGCCAGGGTACGCTTTCGTCCGTTGAAGTATCCGAAGAGCGTGGAAAAGACGGGATTCTCCTCGCGAAGCGTCTCGAACGCGCCGTACGGGAACATCCCGCTGACCATGACGCCTTTGCCGCCCGGCCAGGCAAGACCTTGTACCCCGTGCATGACGTGGACCCATTCCTTGTTGGCGTCCCAGGGCGGCCGGCTATGCCAATTCAAGACCACCAGCGACTCGGGACCGGCCACCGGCAGCGAGCGCAACAGAATCGAGTCCATCAAGCTGTAGATCGCAGTATTGGCCCCGATGCCGAGCGCCAGCGACAAGACCGCCAGGGCGGTGAATGCCTTGTTGGCGGTCATGGTGCGACAGCCATAGCGTACATCCTGGCCAAGTTCCGACCAAAACCGTGTCATCCAAATCTCCCGTGACTCTTCGTGCTTCAGTCCGACGTTGCCAAATCGCCGGCGCGCTTCAGCCCGGGCGCGCTCCGCCGTCATACCCTCTGCTTGCAGTTCCGCCGCCTTTTCCGCAAGGTGGAGTTCCATTTCCTCACGCAGTGCGTCGCTGCGCTTGGCGCTTTCTATCCAATACCTCAGCCGTCGTAACATGTCCCTCACTCCGCTCCCATCACGCGGGCGATCGCCATCGTGAGTTTGGTGTACTTCCGGGTTTCAACGGCCAGCTGTTTGCGGCCAGCCGCCGTGATCTTGTAGATCCTCGCCCGCCGATTATTTGACGTCACGCCCCAGACACCGTCGATCCAGCCGTTTAGCTCCAAGCGCTGGAGAGCGGGATACAGCGAGCCCTCCTCGACCAGAAGCTCGTTGTAGGACGATTGCTGAATGAACTGGACTATGCCGTAACCGTGGAGATCGCGTCGCGACAGCGTCCGCAGAATCAACATGTCCAGCGAACCGGGCAACGAATCGTTCTTTTGCGCCTTGCGTCCCATACCAAGAATTCTTAGCTTACGATGACGAGATTACGCGAGTCAAGTTCAGATTGGCGAGACCTCGCGCCGCAAGACGATTTCGGGGTGCTCACACGCGCCGGATGCGAATCCCTATGGCGCGCGTTGTCGCTGTCGACCAACAGGCCAAGCGCACATTCATATCACCGGCTATCTTCGCTCACGGGAGATTGAGAAGAACGGCACCGGCCGCGTCAAGAAGAGCGGAACCAAGGCGAAGGTCCGGGCATGGGAAGTCCGCGCCATACGGATTGCCAAGCTCGACCGCCCCGTCCAAGAAAATCCTTCCACCGGCATTCCCGCCAACGATCCCGCCTTGTAATTCCCACCCCTGGGCCTCGCCCCCTGGCGAGGCCCTCCTTCCCTTTCTGAATTTTCTGCGATGAGGCGGAAGCGACAGCAATACGAACCGCCTACTCACTTCATGGGCGCATAGAAGTCGATACGCGTTGATGGCGTGACCTCGATACACTCAAGAAAAGTGTCCCTCAGGACCGCGGAAATCAATTCCTCACCGCCACCGACGACCGTAAACATGAGATCGTAATCAGAACAAACGCACCAACACCCATCTGCAGGCCACCAGTATTCGGGGGTAAATTGGTACGTTCTATCACTGAGGAACGCCCTTCCCTCTTCGAGGGTGCCGTGGAACAGGAGTTGCTTGTTCGTGCCAATAAATGGCATTTCGGCAAACCGAAAAGAACACTCCTGATTCCCGGTAAACGGGCGCAGCGTCGATACCAGTGCGCTACACTCTTCAGCATCGAGGGTTCCTTCGTCCGGCCCTCTGAGGAATCGTGGCCAACAGCCGGGTTCCAGCTTTGCCCTGAACCATTCCAGATTCAACTCAGGTTCAAACGGCCCTTTGAGCGCTTCAGCAATTTCCTTCCATCTGAGTCGGGTCCCTCGGAGGTCTGCTCTCAGGTTGCCAATAAGTGCCCTCAGTTCAATGCATGCCGGAATTTTAAGGATCTCATTTTCCTTTGGGGACAATGGGTTATCGATATTCTCGTAGCACGCGTCTACCCGGTGGAGCACCTTTGCATAGGTGGAGAATGTCGTAGGCAGCAGGTGGGAAACAAAATTTCCCCTCCAGCCCGGATCATCGCGACGGCGAAGCGTCGCACGCCCACTTCGAATCCACTCGAAAACCATTACGTCCGAACAGGCTTGCATGCAGGGCATCATAACCCCCGCGGAAGTAGTTATCCAGATGGCGACCAGCGCCGCCTCGAAAGTAAACCAATCGGACCAGTTTGAAATGGACCGGGCTCTTGAGGTCTCATCGGTAGGGCACGGTAATTAAAATTCTGAGCCGCTTCTGTCCCAGTTCTTTCGAAGTCTCGCCAGCCGGTGATGGACTCCAGAACACAACACCATCAGACGCAGCAAGACTACCCAATCCGGGTAAGTCTCTCCCTCAGACGGGTGGCTCTCTTGATCCAGAAGGGTCCAGCGGCATCGAGAGTCATTAGGTCTTCTTCCTCCTCAGCCTTCAGGCCCGCGCAGGCGAATGCGGCAGCGCGGTCACCAATGGCACTTAAGCGGTCGAAATCACTCTCGGCACAAACATTGATTATCAACGTTGTTGCTTCAATCACCTGGTCCCATTTTTCCAGGCCTTCGTTCGCGTCAGCGAATACCTTCCAGGCAGCGAGACTTGAAGGGCTCTTAGCGGGCTGCTTCGAGAGCGTCGGCGGTGGTAGCTCCGGCCGCTTGGCGCTTCCGCCTTCCGCGCTCCCACCATTCGATGAAGTACCGTCCCGCGGCCAGGGCTTTCCAGTCGTAGCCACCGTGGCGGTTGCGCGGGATGGAAACCAGTTTCCAGTCCTTTCCGACTCTTATCTGCTTGAGAACGTTGACGTGCGGCACAAGGTTCTCCCCATGCAGACAGTATAACCGACAGTATTGTCTGTAATCTATTGAAAACTAAGGAGATAAGTGATAAGCTGGCATTCTACCACTGAATTATTCCCGCCCTTGGTCGTAGAATGAATTTAATGAATCAGGGCAGCTTGGTTCTCGACTTTCGTGAGCCTGAAAGCCATCCATTGCCCTACGGTCTGATCGAAAGACAGAAAGCCTATCCGCCAGTACGCCAGCCTGAGCATGCACTTCTCTCAGAGGACCGGCATACCACAACCGGTCTCCGGAGAAGTAGCCCTTAGTGTCGGTAGTAACTCATTTTGACACAGGCCCCACGCGATCCTCCTAAGGATCGATGGCTTGGCCGGATGAGCCCCAATCGAGAAACGCTGGGCACTTGCTTCCCCGCTTCCACCTTGCGCTTTCCCGCGAACCGGCTTCCGTGCGGGGTGCTTCCGAACGCGCGAAGAACCGCCTCTGCTCGCGATCTCCCCTGGCCATGCAACGACTGGGGCAGTGCGCAATGCAATCGAATTGCGACCTAATAGCCCCGTTTCTTATCCACGACATTCAGCAGGGGCAAGCCGTTTACATAACGCCGGACGTTCTCACAGAAAAGGTCCATAGATTTCGTGGTCGAACCTAATCCTTGCGCGGAAGTGTGCGGAGTGATGAGGATGTTGCCGGCCGTCCACAAAGGATCGCCCGCCGGCAGTGGTTCCGGTTCCGTCACGTCCACCGCCGCGCCCGCGATCCGGCGTTCTTTTAAAGCGCTAACCAGGGCGGGCGGGTCCACCAGCCACCCACGCGAGACATTAATGAAGTAGGCGCTGGGCTTCATCAAATGGAATATCTCATCATTGAACATGTGATGAGTGATGGGAGTGTGGGGCGCGGCGCTGACCAGCACGTCAACTTGCGGGACCATCTTGGGGAGCCATTCGGGCGAGTGGAGTTCCGCCACAAATGTGGGCTTCGGCAAGGGCTTGGGGTCCGTGCCCAGGATCCGCATCTGGAAACCGTAATGGGCGCGATAAGCCGTATCTGTGCCGATCCCGCCCATGCCTACAATGCCCATGGTCATGCCGGTTATGTCGTGCAGTCCGCTCAAGGGATTCCATTTCTGTTCGCGGGTCAGCAAAGCGTAATCGTGAAGCCGGCGGGTGAGAGAAATCAGCATCCCGATTACCGATTCCGAGATGGTCGGCGAAAACATGCGCTGCATGTTGGTGAGCACCACGGAGCTCTCCACGAACTCCGGGTAAAGGACTTCGTCCACGCCGGCGGCAGAGTATTGAACCCAGCGCAATTGCCGGGCGGCCCGAAAATCTTCCCGGCTCAAGCCGCCGAAGACGATGTTGGCGTCAGCGACTTCCTGACGAAACTCTTCTTTGCTCCGGCATTTCTTGATCTCCAGGTTGGGAGCGTACGCTTGCAGCTTTTCCTGGTAGGCGCTTTCAAATTCGCCGGCGGCGGTCACCAGCTTGAGGCTCGCCTGGCTGGCGGCTGCGCCGGGTTCGGCCAGGGGATATGAATCCACCGTCACCGGCCAGGGGGCCCCGGGTGGCGCCTCGGCTGCCGCGGCGTGCGCACTGGGCAGGGAAGCCAGAGCTGCACCCGTGGAGCCCACAGCCGTATTGCGAAGAAAGCTTCGTCGCGAGAGACCTTCCTTGCTCATAATAAGCCCTCCAAGGTGAGATGCGTTTGAGTGTACCACTGTGATTTTGCTGCGGCGAGCTTTTCGTGGCGTTGCCGCCAGGATTGCCCGAAGCCCGCTCTTACACCGGCACCAGGCGGAGTGCGTTGCCGGACAGAATTTTGCCCAGGACCGCCGGGGGCAGGTTCAGTGAGACCAGCAGGTCATACATGTCATTGTTAAAGTCGTCGCGGCCAAAGAACATGCGGTCCTGGAAGTCGATGAGAAATTTCCGGGAGAATTCCAAATCGCGGCTCAGCGCGGTATGGCCGGAACCGCCGGAAAGATCGCCATTCAGATTGGGAAACCTGTCGAGGTAATCCAACAGGAGGCCGCGTCCAAGTACCGGCTTGCCGGCAGGGTAAGCCAGAGGTTCCTGGTCGGCGTCGGCGGAGATCTCTCGCCAGAACCCCGGGGCGTGGCCCAGAAACTGGGTATGCGGGCAGAGTCGCAGCGGAGCCTCCATATTTTCCAAGCCGCCCCCGTACCACCATTGCCAATCGGTCTGAACGCCATGTCGCGGGAACGTCGCGTCCAGGTGAAAGGTCACGGGCAAGCCGAGTTCGCCACAGTATTGGAAAAGCCGGATGGCGTCGGGATCGTCGTAGCGCAGGCGCAGCTTGAATTCGCCAAACACGCGAACGTGGAAGAGGTCCACGGCGGCCTGCAGTTTCTGGTGCGCGTGCGGGTCGCGCGGGTCAAAGGTGGTCCCGGCAATGAACCGATCGGGATAGCGCTCCGCCACGTCGATCACGTCGCGAAACGGAATCCCCACCCCGGTCGGATTCAATTCCCGGTAGTAGGACGGATCCATTTCGCGTTCCGGGATCTCCCAGCTCAACAGCCAAGTCCGCTCGATGCCGGCGGTATCCATGTCCTCGACCATGCGCGCCCCGTTGTGAGCGAGCCATCGGGGGTGATTGTGCGCATCGATGACGCGATGCGGCGGCGTCCGCTTGCCGGTATTCGGGATTTTTTGAGGATTCGAGGCCGTCTGGCCGTCCGCAGCCACACCGGTCATCAGAGTTGCCGCTCCCGCCAGACTTGCCCGCAGCAGGTCTCGCCGCCCGAGGGTCAGCGGCGTCGGCGATTCTTGCTCGCGGCGTGGGGTTCCTGCCGCCGCCAGCCGTCCACTCACAATCGAATCGGAAAGGTTTTCACTTAACTCGCCGCGTTCGTTCGGGCCAGGCCTCCCGTTATTGAGGCCAAGATTCGACTTTTTCATGGCATAAACCCTCCCAGAGTTGGATTACCCATATCATGGCCGGAAAACCCGCGGCAAGCGCTAAGGGAAGTATGGGACCTTTCTGCGGCATCAGCGCTCAACCTTTCCAGTGAGAAATGTCGTGCACCGGGGTTATTTTGCCCCGAATTACCGCGTAAGGGGCTTATTTTCGTCCCAAAAACAGGGCTGGGCGGTGGACATTTTGTCCCCCACGTCTGTGTTTTCAAGCATATAGTCGGGCCATCCTTCATTTTTAACATCTTTTGGCCTGCCCCTCCCGGAATTCAAGGCGATATTTTTGTGATGGGGCATGATGAAAACCTCTAACGAGCTGTATTTTAAACGATATAGTCGAATTCCAAGGCATTATCGCATTTTGCCTGCTCGCCGGGTTCAGCCTCAGGCGCTCAGCCGTCGGCGATTAATTTTCCGCCTACCGCGTTCAACCTGCCGCCTATCGCCACCAGCCTCCTACGCTAGTGTACACGCGATTCTGCCATTTGTCAATAGCAGCATGAGGCTACATAAAATAACCTACAAATAGGACTAGCCTGGATTTCTCACCACGGGTCTGGAAGGGCGGGGCTTTAGCCCCGCCGTTGCAAGGCCATCCTGATTACTTCCAAGTCCCGCACCCCGCGCAGCTTGCGGCTGCAAGCTGCGCGGGGTGCGGGACGAATTGAGGGTGAGAGCCGCGATTTCGGCGGGGCTGAAGCCCCGCCCTTCCGGTGAGTCCAACCGTGGGGAGAAGTCCGGACAAGAACGTATGCATCACGTCTGGACAAATCATCGAGATGAATAATCCAGAGGTCCGCGCTAGACTTCAACCGCCAGCACCTTTTGACATCCGAAACAAATCCTAGTGTGGTGTCCCGGATAAGATTTGACTTTATTGCCCTCGCCCCTTTGGGGGAGAGGGTGGCGCGCATCCGGCGTAATCGCCAGCCGGGGCGGGCCGGGTGAGGGGGTCTCGCCTATTGTCAATTCTTACGTGGGACACCACACTAGTAAAAGGAAAACGACTATAGCCGATGCGCGTGACCCTTTTCGGTAAGGATATACTGTTGGGCGCCCATCCGTCGGGACCCTGCGCATGTCGCAGAGGTTTGGTTGGACACCGAGGCAGGGCTCCGTCAAAGTCGCGGGCGACAGATACCTCCATGGCCATTAATGCATCACCCGCGAAGAAACCCCTCACCCCCCGCCTTGCGGTTCCCCCTCTCCCCACGGGAGAGGGCGAGGGATCAAAATCACAGTCCTCTCGAAGAGGAGAGGGTGCCCGACGGAGGAGGGGAGGTGAGGGGGGCACTTACAACCCCATTAGACTTTGCCGGTGCCCTGGGGCTCTTCCCTTTGTGGCGGTGCTTCTGTTAGAATCGGTGCCACCTTAGGGCCCATTGGTACCGATGAAAACCTGCTCGACATGTCAAAAGACCTATCCGGATGATTTCATCCTCTGTCCGCGCGATGGCACTCGCTTGTCCGTCCCCGGCATGGAAACCGAGGCGCAGCTAGCCGCCGGGCTTTCGCGGCGTTTTCGCCTGATCCGCCGCCTGGGCGCAGGCGGCATGGGTACGGTCTTCCTCGCAGAGCAAATTGCCGTGGGAAATCGCCCCGTGGCGTTAAAAGTGCTGAACCGAAGATATCTCGATGATCCCGAGTTTCTCCTGCGATTTGAAGCCGAGGCTGCATCCACGGGGCGGATTCGCCACGCCAATGTGGTGACTCTCTACGACTCGGGGCAGGCTGATGACGGCACGCCCTACATCGCCATGGAATTCCTGGAAGGCGAATCGCTCGGCAATGTCCTGCGGCGGCGCGGCGCGATTCCCCTGCCGGAAGTTACGGAGATTCTTCAGCAAACGGTGCGCGGGCTGACGGCCGCGCACAAGTTGGGCATCATTCATCGCGACCTCAAACCCGATAATATCTTTTTGGCGCGCGGCGACGAGGGCGAACTGATCGTCAAGGTCGTGGATTTCGGCATTGCCAAGCTGCGTGAGTCCGCCGCGCACTCGATAACCGGCGCCGTGCTGGGCACGCCCGCTTACATGTCCTACGAGCAGGCTTCCGGCATGAGAAGCGATGAACTCGATGCGCGGTCCGATGTTTATTCGCTGGGGGTGGTAGTGTACGAGATGCTCACCGGACGCGTGCCCTTTCATTCCGATACGCCCGCCGGCTACTTGCGCAAGCACTGGATGGAGGAGCCGCCGCCTTTCAGCGCCGTCGCCCCGGGCCTGGGCGTGCCCGCTGAGGTTGAAAGCGCCGTCAGGAAGGCGCTCTTAAAAGACCGCGGCCAGCGTTATCCCTCCGCGCTAGACTTCGCCCGCACCTTCGCGGCAGCCGCCCTAAGGGCTCCCGCGGCGGAGTTCAGCCAGACGATTCCGTCAACGGAGATCATTCTGCCGCTCGCCTTAGGGGAACCTGATGAGCCGATGCCGCGATCCGTGAGTACGCCGGCCCCGCCCGACATTACGGTTAAAACTCCGCCCCATGCACTGCCGGAAAGAATCTTGCAGGCTCAGCGTCCGCCGCCGCAAGCAAGCAAGCCCGGAGTGGCACCCATCCGGGCGCCCGCAGTGTCTGAAGCCCCGCGGCTCCAGACGGCGCCCGGACCATCAGGCGGGATGAAGGCCGTTGTCATTGCGGTGGTTGCGCTGATTTTAATCGTTGCGGGGATCTGGTATTTTTCGCCGCCGGCCAATCGTCCGAATTTGCCACCGCCGGTCCCGGTTGGAGCGTCCCAGACGGGGACCGGCCAACAAACCCCCGCCGTCGAGACTCCCGCCCCAGCGTCGCCGAGTCCGCTCAAGGACGAAGCGGATGCGGCGGAGCGGCGCAAGCAGGTGGAAGCCGCAATAAGGCAAGGCAACAATTATTATGAGAACGGCGATTATAATAATGCCATCCGAGTTTATCAGGGAGGGCTGAAGGTGGACCCTGCAAACGCTCAGCTCCTCTACGTCCTGCGGCGAGCGCAACACGCCCAGGCGACGGAGGCAAATACGAATTGATAAAGGCAACAAGAAATTGAGGGAAGGGTTTCACAGGCTGCGGAAAAACCCTTCCCATCTGTCATCCTGAGCCCGTTGGCTGTCATTCTGAGCGTTGACAGCCTTGCAATTGCCCATGATAGGCGGAAACTCGGGCCGAGGAAGGGTAGCGCGGACCTGTTTTTTAGGTCCGCGGCTTTTCCTTGTCCATGGGGGACGAGCCGCGGACCTAAAAACAGGTCCGCGCTACACCTGCTGCTTAGAAGGCACCGCCGAGGGTAAGCACCTATCGTCGATTTTCGAGCAGAAGCCGGAGAAGAGAACATCAGCATGTTGCCGCAGCGAACATTCCGAATACCCGTCTTATCGCTAATAGCATTGGTTCTTGGGGTTGGGCTTTCCGTGGCCAATGTGCGGGCGCAGACGGCGCAGCAGCCTTACTCAAAAGAAAAAATCGTCGAGCTGCTCAAGGGCGAGGTGTCACCCAAGCGAGTGGCAGAGCTGGCGCGAAAACGCGGGATCGATTTCCAGATCACGCCCGAGGTGGAACGCGAGTTACGGCGAGCGAGGGCCGATGATCCCCTCCTGACGACGCTTCGCCAGTTGGCGCCCAAACGGCCGCCAGAATCGCCCGGGCGGGGCGTCACTGTGGCCGTCCCGGGACCAGTAAAAGAGAACACGAACGACGGGTTGAAATACGTCTGGATTCCTCCCGGCAGGTTCATGATGGGCTGTTCCCCGGGAGATGATGAGTGCGGCGCGGAAGAACAGCCCGCTCATCTTGTCACGATTACAAAGGGGTTTTGGATAGGACAGACGGCGGTCACGGTGGGGGCGTACAAACGGTTCGCACGAGCGACGGGTAGGCAGATGCCAATTGAGCCGTTTTTTGCCGGGACGCGGCTTAACCCGGGCTGGGCTGACGAAGCCATGCCGGTTGTGGATGTGACCTGGGATGACGCCCAAGCCTATTGCGATTGGGTGGGCGGAAGGCTGCCGACGGAAGCCGAGTGGGAGTACGCGGCGCGCGCGGGAAGCACCGCGACTCGTTATGGCGATCTGGAAGAAATTGCCTGGTACGCGGATAACAGCGGGCGCCAACAATTGGACGCCACCAGCATTTGGAACGAAGACCAGGCTAATTACGCGATGCGCTTGCACCAGAACGGGAACGGCATGCATGAAGTCGGGCAAAAGCGGGCCAACGGTTTCGGTCTGTACGACACGGCGGGGAACGTCTGGGAATGGGTGAATGACTGGTATGACGAGGCTTATTACCATAGCAGCCCGGCGCGCGACCCCCGCGGGCCGATCGGCGGAACGCTGCGGGTTCTGCGCGGCGGGTCGTGGATCGGGTTTCCCAGGTTCGTCCGCGTATCGTATCGTTACCGGCTTGACCCTAGCTATCGGGGCAACGTTGTCGGGTTCCGTTGTGGCGGGGAAGTGTTCGCCCCCTGACCTTTTTCTTTTTCCCTTAAGCCCGTCCCGTGCGTCGTGGAGGATCGCCGAAGAGGTTTTGTTCATGTCGAAGTTTATGGCCATCCGGCAATTTGCAGTTCTTTTCGCCTTGGTAATGGTGTGGGGCGGTAACCCATGCCGGGGTTCTGGTGCGCAGACGGCGCAGCAGCCCTACTCAAAAGGAAAGATCGTCGACCTGCTGAAGGGCGAGGTGTCACCCCGGCGAGTGGCAGAGCTGGTGCGGGAGCGCGGCATCGATTTTCAAATCACGCCCGAGGTGGAACGCGAGTTGCGGCGCGCGGGAGCCGACGATTCCCTCCTGGCGACGCTTCGCAAGTTGGCGCCCAAGCCGCCCGAAAAGCCTGCCGAAATTGTTGTCCTAACCTCGCCGGGCGCCGAAGTCTACATGGACGGCCAGTTTATGGGCCGAGCCAGCCCGCAAGGCCAACTTTTGGTGGCCCATCCCACGCCAGGCAATCATACCCTGCGCGTCTCCCTCGCAGGCAAGCGGGATTTTGAGCAACAGGTCAAGGTCACAGCGGAGGAGACATCCAACGTGCAGGCGGCGTTGGTGGATATCGAAATGCCGAAGCCTGTCGTCGGAACGGTGGTAGAGAACCCGAAAGATAGGTTGAAGTACGCCTGGATTCCCCCTGGAACGTTCACGATGGGTTGCTCGCCAGGAGACCGCGAGTGCAGCCCGGAGGAGAATCCCCCTCATCAAGTGACGATCACGAAGAGTTTCTGGATGGGGCAAACAGAAGTTACGGTGGGCGCCTACAAGCGCTTCGCAGGGGGGACCGGAAGGCAATTGCCACCGGAGCCGAGTTCCGAGGGGAGGCTGCTCAATCCGGGGTGGAGCAATGAGGCCATGCCCATCGTCGGTGTGACCTGGGATGAAGCCCAGGCCTATTGCCGTTGGGCGGGCGGGAGGCTGCCGACGGAGGCGGAGTGGGAGTATGCGGCGCGCGCGGGGAGCACCACGTCACGTTACGGAGATCTGGATGAAATTGCCTGGTCGGCGGACAACAGCGGAAGTCAACGGTTGGACAGCACCGGAATTTGGAACCAAGACCAAGCCCATTACCGGAGCCGCTTGAACGAAAACGGCAACGGCATGCATGCCGTCGGCCAGAAACGTGCCAACGGATTCGGGTTGTATGACATGCTCGGCAACGTGTGGGAGTGGGTGAACGACGTGTACAACGAAAGGTACTATAAGAGTGGCCCTACCCAAGATCCGGCGGGGCCGGCGGTCGGGACGCGGCGTGCTCTGCGTGGCGGGGCTTGGAACATTGTTCCCAGCAGCGTCCGCGTATCATTCCGCTACAAGAACCCTCCAGCCACCAGGTACAACGGCCAGGGCTTTCGTTGCGGCGGGGAAGTGTTTGGCCCTTGACCCTTTCTTTTTGTCCCTTGCCTGTGGATGCTCCCTTCGCGACCTGATAGTCTCAAAAATCGGCCGGCAACTATGACCGAGCAAGTAAACATTCTGCGCCTTGTGGGTGCATCGCCCGGCGACGTCCAGGCCGAACGTGACGTGGTCAGCCGCGTCACCGAAGAGATCAATAGGTGGACCGCTGCCGATCGCGGCCTGCGCCTGGAGGTCGTTCACGGGGAGACCGCTGCGTATCCCAGGCGTTAGTCGTGAGGGACCGGCTACCCCACCAAGGGAGATTGCGGCTTCTGGCTTCTTCCGACCGGCAACGACGTAGTTTTTTGTCAAACTATTCTCAGATCGACCCTATGGCAAGGAGCCCGGCGGGAAGGACACTCACAAAGAAGAAGCGCGGGGCCGCAGGGCCCCGCGCTTCAGGAATTACCAACTCAGTGATTCCATGCTCAGAACATGAACTTAAGAGCGAACTGAATGTCACGGGGTGGATCGGCGGCGGTGACTTGGCCAAAGTTCCCATTCGCCATGCTCGCGGACACTCCATTGGGGTCAAAGTGAGCCTGGTTGAAGGTGTTGAAGAACTCGGCGCGGAATTGCGCTTTGACTCGCTCTCCCATTTGGAAGTCTTTCAAGAGGGCGAGGTCGGTATTGGAGTTTCGCGGACCCTCCAGGATGCTTCGCGCCGAATTGCCGAAGCGGTAGATGCCATTGGCCTGGTCGGCCAGGATGGTTGAAAGGGTAAAGCAACTGGTGTTGAACCAGTTTGCCACGGTGCGTTGGCTCACGGGCAGTGCGCCGTTACAGGTGCGGTCCGGTCGCAAGTTGCCGGTTCCGGTGTTGGCATAATTCGTCCCGGCCTGGACGGTAAAGGGATAGCCGGTCTGCCAGGCGACGATGGTGGTCGCCGTCCAACCACCCACCACGGCTTGCACAAGACGGTTGCTGTTGCCGGCAAAATGCTTTCCTCGTCCAAAGGGCAATTGATAAATGGAGCTGAAGGTAATGCGGTGCCGCACGTCGTTGACGCTGTCACCATATTCGGTTCTGGGGTTGTTGTCGTCCTGTCCCTGACCCGCTCCGCCATCGGCGTAAGCGCCCTCTTCACCCTCGTTGTCATCCAGCGAATGGGCGTAGGTGTAGCCGGCGAGGATGCTCAAGCCGTAAGACATTCTCTTGGTCAATTGTACCTGCAAGCTGTTGTAGTTGGCATTGGCGCCGGAGCTGGAGGTGGCGGTGAAGCCATAGTCCGGGTAGGGCCGGCGAGCTTGAATGGAGGCGCCGTCCGAGCCCGGTCCGGGTACTGCCTGATTTCCAAAGAAGTGGAAGTGGCTCATCTCAAACGCCGCGGTTCCCAGATAACGGACGGATAGGGCCAGGCTCGACTGGAGCTGGCTTTCAATCTCGAAGTCCCACTCGTTAATGTAAGGCTGCCGGAAATGCGGGTCCACATTCACCGAAATGAACGAATTCGCCAGGGTGGGAATGGCCGCGGAAGTGAAGGCGGTGGCGTTCGAGAAGGAAGGAACAACCAGACTGTTGCCGGTGGTCGGCCCGCTGAAGTTGCCTCCGGAATTGAACTGGCTGGCGCCCTGGAGGGGATTGTTAAAGCCATAGTGGAACACATTGAATTCCGATATGTCGAAGAACAGCCCATATCCTGCACGGACTACAAACTTGTCGGAATCCGTCGGGCGGTAGGCAAAACCAAAGCGCGGCGCCCAATTGAAGCGGTCAGGATAGGCAAGTGACCGTGTGTCGCGACCGGAAAAGCCGTACTTCGCCAAGGCGGAGGAACAGCCAATCAGCGGCTGGCCCAGGGAATTCGTATAGAAGGAATTGTTGCAGTACTGATCGCCGGCATTCCCGGGCATGAGCAAGATCGCGTTACCGGGATTGAAGAGGCCGGCATGGGGAATCTCGTAGAGCACCGCGCCCACATTATGCCGATCGGTGGGCATCTGGTGATACTCCCAACGCAGCCCGATGTTGACGGTAAGCTTCTTGGAAGCACGAAAATCATCCTGGAAGAAGTAGTTCCAGAATTTCCCATCGTGGTAGTTAATTCCTTCCGTCACGCTGCGGCCCACAGAACTGGGGTAGCCCAACAGAAAGTCCCCAATGGTGTTGTTGGAGTAATCGCCCTGGTAGGCCAGTTGACCGTGAGGAGAGAAAGGCGCCCGGTCGCGCAGCGATTGGTAGGGCTGGATATCCGCGCCAAACGCCAGCGTGTGCTTACCCTTGATTATCGTCATGGTCTCGTCGTACTTTTCCACCATGTCGTTCGATTCCACCGGCCGGTAGTTGGCATCACCTACAGTCGTATAGCCATTGGCGAACTGAAACGCCGGGAAGCCCTCATCCTCTCCAGTAACGGGTTTCAACCCGGGAACATCAAAATTCTCCATGAAGCCTGCCGGGCGCGGACAGGCGGCGCAGGTCCCCACATCCATGTCGCGTGAGAAGCCGATGCGAACCTCATTGAGCCAGTTGGGGCTGATCGTGTGCGACCAGCTCAGGGCAACATTCTGGCCGCGAAAACGGATCTTGTCGCCAAATCCCGGCAAATTTGAGTAGGCTTCGTCGGGTGTAAAGTAGATGGATTGTCCGAAAAGGTAGCGGACGAAGAGCTTGTCTTTCTCACTAAACTCTTGATCCACCTTCCCCGTCACCTGGTTATCTCGCCGGTTATTTATGGGGTTCACAATATAGTTGTTGAACAATCCCGGAGCGTTGGGCGAAGGCCAGTACGGAATCACCTTCTGTGCCGTCTGGGTAATGCTACCTGTGGGAATCATGTTTTGATTGAACGGAGTCGCGGTGTTCGTTGTGGTCCCATTGCTGCAGGTAATTTGGGTTATCGTCCCGGGGTCAAAAACCTGCCCGGTGTCAAACTGCGGGTCGCTGCCGGAGGGGTTAGCGCACGGAGAGAATGTCTGTCCGGTCAGGAATGCCTGGAAATTCCCCTGCTCCATGGAGGCCGTGGGAATGGTGTCAACATCGGTTTCTCCCTGCCGCAGACGAAGACCATCGTAACCGCCGAAGAAGAAAGTCTTGTTCTTCTTGATGGGTCCACCAAGATACCCGCCGAATTGGTTGCGGCGCAATTCCGGTGTTATCTGAGAGAAGAAATTGCGCGCATCCAGCACGTTGTTACGCAGGAACTCAAAGGCGGTCCCGTGCAGTTCGTTAGTCCCGGACTTGGTGACGAGGTTGATGGTGGAGCCGGCGTTTTTCCCGAACACGGCGGAAAACGACTCCGTTTGGACCTTAAATTCCTGCACGGCATCGGGCGAGGGTTGGAGGGAGAATCCGCCCGTCATCATGTTCTTGGAATCGATGCCGTCGATCAGCACGTTGTTTCCCGAGCCGCGCGCGCCATTGGCGGCATAAGTGTTCTCGCTGAAGGGTGAGCCGAAAATGCTGCTCGAAAAGCCCCCGCGATCCATTACCGTGCCCGGCATCAAGAGAGGAAGCTGTCCAAACCGCCGGATGTTCAGGGGCAGTTCGGTCACCTGCGTGGTATCAATCACTACTCCCACGGTTGCGGTGGCCGTTTCCACCAGGGGGGCGGAGGCGGCAACCTCCACCGTCGTGGTCACTGCGCCCACTCGAAGTTGCACATCCACGCGGGCCTTCTGGTTCACTTCGAGCTTAATCCCGGTCTGGACCGATTTTTCAAACCCTGTACGTTCCACCGAGATGGTGTACACGGCGGGGCGGAGCGAGGTAACAATGTAGTTCCCGTCGTTTCCGGTCTTGGCTTCCACGGATTGGCCGGTAGCAGGGTTGGTGATGATAAGCGACGCGTCGGGGATTGCCGCGCCCGCTGGATCGGTTACTGACCCGTACAGCGTGGCGGTGACTTCCTGCGCCCGACAAGTCAGCACGCTGATGAAAAGAATCCCTGCGACTATGCCCATCACACAGGCCCTTGCTTGTATTCGGCTACTCACAGACACACTCTGGCTCACGATACACCTCCGGCATATCAGGATTTGTCACCATGATGATCCCCGCGCAAAACCACGCTACTTTTGGAGGGGGACACCCTTACAAGTTGCGGGGTCTATTCGCCCTGAAACTTGCTATTCTATTTAAGCGCCTTGCACTGAATTTTTTTGACCCGACGTAGGGTGAAGTTATAGCCAATTCATTCGTCTGTTGTCAACAAAAAATCGCAGGAACACAGAGACCGCAGAATTTCCCCGTTTTCGCTACAGGGCTTGAACATGCCGGACGAGCTGCTCGGGAGGTGACATAAGGGCGATGGCGTGGGCCGAGCCGCTCAGGCACCCACGCTCGATGGAAAGGCTGCTGTAATAGTTGTTATAGCGAAACCCGTTTTCGCCACGCCACATGGGAAAAAGCGCACAGGCCTCAAGCCATCCGTCGAATACCGGCGTAATATCGAGGTAAGTATCCGGTACAAAGCCCGTCGCGTCTTCCCAGTTGTCGGCAAAGTAGAGCTTCGGGACATTGTGGGCCGCGCGCTCTCGGGCGATCGCCGGCAGCCCGGCATAGAAGATCGCGTCCTTCACGATTTCGTGGCAGGCCACGTGATCCTTGTGCCAGCTTCCGCGCCAATGGGTCAGGATAACGTTCGGCTTGTAGCGCCGGATGAGATCGCACACGGCAAACTTTACTTCCTCGCTGGCGCGAACCTCTCCATCAGGGGAGGTAAGGAATTCGGCCTGCGCCCCGAGCCGGCGGGCGGCGCTTTGCGCGGCTTCTCGCTGGAGGTCCCCGTATCGCGCCGGCGCAATAGTGGAGGAACCCCTCTCGCCAAGCGAAAGGCTTAGAAAAACGCCCTGACCTCCGAGCCGGACGGAGAGAGCCACCGCCGCGCCCATGGCGAAGAATGCGTCGCCCGGGTGGGCGGCAATCGCCATGATGTTCGCCGGCGTTGACGACGCGGCATCGACGTTGCCGGAACTCGGACGCCCCGGCATGGGGTTGGGCTTATCCTGATCTCCGGCCACTGAAAACGCGGCCGTCCCCAGGCTGAGATCCTTCAGGAAGCTTCGCCGCGTTGGACTGTCCATATTTTATCCTTTCGTGAATCGTGCCGCCGCGATCTTAGGCAAGAGCACGGTCAGGCCGGCACATTCGTTGGGATTTTATCACCGCTTCATGTTAATACCCTTTCAGCGGAGGTCAAGTACCCCTCTTCATGCCCTTAATCGAGGCAGAGGACGTTGCCCAGGGTTCCGCCAAAGTCGCGGGCGCCGCATACGTCCATGGCCATGAATGCGTCACCCGCAAAGAACCCCTCACCCCCCGCATTGCGGTCCCCCCACTCCCAGGAGAGAGGGTGCCCGACGGAGGAGGGCGGGGGAGGGGGCCCGTTCAACCCCGTTAGAGTTTGACGGTGTCCTGGGCGTTGCAAGTTTCGCTTGACACTCAACCGGACGGAAGTATATGAGTCCAGTGGTGTAGACAAACGGGGTAGAACTGGACTGTTTTCTTTTGCGATTAACCGCGATAACGTGATTGTGATCTACTCCCAAATCCAGCAGCGGCAATGGGAGCAGATTCAGACGGGCGCGCGCAAGGGGTGGTGACACGATTCCATCAAAGTTGGACGGCCGCCCCAGCGAATTTGTCATGTCCACCTCTCGCGCCGGCCGCTACAAGGCTGTGAACCGGTTAACACGCTTGACTCATGAGGTTTTGGCTCCTCCAAATGAGCTCATGTAGATTTAACCCAAATCATCCCATGGAAGGAAGTGCCAACATGCCGGAGCAGGATTATCTCAGTAGAATCACGGAAATCATCTCGACCATTCGTACCACTCAAAAGGAGAGTATTGACAAGGCCGCGGAGGCTTTTGGCCGCTCGATCACGAGCGGAGGCAGGGTATATCTCTTTGGCAGCGGACACTCGGTGATCCCGGTCTTAGACATTTTTCCGCGTTACGGAAGTTTCGTGGGGTTTTATCCCATCTACGATCCCCGCCTGATGTGGTTCAACATCGTGGGTCCCGGCGGCGCGCGCGAACTGCTGTGGCTCGAGCGCCAGGAAGGTTACGCGCCGGTCATCCTGAAAAGTTACGTGCTGGAACCGCGTGATTCCATACTCATTTTCTCGCACGGGGGATTGAACGCAGCGCCCATCGACATGGCGATCGAAAGCCGCAAGAAAGGGGTAACGGTTGTCTCTGTGTCTTCCCACCAGAATTTCCGCCAGGCTCGGGCCACCCATTCCAGTGGCAAGAAGCTCGCCGACGTCTCTGACATTGCCATTGACAACTGTGTGCCGCCGGAAGACGCGTTGGTGGCTGCGGAGGGGATTCCGGAAAAATTCGCGGCGGGTTCCACGATGGCGGCGATCTCGATCGCAATGGCTTTGGTAGCCGAGGTCGGCCTGCGTCTGGTGAAAAGCGGCGCGAAACCGCACACGTTCGTCTCACCCAATGTTGGCCTGCCGCCGGACCACAACGAACAGGTGTTTCAAGAGTACACCAAGCGAACGCAGGGCCCCAGATCGTGACAGGCTCCTAACTCTAGTTGGACGCCTGGGAGAGCGGGCGGACCTCCGCTCTCCCGGGACACAAACAAATACCAAAGGGCCGAAGCGAGAGGAGGGCGGATGAAAACCCGCAAATTAAAAGGCATAATTCTGCGCCGGGCGCCTTCTGTCTTGTTTTCCCTGCTGGCCGCAGCGGCGGCTGGACTCTGCGCGGGCGCGGCTGCCTCCCCCCCCGCCTCGCTTGGCCGGTTTCCGGTCGCCGTCTGGTATGGCGGCGGCAAAGCCCGCGCTCCGATGCTTGAGCCCTTGGACTCCACCAGCGCCGCCCGCTGGGGAAAAGATCTCGATAGCATCAGGTCGGTGGGCTTTAACACGGTTAAATGCTGGGTGGACTGGGCAACCGCAGAGCCCAAGCCAGGCGAGTTCCATTTTGAAAACCTGGATTTACTCATGCACCTTGCTGAACAGCGGAACCTGCGGGTGATCGTGCAAATCTACGCGGATTCGGCTCCGGATTGGGTGGGAAAGCAATACCCGGACGGCCGCTTTGTTGATCGCAGCGGGGCGGTCATCAATTCGCAAGCTGCTCCGGGCTACTGTATGGATCATGCGGGCGTGCGGCGTGAGCTCGTCCGGTTCATCGCGGCGCTTTCGCGGGAGGCCAACAGGTTTCCCGCACTGTACGGTTGGGATGTTTGGAGCGAGCCTCACGTGATCAATTGGGCGGATTTCCCCTACCTCGCCAACCCCGAGTTCTGCTTCTGTCAGCACACGCAGGCGCGCTTTCGCGATTGGCTGAGAGCAAAATACCAGACCCTCGCCGCGCTCAACACCGCCTGGTACCGGGGATTCGAAACCTGGGAGGAGGTTCAGCCACCTCGCTTTTCGACAATCCTCTCCTACACGGACTATCTCGATTGGCGCGCCTTTATCGACGACAAGCTGGCGGGTGATCTCAAGACCCGGGTGGATGCCGTCCGCACTGCGGACCACACTCACCCCGTCACCAGTCACGCCGCCGCGCCGGCCCTCTTCACCTCGCCCATGGATGGCTATGGGGAGCCGGATGATTGGAAGATGGCTTCCAGCGCAGATTTCTTTGGCACGTCGCTGTACCCTATGCATTCCGAATCCGCCAAATCCTGGTCTTACCCCATGCTCGCCGCCGCGCTCGATTTCGAGCGTTCGGCTGGGCTCTCGTGGGGAAAGGCCTTTTGGATCGGAGAGCTACAGGCCGGACAAGGCGCCACCGGGATGCGTATTCCGGAGCCGGTCACGGCGCACCATGTGGAATACTGGATGTGGCAGGCCATAGCCCATGGGGCGAAGGAGATTGCGGTTTACGCCTGGTATCCGATGAGCTCCGGGTTCGAGTCCAATGGCTACGGCCTGATCAATCTCGATGGAACTCTGACCGACCGCGCTCGCGGCGCCGGCCGGGTGGCGCAAATCCTTAGTCAATATGCTTCCGACCTCCTCGACGCCAAACCGGCCGCGGCGCAGGTGGCCATCTTCTATGACCGTCTATCGTATATGGTCGGCGGCACGGAGTCCTCTCTTTCCAAGCTCGGCAATGCCGAGCGCGACTCCCTCCTGGGACTGCACCGCGCCTTTCTTGAGCGCCAGATTCCAGTTGATTTCGTCAGTCCGCGCGATATCACTGGGAACGGGATCGATCAATATAAGATACTGTTTCTTCCCTATTCGGTTATGCTTTCGAGGGCAGTGGCGGCCGGTATAAAGCGCTACGTGGAAAACGGCGGGAATGCTGTGGCTGAGGCGCGCCTGGCGTGGAACGACGAGCGCGGCTTCGCCAGCGAGGTGATACCCGGCTTGGGCCTCAGCGAAGTCTTCGGTGCACGGGAGAAACTGATCCGGCCGGTTGACAAGCCGCAGATCTCTATGGAGGCGTCCAGCAAACTGCCAGGCATTGCGGCCGGCCAGCAGGCCGCCGGGGCCGCATTCGAAGAAGACCTCGATCCGTCGCCCGGAGCGCAAGTGCGGGGCCGGTTTCCCAGCGGCGAACCCGCCATCGTGGAAAATTCGTTCGGCAAGGGCACCGCCATTATCATCGGTTCGTTCACGGGCTTAGCTTATGACCGCGACCCTGAGGACTCAACCCGTCAAATGCTGCTTTCTTTCGCCCAAGCCGCCGGAGTGTCACCCGAGGTAGAGGTTTCAGGAAACGGGTCTGGCGAGGTCGAAGTGCGGCGATTGGTAACCGATCGCCGGCAGATTCTGTTTATCTTCAACCACGCTGACGCTCCAGCCGATGCCGTCATTTCGGTTCGCCTGCCCTGGAGCGTGCGTGAAGCGACGAATCTCGAAAGCGGTCGGACGACTCCCGTACGGCAAAGCGAGGGCACGGTCTCCCTTGAGCAAACAATCCCGGGGGAGCAGATACTCGTACTGCGCCTTGAGCGATAGCGTCCCAGGGCGTAATGGGGGGCCGCAACTTTCCGCCGGGGGCCTGTGCATGCAGAAACCTGAAGAAATCAAGTTGGCTGATTCCGTCACCACGCGCGGGTTCGTGCTGGCCGCGGACCTCGGAGGCACGAAAATTGCCGCCGCGCGGGTGTATCGCTCCGGAAAGCTTACTCACTACCGTGAAACACCCACTCCGCCTGAAGGGGGACGCCCGGTTGTGGAGGCCGTTGCCAATCTTCTTGGCAGCCTGGCGGGGACGGACGCGCGCGCCGTCGCGGTGGATGTGCCGGGCCTGGCCTATCCTGACGGGCGCGTGTGGGCGCCGAATATTGCCGGCTGGACGCGAATGCCGCTGCGCGCCGCGCTCGAAAAACGCCTCCATCTCCCCGTGCTGGTCGAAAGTGATCGCAACGCGTTCGTGATGGGCGAAGCGTGGTGCGGCGCCGCTCGCAACTGCCGTGATGTGGTTTATCTGGCGATTGGCACGGGCATTGGAGCGGGGATTTTAACGGCCGGAAGACTGCTTCGCGGCCACGGTGAAGTGGCTGGATCGGCAGGTTGGATGGCCGTGCGAGGCCATTTTCTTCCCCAGTATCAAGAGAAGGGTTGTTTGGAGACCCACGCCGCTGGCCCGGGGATTGAAGAGGCCGGAAGCCGTCGATTAAGGCGCGATACAACGGTGCGCGACCTCGTTCGAATGGCGAAGCAAGGCGACTCCGTGGCGCAAGAAATTCTTCAGGAGGCCGGTCATTATTTGGGGCTGGGCTTGGCGAACCTGGTCAGCATCCTCAACCCGGAAGTGATTGTGATCGGCGGCGGGGTGGCAGCCGCTGGTAACCTCCTACTTGGCGCCGCCCGCCAAACGATGAGACAGTGGGCGCAGCCGCTCGCCGTCCGGCAAGTGCGGATTGTACGCAGCCGGCTGGGGGCGCGCGCCGCCCTTCTGGGCGTGGCGAAACTGGCCTTTGAAGCTTATCCGGTGTCCGCCGCCAGGTATCGCGGGTCCGATAGATCAGCCCGTCATTCGGCGCCTTGAAACTGTGAGGAAATAGTGGATTCGCAAGTAGCCGGTCCCGGCGCAAGGGCAGAAGCCGCCGCCGCGCGCAGCCCGATTCGTCGTCGCCCGCTGGTCGTCGTGGCCAATGCCGGCATGTTCGTTTTCGGCGCGGTTTTGCTTCTCATGGGTTCTCTACTGCCCTCGCTACAATTGAGCTATGCGCGGGCTGGAAATCTGGGCTCTTTTCCCCTAGCCGGCATTTTGGCCGCCACCTTCCTGGTAGGCCCGCTCTTGGACAGGTTTGGCGTGAAGTCGGCCCTGGCCCTAGCGCTGATCCTCGTGGCGGCAGTGCTCGCCATAATGCCTTGGCTCCACAGTTATTCCGGGCTTGCCGCGGCGGCGCTGGCGTACGGTGTGGGCGGCGGCGTGCTCAACACGGCCACCAACACTCTGGTCTCCGACCTAAGCGCCTCCGATCGCGGCGCCGCGCTGAATTTGCTGGGATTTTCTTTCAGTCTCGGAGCCGTATCGGCCCCACTCCTGATGTCTTCGCTGGGAGGCAGCTTATCTCCCTGGGTCGCGGTGCGAGTGTTGGCGGCAGCGGCGGTGCTCATTGTGATTCCGGTTTTGCAGCTCCGATTTCCTCCTCCCGCGCAGGCGCAGGCTCGCGGCCGGGACGTTCTTCGGGTGTTGAACCATCCTCTTGTCTGGCTCTTTGGCGTCCTGCTGTTTTTCGAGTCGGGGAGCGAGAACTGCATGTTCGTGTGGTCCGGCAAGGTCACGGCCGATTTGTTGCAGATCGGCGCCCAGCGCGCGAACCTGGCCCTCGTGGCGCTGAGTTCTTCTCTCGGAGTGGGCCGTCTGCTGGCCGTATTGTGGCTTCGTTGGCTTGGCGGCCGCAACACGATCCTCGTTTCCGCAGCCACCGCGGTGGCGGGCGCTTCCCTGGTCTACGGGAGGTTCGGCTTGGTTTCGATGTTAGCGGGCTTTGTCCTGCTCGGCTTGGGAATGTCCGCCATTTTTCCGACGGCGCTGGGGCTCGCCGGAGACCGCTTCCGGGAAACGGGCACGGTGTTCGGGGCGATCATGACCGTAGCCTTGGTCGGCGGTACGGCGGGGCCGACGGTGGGCGCCTGGCTGGCCAAGGGCGGGCCCGAGAAAGTTCTCTACCTCCCGATCGTCGCCGCAGTGATGATCGCGGCGCTCGTACTGATCATCGCCCGCCGAGACCATGCGCCAGAGGAAACTGCCGTATGAAATGGCGCCCACGGCGGTCGATGGGCATGGTTGGAAAGCTCATGCCCACACGGTAGCACACGTTTTTCAACTTCGTCGTATGCCGCGAGGAGTCTCCCATGTTCCCGCGCTTGCGTGTCCTCTGCGCTTTTCAAGACTTAAAGTGCAGCGCGACGCTCTAGTACTTAATTGCAGAAATTAGCGCTATTGCAAGTCGGCGGATGGAAGGGCGGGGCTTCAGCCCCGCCGTAGAACTCGGGAGGGGTTTAGGGGCTTTAGCCCCTGGAGCAAGCTGGCTTCAGGGCCTAAAGGCCCATTCAACCCTCCACCCTGCGACGGCGGGGCTAAAGCCCCGCCCTTCCGCAGGCCATGATTAATATCGCTTTCTAATGCAAATTGGCACTAGCTTGGGGGCCGAAGACCTCGGATCCTCCCCGGGATTGGCCACAAGGGGCATCCCCGCAATATCGATCTCCCAGAGATTACAGTGTCGTTACCGAACCGATCTTGGCTGGCTTGCATCTCGAATATGGACTCGAGAGGCTCGTAGCTTGAAAGCCAGACACAAAAGCGGCGACACAGGTTTCTTGCGGATGACCGTTGTTTGACCCATGCTGGCCGGCGATCGCACCGCCCTTTCATGGACTCCCTTGCACGCTCATGCTTTCACGCGCCGGTACTACTGGCTTGTCAGCCGAAAGGAATAATCTCCCGACCCCACGTCAATTGCAATGCTATGGTTTTCTTGTATTGCCTGGGTAATTCCCGAAGCCCCGGATATGAAATGGTCCTTTTCCCAAATCACCCGGCCACTTTCCTCAACGACAATATCCGACATCCCCGGCAGCTTGGGAATGACCACGCGAGCGTCCGAGCCCACCGGAATAGCCACATGCAACGCGACGGCGCCGGGGAAATGGGTCCAGGAAGAGGTGACTGTGCCTCGGATCGTTTCCACCGTGGCGCTTGTCCAATCGAGGTCTTCCATGATGTGGGGTTGGATGCGGATGTGCCGATAGCCTGCGCCGCCAGCGCCCTGATTGATGCCCGCCAGCGCCTGGTAAAACCATGCGCCGACGCTTCCAAACATAATGTGATCGTGGGAGTTCATCGCCGGCCCGGACTTATCCTGCCAAAGCTCCCAGAGCGTCGTGGCTCCTTTCGAAACCATATACCCCCAACTGGGGAAAGTGGTTTGCACGGCAAGGTCATAGGCCAGATCGGAGTGTCCTGCGGCCGTGAGCGCGGGCATCAAGAACTTGACGCCGATGAAACCGGTTGTAACGTGGGTGTTATGATAATAGAGAATGTCATTGGTGAGGTGATCCGCCACGGCATTACGCCGGTCCTGGGGAACCAAATCCAGGCCAAGCGCCATGGCATTGGCGGCCTGCGTGCCGTTGGCGTACTCGCCGGTATCGGGGTGGAAGAAGCTACGGTTTAAAGCCTCGCGAATACCCTGCGCAAGCTGGCCGTAAGAGACCGCGTCCGGGGAGTTCCCCAGAACCTGCTCGATCCGGGCGAGGGTCTCCACATCATGGTAGTACCAGGCGTTTTGGATGTAATCATGGGGCGTGTGCTCGAGCTCCACCCAATCGCCTTCGTGGCCCAGGCGATTGTGGATAAGATTGCCGGTCGCCTGACTATTGAGGAACGCCGCATATTTCTTCAAGCCCGCCTCTTGTTGCTCCAAAATGCGGCGATCTCCATACTGCTCCCACATGTGCCAACACAGCGAAATATAGGCCGTCTCCCAGCCGAGGTCTCCGGGGAAGTCGCCGTACTTGCGAGGGACCGTGGAGGGCAGGGCCCCGTCCGCCCTTTGGGCGTCGGCGATGTCACGGATGTAATTGGTGTAGAACGCCGCCATATCAAAGTTCAGCATGGCTTCTTCCGCGGTCGCCTGCGCGTCACCCAGCCACCCTTGCCGCTCATTGCGTTGGTCGCAATCGGTGGGAACGCTAAAGAGGTTGGTGAGCTGGGACCAGCGAATAATCTTCTGAATGTCGTTGAGGATTTCCTTGGAGGCTAGAAAGCTGCCCACCGTATTCACGGCCGTGTGGACTACCCGCCCGCGCAGCGTATCCAGACTGGGCGTTCCCGGGAAACCCGTCACCTCAACGTAGCGGAATCCGTGGTAGGTAAACCGCGCCTCGTAGTTCTCCACGCCGTCGCCACGCAGGAAATAAATATCGCGGGATTTAGCCGAGCCCAGGGTATCCCGATTAATCATACCCTTCGTATCGAGTTCTTCTGCGTACCGCAGAGTTACCTTTGTCCCTGCCGCCCCCCGCACTCGCAAGCGGGCCCAGCCACTCATGTTCTGTCCCATGTCGAAAACGTACACCGCGGGGCTAGGACTGGTGAGACGCACGGGGACAAGGGTATCGACCACCCGGATTGGCGGCATCATCTGGGATGAGCGAATGCCGGCGGAGCCCTCGACCACCTGGGCCGCGCTCCATGGGGAGTCCGCGAACCCCGGTGTGTCCCACCCGGTCGTTTCGCGGCGCCCGTCGTAAACTTCGCCGTCGTAAATGCCATCCGCGATGACCGGCCCAAGAATCGTTTTCCAGGCGCCATCGCTTACCACGCTGACTTGCCGGCCGCCCTCCAGTTCGGCATTCATTTGCAGGAGAAAGGCGGGTGATGGGTAATAAGCGGGGAGGTTCGCAGCCTGGAGCGCCCAACCGCCACCGAGCATGACTGCAACCGCATTCGCCCCCTGCCGCAGGTTGGAAGTGATGTCGTAGGTGGAGTAGAGGACCCGCTGGGGGTAGGTTGTCCATCCCGGGTCCAACACGTTCTGACTTATCTTCCTCCCATTTATTCTTAACTCGTAATAACCCAAGGCAGTAATATATACGCGGGCAGCCGTTACCTTGCCGGTCACCGTAAATTCTTTGCGAAACTCATTGCCGTTGGCGCTTCCGCCGCCGATCCAAGAGCCCTTCCACTCTTCTCGAGACAAGAGTCCCATGCCAAATCGCCCCGGCCGGCTATAGTCGCTATTCTTCCCTTCGTTGTCCCAATAGCGCACCTTCCAGTAGTAGTTCCGGCCGCTTCCCAGCGCTTTGCCGCCATAGACCACCTGGCTGAATTCCTCGGAAGGCACCTTGCCGCTATCCCATTGGTCACCGCGATCGTGCGCCAGCCCGTCGGGCTCAGTGGCGACCAGTACCTGATACGCAGCCTGTTTCTCGCCGCGTTGCGAATGCGCGAGCACCCAGGAAAATCGGGGCTGTGGCGAATCAACCCCCAAAGGGTCGGTGAGGTATTCACAGCGCAAATTCGTGGGCGCTCCCGGCCCGCCAACCGTCTGGCCATAGGACAATGGGAGTCCGCAGCACACCAACATAAACCCAACCAGGATGCACTCTGTGAGAAACCGAACCATTCTGAGCATCGATTTTCCCTCCCCATGCGCAAATTGAAAGGTTCTGGCGCACTTTCGGTGCAAGCGAGCCCGAGCAAAACTTGGCATCCGTCAGACGCTATGGGCTTTGGCTGCTCTCGGGCATCATTAGGTTTGCTTTTCCACGTTGAGCTGGCCATGCTCCATCTGCCAGGTCAGCGACTCGCAGACGCCTTCCAGCGAGCTGTAACGTGGTTGATAGGCAAGCAGCTTTTGGGCCTTGGCGCTGCTGCAATTCGAGCTGTGAGCCAAGTGGTCCCAGGTATGCTGCGCTTCTTCGGCAGACACCGTGGCTTGGTACTCCTGCCAAGGGACAAATCGCAGCCGCGCGGGCTGCCCAAACCACGCGGCCAGGGATTCCGCAAAACCCCGCATGGTCATCGCCGCTGGCGAAACCGCATGGAAGCTTTCGCCCACGGAGGCATTCCGGTTGGTAATCGCCCTCATGAAGGCTTGCGCGACATCGTCGGCGTGAACGTGATGCAGCGTCTCCAAGCCCTGGTGCGGCATCGGCAATTCTTCTCCCCGGGCAAGCTTCCCGTAAACGTCCAGGCTCCACGTACCCAAAGGGTCCAGCGGCACCCAACCCGGTCCCACAATGTGACCGGGTAGTATTGAGGTCGCCGGAAAGCCGTGAACCTGGGCTTCTTCGATGAGATAGGCTTCGAGTTCTGCTTTCTTGATGCCGTACTCGCCAAATGGACGACGCGGCAAGTCTTCGGTCATGGGGGTGGTCACGGGGTAGCCATGGACCCAGATCGTCCCGCAACTGAGGAAATGGCGCACCTTCCCCCGCAAGGCTTCGACCAACTGCCGCGCTTCTGCCGGATCAAAACAGATCATGTCAATAACAATGTCAGGGTTGAGGCTGCTCACGCTCGATCCGAACGTACCGGCCGCATCTTCCGCCTTGCGGTCCATGATGACGTGCTGCACTTTCCTCCATGCTGGATCGGGCAGGTAGGGCTTGCGGCCTCCCCGGTGGATGCAAACTACCTCGTAGCTTTCGTGAACCAGTCGCGGAATGAGAAACGTGCCCACGTGACCCGTTCCACCAATCACTACAACACGCATCTATGTCCTCCCCTTTAATGCGGAATTCCCAGTTTGGTTTTCCGACCGCCAGGTAATATACAAGTGTCCACGCTCGCGTGCAATGCTGCTACCCAGTTGTCGCGCTGCACTTTAATCGGTTCGGGCGCACTCTCGGTGCATCATGGGGGTGAATGCCCAAGCTAAAGCAAATAAAGGCTGCGAGTTAGAGCATCTTCACCCCCGGCGATGGCCCGTTCTTTACCTTATGATACCCGAGAGTAGCCAAAGCCCATATCATCTGACGGAGGCGAAGGTTTGCCCGGGCTCGCTTGCTCCGAAATTGCGCCAGAAGCTAAGTAAGCAGAGAACAAGAAGGTTGAGAGGGTTGGGAATCACTCCTGCTCCCGCCTTTCCCGGCAAGGCGGCGGATCGGGTTCTTCGGCCGCCAAGTGTATTGGGCGGACCCGGCGCGAGCACGAGTTTCCGCTTCCCCGGCGGTTTGCGCTAACACCCTGTCCTTTCATCAACATCCTGGCAAGGCTCGCATAAGGCATTTGCTTTCATCGACATCCTGGCAAGGTGGAAATGCGACATTTGTTCTACATGTGTTTTCAACAACATCGCGAAACTAGGTCGCATATTTTAATTCCCCCTTTTTCCCGCCCTCCGACTCGACCTCGAAGATAAACGCTTTTAATTGA
>JBEKQO010000113.1:0-21299 GCA_049519635.1 Terriglobia bacterium | reverse complement strand
TGAAACGCTCTGACTCGCGGTTGTGCCTCACTTGTGTTTAGGCTCAAGGGGCCGTCTGGTGCCGGGAGGGGGAATCGAACCCCCACAGAGCTTTCGCCCCTGCGGATTTTAAGTTCCACGCGCACGAAGAATCAACGACTTAGCGACACCGCGTGATACGGGGTTAAGAGGGGTTCTGTCGCGTGACAGAAAGCGCGCCCAGCAAGGGTTTCCGGCCACTCTCGAATTGGGCATTGTAGGGGCTGATAACGCCTTGTAACGTGGAATGAAGTCTGGTGGTGGGCACAAAATTGGGCACAGTGAGATGCTCTTGCCCTCGAAGGTTTCGGCTTCTCAAACAGGCGCATGTCGCTCAGAATGTGAACAGCCCGGTCCAGGGAGCCCCGGCCGGAGTGCGTGTCTTGGCCGGAGTTCATTCCATTGCGGCCTCCGAGGGTTGATGCTTGTCTGAAGCCTGGGATCGACTCATCACTGAGATGATTCGGCACATGATCCAGGAGTTCCTTGCTCATCCGGCGGAGCTTCTCACGTTTCGGAAGTTGTCCCGCCTGGTTGCTTGGGACGCCGATGTTTTGATGTTTTGCACGCCATAGGCGAACAGCGCCCTGACCTTTTCGTGATTACCTCCAATGACCGGTTCGTGAAACTATTTCCTGACGCCGTTGAGAGGATTGCGAGCGACGGTGTCGAGAAGGCGATTGCGGAAGTCAGGGCAGTGCCCTCAGAGCGAGACGCGAGGCGCGATCATCCCCATTGTGACCATTTCTCTTCCGACGAGGAGATCCTTGCTGACCTGCAGCGCGCTTCATTCCGTTCTGAAACACTAACGAGGAGTTGCTGTTGGAAGGCCATCTGCCGAGTCCGTGCCCTTAACCCGCAAGCCATCAGCGAGGATACTTGGCGCGAAGTTTGCAAAATCTGCGGCTATCTTCATGGCCGGCAGAATCCTCGCGGCTTCTAGGGGAGAACCGCTCCATCCGCCTGTGCAAGCTACGGCGAAAGATTTGAGACCTGCGCTGACCTTGGGCCTTGCTGCGTTCCTCGCGGCGGGGGCCGGGGGTAGGGTGCGCGCGGGCAAAATCGACACCTGGAAATAGCGAACTGCCGATGTTTTTCTTGGTTTTTTCTGGTCTTCAAATTTTTTTTCAGAATTTTTCCGGTCGGCAGGAATCGGACTCCGGCCAACTGCAGAAATCTCAACAAGCAACATCGCACCAGAAGTTCAGCGTGGCGTTCCGCGCTTCCCCTTGACCCAGAGGCCAACGACTGCGTTGCACCGCCGACGCCAGCCTTTTCGGTATGGCGGTGCTGCACGATCAACAACTCGCGGCGGGAAGGCTTTGTCCAGCGGCGGAATTGCCCTACTCAAGCCAAAGGAAGGCTTGCGTGGGCCGCCCGCCGGCCCCTATTTTTCCTTCAGGCTCTGGAGAACAGCGGTCTCCAGCCACGTTCATTGACCCGACCATTGCTCCAGAATATCGGCAGCGTGTTATTTGGGACGGTATTGTGAAAAACTATGAGGCTGGCTTGTTCGCCGTAGCCTAATGGGAATTGGGGAGTGAGCTCTCGTCCGATCTGAAGCATAACGGTGCGGGCGAAATCGATTTCCTGGGAAGAACCAAAAATATTGGCCTCCGGATCGAATGCACGCAGTTCGTGCCCTAGGGTATTCGAAGCGAACACTTTAATTCTCGCATCAACTTTGCGAACTTCCTCCAATGCTTCTCCGAAAGCATACAGGATTGCGAACATCACACGGCCTTCGTTGAGCAACTTGTCGACTGTTGCCCGGTCCCGTACTTCTGTCTTCCACGTTCGTAAGCCTTTGGAGATCGTCGAGCCTGTACCAGAGAAGTCGTCGACCAATATGAGCATGGGGTCTTGGTCGAGACGGGACTTCAGCCAGTAGGAGACTTCTTTCGCATCACCAGCTTTGGTTGGATTCATCCACTTCATGAGTTCCCTGGCGAGATTTGCCCCGCTTTTTAAATCAGAATCGACGTAGGATATGCACAGGTTGTCTTTGCGGCCTCTGATCACGTTCCATTTACCAGCTCCGATCTCCAGCCTACGCGCATTCACCGCATCTGTGATCTTGGAAATTGAATATTCTCGTGCCCCGTCGCTTATGTAGCCTCTTTCGGATAGTCGTTTTAGCAATAAGAACGCGATTTCGATCCTATTGTCGTCATCGAATTGACGGAGCCAGCTCCTTATCTCCGCCACGTCTTTCTGTTTGCCACAAAAGAGAAGATTTTGAGAAACGGAAAGGAGTTCATCTTCTGAGATGGGGAATGCCACCTGCGAAATGACCATGACCGCTGGGCGATCCGACTGTCTGTTCGCAGATAGCTCTGCTCGATGGGCACAAAACTTCCGCCATATTGGAAGAAGATTAAGCTCTGCATTTTTGGCAAGCCAATCTGAAAATACCGGCAACTGCAGCCTCAGGTGTCGATCCGGCTGAGGGTCGCTTATGATCTTCCGTGCTCGAAGTCGTTCGATAACCATCGAAATCTCACGAACGGAAAGTCGTTCAGTACTGGTGAGATTAAGCGTATCCTGTTGCTCCCATATCTCTTCCGGAGACTGGAATGCGCCCCGCAGGGCGGCAACGCAACATAGCATGAGGCAATTCTCAGCAGCGAACCGAGAGTTTTCGTCTTTGTCCAGAATCTGGTTGTCTTCCCAGAGGTGGGCGAAGTTGGTCATACCCAAGGTTTCACTCAATGTGTTGAGCTCATTACCGAGGTCAGCGTCACTCACAAATGTCCGGCGGTCCGCAAGGCAACGCTTAAAAAGCGCCTGGCATACGAGGTGCATGAAGAAAGGGTTACCACGGCAATACTCGGCAATCTTGTCGACACAGAGAGGGGCGTAGTCGATCACATTTAGAAGTGGCCTAGTGATGAGATCCCGACAATCTTGGCGCGAGGCTATGGAATCCAAAAACATATTGTTCCATTTGTTCAGCTCTAAGGCATGCTTGGCGTAGATCACGTTCATCCTCTCGCTCCCGGCGAAAAAGAATGTTAACCCTATCTCCGATAGCGATCGCAGTGCCTTCACAAAAATTCTGCCTCGTTCACCCGTATAGAAGGCCGGGTCTAGATCATCAAATTCGTCGATTATCGCTACCAGGCGCCAACCGGGAAGAGCCCGGCTCAGATTCTCTATAAAAGGCACCAATCTGCCTAGGCTGGCGCCAAAATCTCCTTCCGACGGGAGCGGTATCGGGTGGTCCGGTAGGATCGCCAATAGGCGGGTTGCTATCGCGTGGGCAATTTGGCCTTCGTGCATGCTCAACAGCTCGCCCATTCTTAGGTACACACAAGCGAACTTTGAACGTTTGAGCAGTTCCCCGCCGAGCACCTGGAGCAGAGAAGTCTTTCCGACTCTCTTCTGCCCCCAAACAAATGTGGATGTACCCCCGGCTGAGTTCAAGAGCAATTCAGTCAGGTGTGCTTCACGGCCGAACAAGCGGTCACGTGCCCTGATGGGATTTACCGAGTATGGCGGATCGTCCAAGAGAGTATCCCAATTAGGTTGTCCGCGCTGTTGTTCTAGACGAATGGTTCCGGGAAACTTGTGCATTTCCCCAGTGATGTCAAAACAATGCCACTCAATCGGGACAATCAGACTCGGGATGTGTTTGTTAATCGAGAACTCCAATCCGATCAGCCCTTCACCCCTGCCTGCGATATCAAAGGCGTCCCTTGGAGAGATAATTCTCATGGAGACCGGTCCGTTGGAACCAGAAAAGCGAATCTTTCGGGCGTCCCCGGAGCCCTCATTCACTAATCGGGCCGAGAGGGTCAGGCTCGTGTCAACCCTCGACAAATCAACTTTAAATTCGTCAGTCGCGAGTTTCAGGGCAGGGGCAGCCGCGAGCTTAAATGCGCGACTGGCTTCATCTGTTAAGGTCACAACGTGTTCTGCCAGTGGTCTTACGAGCAGGTGCCAGACAACAGAATTTGCATGTGTATCGGACTGGAGAGTCTGGCGCGCCTGCTGACGTATTTCATCAACATGAGAGAGTACCTTGTCTGTTTCTCCGCGTTCGTAAGCTTGGCAGAATGATCGAAATGCGTTGCCGAGCAACATCTCAACTTCTGAGAGGACAGGGCGTTCTCGCAACAGTAAAAGGGCCTTCAGTTGCCGATTTTTCTTAATCAGTTCAATTGCGGCCTCTCTGGCTGAAATCCCTTTTGAATTATTGAAAATCCGTAGCGCTTCTAGTGATGCGTCCACTTTTATTCGGATCACCGCCGCAGCCTGAGTCAGTACAACAGAGGGGCGATCATGTTTAATCCCGAAGATCCGCTCGACGTCTTCGGAGATTCTGAATTCTAGGTCATTTAGTAGGTTCGAGTATCTTTCTATACCGCGGCTGCGCCTCGCCAGCAGGCCGGCCGCCGCGGTCACTATTTCGTCAGGATTGAATTGGTGAAGGTTGCCTACGAGATCTTTGAGATCGGCTGGCGCAAAATTCAGCTCAACTGGCGATGCCCAGAGCGCGATGACTTTTGCAAGTATCGGCCCTGCTTCGTCCGAAGAGGAATAATCGAGTCTGCTAACATACCATTCGCCAGCTCCCAACATGTCGCCCGAAGTTGCGCAACGCTCAGACTCGTCATCAACGAGTTGAACAATTTCACTCTCATCTCTAGCTGCAGAGGCAAGCCCCAAGACTTTGAGAATTGTTTTCATAATTTAGCTGGTGGTGGTTCTGTTTTTGCGGGAACGAGGAACTATAAGCTTAATCGGGCAGATGTCAATGGTAATCGGGTGCTACGCGAGAATAGCATTTAGGTGCTAGGTGTTTAATGGTAGTTAGTCCAGTCCAGTGGCGAAAACCTTAGACGTTAGCTCGATGAGTCGATGCCGCTATCTCGCTTGCCCACATGGGTTTCACAGAGCGAGGATTAATCCTCATCCACGTCAACTTCGTCCTCGGAACGCTCTACTGAACCACCAATGGAAAGGTTGAAGGTCTTGAGAAACGCATTCTCTTGACGCTGAAGTTCGTTTTCACGAGATTGCACAAATCCGGCGAGATTGCCAGTCTGGATGGCCACAGACGCAACCTCGTTGATGCCATGGCTCTCAAGTGCGGCAAATAACCTCAGACGCCTTTGAGGATCTGTAAACATTGCATCAGCATCGTCCAAGGAAGATTTCAGCGTGTTCCGCGCAGAACTTCCGTAGCTGGGCTCCAGCAAGATACGATTCGCGGGACTTCTTGCAGCCTTCGTCCCATCTGGCGGAAAAACATAAGGGAGGTCTCTGCTATCTGGATCGGCTATCAATTTCGATCCGTCAATGCGTTGTCCACTTAGGGGATCCAAGAGTGGACCTCGTACCATCTCGACAAGTAACATCGCTCTGATTCTTGCGGACCGGCGATCGAACGTCTTAGGGAACGGACGCAGCGGGCGATCATGGAAAACGGACTCGAACGCAGTACGACTGTTCGCACTGTTAGGAGAGCTAGCGAAGGTTTGCATGGCCTTCGCCGCACGGTCGATTTCGGATGAATTAGCCGAAGCGAACCATCCAGAGAATGAAGTCGCCCAAAACCATCGGCTTAGAACGATTGATGTCTCGTCATTGAGATCCTCAGTGCGTACTCGCCGAATCCTGAAGAAGACCGCAAGGAGCAAAAGCTGAAGGGCGTACGGAAGCAGGCGCCCCGTCCGGAACTTAATCGTCAGATTCAAGAACTGCGCTGCGTTGCGTAGGGCCTCTGTAACCGGATCGGTAGCGGCCTGTAGTTTCTCTTGCGTGTTCTTGTTTCTTAAGTCATCAAATCGTGGCTTGATGAAGTTCTGTCCCGCACCCTCCATCAACGTTTGCAGGACAACTGTCCGGCTGACATCACCAAATCCGTAAGGAGCAAGCTCCCCGAGTATCTCATCAAGAGCATCATCAAGATTGAACCCTTCATTATAGGTGAGGGCTACCGCCATTTGGTCAGCGGTCATTCGTCTGCCGCTACGGTTAATGCGGGAAAAAATGGCAACCGCATCGTCCACATCACCGTCACGCATTATGGTCAGCGCAATGCGGTAATCGCGGATCGCTCGCTGCACTTTGTCTGCTCGATCAAGGTACGCGATCTTATTGTCATCACTGAGAGTTCGGCTGGCATCGATTGATCGAGCAAAGCGCACAAAATCTGCTGTCTTTAGAACGGCGCGTAAAGGCAAAATCGTGGGATTCTCGAAGTCTTCGGGTCGACGCATCTGACGAATTTGTTTAGTCACCAAGTCGTAACCGAGCCACCAGCCAAGCTTGTCGGCCGCCAGGTTTTCGGCCTTAGGGTAGGTGTCCGGTAAGCGCAAAACCCCGTAAAGCGTTGCTAGGCGCTGATGGCCGTCAAGAACCAACGAAACAGGAAACTTCGGCGAAGGGTTGGGGGCCGGCAGAGGACCAATATGGTCCATCGTTCGAAGATTGAACTCGCGAGCACTCCAGAAAAGCAGGGAGCCGATTGGATATCCGCTGAGAACGCTCTCAAAAAGTTCGCGCATCATCTGCGGAGTCCACACGTAAGAACGCTGAAACCGTGGAATCTGGATACGGCCTTCGTCGACATCATTCAGGAGCACGTCCAACGAAATAATGTCAGGACGAGCGCTTGCAGCTGGCGCTTGGGTTGTTATGTCCACGTAATTGCCCGTTTTCAAAGGTATCTTATCACTTGGTTCAGAAACTCATTCAGCTCAGTCCGTTGGTTTTGTGTGAGAAGTGCCGCTTCATTGGGTTCACATCGAAAAGCTGGCTCCTGAAAGATTACGGCGAGGCGGCCGCCGAAGCCAGATGCAAAGTGCATCCAGTCCTGCGGATTTACCGTCCGGAAGGTATTACGTTCGGCCAGTTCGCGCCGGGTATCCGCGAGAAATGCCGGATGCGCCTGGGGCTGCGGCGGCGTTGCGTAGTCCCAAAAACCCGTCCTTATGGGAAAATAATTGCGTTGGACCTCTGTCATTCTGAAATAGGCGTCACTGGCTTCGCCAAGTCCATCTTCTTCGAGACGCCGCCGGACGTACTTTTGCGGTGCGTAGTTTTCAATGTATCGTCCACTCAGCAGATGGACCAAGGCCACATGAGCCTGTACGGCCTGAACGATCCCGGCATTGGGCTGATTTCCAGGGTAGTGGGCGTCGCTATCGAGCAGAGCTATCGCTCGGAGCTTAAGCGAGAGAATCGGTTGGTTATCACGTGGCCAAACTCCGAAGGTCAAAGCCGCTGCTGACTTCGCCATCTGGCCCTTGCCTCCAGCATGGCGAAACAGGAGTCGGCCAGCATTATAAGATCGTCGAAAGGTGTCTCTTCCCAACAATCGAGCCATCCAGAGCACGAAGGCGCCGTCTGAGGTTTCATCCTCAACGATCAAATGCAGCGGTTGCATCAGGATTGTCAGAGCGCCAAGAGGATGAACACGAATTATTGCTCCTTGTAAAGTTTCACCGCTCTGCGATGCAGCATCGTCAATCAGAATCGTGACTGCGTCGCTCGCCCCATCTCGACTCGTGGCTTTTACCGATAATCTAATGAACTCTGCGGTGTTCGCCCTGAGACCAGTTGCCCCAGACAACCAGGGGCTGCTCTTAATAGTTGCGTACTGAGAGATGTCAAAAGCGTGACGGCTATGGGGCTGCCCGAGGATGCTTACAATGACATCAAGCAACGGATGCCAGCTAGGGTCGGCTAGTACTCTCTGGTGTACCTGGATGTTCACGCCAGCTGATTTTCGTCCGCAGCAAGCCGTTGCTGGGCCGCCTCCCGAAGAAGCACGAGATCATCGAACGCCTCGTCAAATACACCGACCGGCCACGCATCTGGGTTACCTAACCTATCAAGATTGATCGAACGAAGAGGTTCAGGGGCATCCTCGACTGCGCTCTGATGGCCGACAGAAATGATCTTGATCGTTTCCGCGGTAAGCTTACCCTCGGCGACGCGCCTGCGTAGTCTCGTTATGACCTGCTCGGAGTGTGTTTCACAAACGTACCGAACCCGGTTACCGCAGGTAGCGACCGTGTCAGCAATGAGATCCGCAACATTTCCGTGTGCGGCTGGGTGAAGGTGCAATTCAGGCTGTTCCACGATCACGGTCGGGCTTAAGATCCGATCCACCCGTCGCGCTAGGGCTTGAACAACGACCGGAAACAGCTGAGCGAAACCGGCCCCGGTATCGGCGAGGTCGACATCGATATTGCGAATAGGGTCATGCACCACCACGCGGGGAAGATCACCCGCCATTTCCAACTTCACGCGGGCATCCATAGACATTTCGAACCAGTCCTCCACCGCACTGACCAGCATACCGTCACCTCGCAGTCTGTCATCACCCATGATGTCCAACGCCCGCTCCCCACGCGGCCCAAGTTCCCGCACACCCTGACGCGGAATTCGGGCGAGAGAACCTAGTTCAGAGCGAAAAGGGCCAAGGTATGACGGCATCACGAAAGCCTTCTCGAACAGCTCGCGCCGTTCATGCAGCTGATTCGATACCTCGGCATTCCCGTCCACATTTGTGGGGAAAAGGCCCACCAAATGTATGCGGATCTCATGCTCAGCCTCAGCAGCCCCAAACTTGGCGCGGAAGAGTCCCGCTGGGTTACCAATGTCTTCAGGCCGGGCTGCCGTAAGGCTAACAATGCGCTCTTGGCCTTCGGAAAGTTCGAAAGCTTCAATGCCCAAGGCGTGCCTCTCCACGATGTGACGGAGCGTGGTAACAAATTGAAGCGTCCTGTTCCCATCAGAGATTTCGGCGCCAAGAGAAAATGGCTGAGCGGATCGCTGATAGATCAGATCCTCGAAACGAGTGGCATGGCTAACGCCACCGGCCGTTAGGTCTAGCGGAGCCTCGGCCTGTAACGCAAGTCCACTGGCAAGCAGCAGCGGTAGTCGGGTGAGTACACTCTTGCCGCCGCCATTCTTGCCAATAATTATCGTCAGTGGCGCGAGGTCCACGCGCGCGAATTCGCGAAATGCACGATATCGAGAAAATAACAAGGCGGTCGGAATCACAGTTTTTCCTCCGAAGGCAACCAACCCTAGGCCACCTGGGTTCGTGATTCTGCCATTGTACCGCTCAACTCTGATCACTCTTGCCACGCAGCCCACATCTGATTGACTGTATGATTCGGCGGGAACATCAACCAAGACGCCAAACGACCCGCGCATGTGTTGCCTGCCAGGTTGAATCTCCGGACACCCATCCCTCGGGTACGGTACTACTCGTCGGCCACTCTGAAGTAATTTTGCGCTGCAAGGCTTAGCGGCTGCTATCAGCGGCGACTGACATTGTCCCACCGTTACGACTTGCCATCAGCGGTGAGGGCATTCATATTTGAGCTATGGCAGATCGACCTAGCAGGTCTTCTCCCTGTGCACCGAGCAATCCGGGGCGAGGTTCAGTGTTCTTCAACTGGCTTGCCCATCTCGATTCTCACGCATTACCCCTGCCGCAAGCGAGTAGTTGGCTGGATTACCCTTATTTCATGTTCGCTCGGTATCCGAGATTGCAGCCAGAGATCCCCGAGCAAAAATCTGCAAGGTCGAATAACGAGATAGGCCGCAATAGCTTCCAGAAGCTGTTGTCGGACCAGGAATCCCAAATAGCCGGTCACGAAAACGGAGCCCAAATTCTCCAGGGTATGACGCCCGAACAACGGCAACAGCTTTCTGCCCTCGTGGTTGATTGTTTGGCTGAGTTCAAGAAGCACCGGGCGCGTGCCGAGCACGGGAAGCATTTAACTCGGTTGACCAAAGAGGCTTCGCGAAGGCAGCGCAGGCTCGACAAACTAGTCGGTCGGGTGCGAACTGCTTTGGAACAACTTCATTCGTATACCCAGGATCTCGATCCCTGGTTGGGCAGATCTCACAGCAAGTTTGCACTTAGAGGGCTGATGGCGATAGGAAACCTAAGGCATTACCAATCAGCTGAGGAATGGGAAAAAGACCGCCAAAATCATCTTCACTTCGCTGAAATTGCCGAATTTAGTCCTTTTCCCGATGACCCCACTTCCTCCGCGATGGTTCAGTTGTATTGGTTATTTCGTCATGAGTGCCATCTTTCAGCGAACGAGGCTCAAATACGCACGGCGCGCTCGCGAGACGCATGTTTTGCAAAGTGGAACAAGTCCATTGCCATCGTTGAAAAACATACAACGTTTGATTCTGAGTCCCGCGGTGCCAGCGCCGTGGCACAAGCGGTTCGACGTTACCGTCCCAAAGGTTGAAGCGTTCGCCAAAATCTCACGAAAAATTTTGTCATTGTGCCCCCATGACAAGAGGGTGCGCCAGCGCTAAGCTCGGTTCCGAAACGTCACCTTTGTGTAATCGAAGGAGTCTTTTATGGCACTGCGTGATGAGAAACAAGCTGCGTCTGTTTTGGGGTGTAGTGATGCATTACTGCGCCGCATGCGAAGAGAGAACAGGGGGCCAAGATGGACAAAAGTCGGCCGGCTCGTGCGATATGCAGATGAATGGCTGAGCGAGTACATCGAAAAAAATGCGGTGCCAGCCGGAAATGATCGCCGGGAGCCTGCCGCTACCCTGAGGGCGAAATGAATCGTTTCAGCGCCAGTAAACCGTGCCCCGTGTGTGGTGGATGGGACCGGCTCCCCAGAGGGAAGGGCAAACGCTGCCACGGCTTCCTCTCTGACGATGGCCGGTATGCTCATTGCGCGCGCGATGAACATGCTGGGAAACTCGTGGTCTATCCGAACAGTAACACCTACGCACATGCGCTGACAGGCGAGTGCGGATGCGGCGTGTGTCATGGCGAAACCTCTTCACGCCGTGGGACAAACCGATCTCAACGAGCGTCAATAGCCGCGACTTACGATTACAAAGATGCTGGCGACAGGCTGATATTCCAAACCGTGCGGTTCGAGCCAAAAAGTTTCAGCCAGCGCCGGCCGGATGGTACTGGAGGGTGGATATGGAATCTGAACGGCGTTGAGCGGGTGCTCTACCGACTGCCGGAACTGCTCGCTGCTGACCCTGCCGAGACCATTTGGTTGCCCGAGGGCGAAAAAGATGTCGAAGCCTTGGTCGCGGCGGGCTTGGTGGCCACAACGAATCCCATGGGGGCAGGCAAATGGCGGTCAAACTATGCCAGATTCTTTCGCGGTCGCTCTGTTGTGTTATTGCCCGATAAGGACGATCCCGGCCGCGACCACATGCTGAAGGTGGCACAGTCGCTGGTTGGTATTGCCAGCGCCATAAAGCTCTTCGACCTGCCAGGGCTTCTTCCAAAGGGTGATGTATCGGACTGGCTGGCTGCTGGGCATACGGTCCCCGAACTTCTGGAAGAAATTGAGAAAGCGCCCTCGTGGAGGCCCGTATCCGAGTTACCGGGTGTACTGATTTCCGACGTCCAGCCGGAGCAAGTTCAGTGGCTTTGGTCGGGACATGTAGCTCTTGGCAAGTTAACCGTGCTGACCGGCGACCCTGGCCTTGGAAAATCCACGTTAATGCTTGATATCTCCGCGCGTCTGAGCACGGGTGACGCTATGCCGGACGACACTCCTTGTGCTGCGGGCGGAGTCGTCGTTCTCACTGCCGAGGACGGGCTGGCGGATACCGTGCGACCACGATTAGAAGCCGCGGGGGCCAATCTGGATCAGATCATTGCGATCCCGCACATTAAGACTGCAGACGGGGAACGCGCCGTTGTGCTGCCCGATGACATTGGCTACGTCGAAACAGCAATCAACCGTGTCAATGCCAAGCTAGTAATCATTGACCCGCTGACCGCTTATTTGAATGGGCGAGTGAACATTTGGAGCGACCAGCAGGTACGACTTGCTCTGGCCCCGCTTTCTCAGATGGCAGAGCGCTCAGGCGCGGCTGTCGTTGTCATCGCACACTTGAATAAGGCCGAAGACCGCAAAAATGCTCTGTATCGGTGCGGCGGTAGCATCGCGCTTCCAGCAGCAGCACGCAGCGTCTTGCTTGTAGCAGCCGAGCCAGAAGTGCCGGAACATCGTGTGCTAGCCTGCCTAAAGCAAAATCTTGCGACAAAAGGTCCATCACTCGTCTTCCGATTGGTAGCGGAGAAAGATGTGGCTAGGATCCTTTGGCTGGGCAAGTCCGACCGAACTGCCGATCAGTTACTGTCGTCCGAGGCGATGCACAGACGACGTCCACCCACCCTACAGAAGGCAACGGACTTCTTGCTGCAATTGCTAGCTGGTGGACCGGTGGAGTCTTCAAACGTGGAAAGGGCAGCCGAGGCCAAGGGCATCGCGCAACGAACTCTCGGCCGGGCAAAACAGGAATTGGGTGTCGTTGCCCATCGTCTCGGATTTGGCACGGAAGGGAAGTGGTTGTGCGCGTTACCCTCGGACAACATAGATTGCCAAGTTCTTCAACCCGCGCATATGTCCGATTTGGCAACCTATGATGAAACGTCGAAAGGAGTGCGGTTTGAGTGAAGGAAAAAAGCAATAGAATGCCAATCCATCATAGAGTGCCAATAATATATATAGCTTTAGGTGACGGTCGACCAGATGAAGGCACCCGTCCAAGTCTTGGACGCAAGATTCGGAGGTCGCAACCAAATACTGCCAGCGCCAATGACGGGATCACGAAGGGTCACATTTCGGCTGAGTAGCGACCAGGCAGGTCGTCTCCAAGACGTCTGCCTCGAAACTGCACGAGACAGGAGCGCGATCATCAGGAACGCACTGGGGGATTTCTTCAATCGGCGCAATGAGCCCCATCGGTCAGGAGGGTCCGCGAGTAGTACAGTCCAACGCCAGGCGGCTGTTCATACTCCTCCGCCGGCCAGTGGTGATCACGGCGGCCTTAGAGAAGTGCAAACTGTGCATGCAGAGAGTCCAAAGGTGGCCACATCAACGTTGGCTAAATCCTGTCAGCCAGCGCCAGTCAAGGCCGCAGCCCCGCAGTCTGTACGGGCACGACCAGAGTTGTCTCTGCCTCCTTCAATTGCGGCACTAGTTCCCCAATCGCTCGGCCTCGGCGCTGAGCTTCAGAAGGTACGCAGAACGCAATTCCAGCGCGTGGTTGCTGCCACTTTCATCGCGACGGAGACACTTGAGAGCGGCCGAGAGGCGCAACTTTACGCTGAACTCACTCGGATTGGACGGGAATTCGGTTTGTTGGTATGAGCCGCTCAAGCCCCGCCGTCTGACGCCACCAAAACGCCCAAAACCCTGAACAGAGCAGACCGCACGGAGGACTTCGGCAAAATTTCGATGAAAGCCGCGCATGCGGGACCGATTCACCTTTGCTCCCAATGAGTTAGCACTTCGCGTGGCACGTTTTGAGCCTTCAGGAAATATTATTTTCGAGTGCATTCTGCCTAGGAAGGGCGGCTCTCTTCCTCGGCAGCGAACTCGTCTTTACTCGCGACTTACCAGGCACGAAAGCGGCTCTGAGCAGCGTCTGACAAAGCGCGGCAAGGCCGCAATCGAAGACATTGGTGGTTGGCGTTCAGGTGCAGCCTTGATCTCTGTTCTCTTGTGTAACTGAAGAGGTTGCCCTCCAGTCGCAGTTGTGTTTCTTGCCAATTACAATCCTCGCGATGAGGCTTGTCACGGCGAGCAAAACCCTCACCACAACCCATGACCCTCTTTCGCGCACAACGACTCCCCTCCCGACAAAAACTCCCGAAACGCCCGCTCCTCCGCCCACGACGGCAGCTTCAATTCATCCACAACTTTCTTCCACGCTTTGTCGGCCGTCGCACCATCCCCTGTTAAACCCCTGCTCTCCGTTTCCAGTCGCTTCAGCAGCGACACCTTCTTTCCTTCGGCCCCCTCCACCATCACCCTCATGCAATCCACCGCATGCGGCCAATGAATACTCAACGCCACAAATTTCGCCAGGACTTTATCTGGCAAATCCTCGCTCGGAATCACACCCTCCAACCGCAAGCTGTGCCGCAACGTGCTGTAAAAGCGGAACACGTTCACATACCTCTTGATCTGCCGCGGATTCCCATCCACCAACTGCGCTACGTCGTCCACAAATAGCGACGTCACCGGGTCCCGCTCGCTCAATGTTTGTTCGTAAACCCTTTTGCCCGCCTCCTGCGCAGCCCATCGTTCTTCGTCTGAAGCTTGCTTTACCACGTCCTGGCTCTGTCTCGCCGCTTCAGTCGCATTCTTTACCGGCCCGATCTTCCTGATGTAGCTCTGAACCTTCTCTTCTTCCTCCGCCCCGTGCTGATGCGGGCGGGAAATCTGTACCATCCCTACTGCTCCCTGCTCCGCTTTCAGCGCAAACGTTGCGACGTTTCCCCCGCTCTCCACTAGTAAACCGGTCAAAGAATTCACATATTTCCGCCGTCCCGCTTCCGTTGGGGGCGGAATCATGATCGGCAACTGCACAATCTTCTCCATGAATCGCCACCCCACCGGTGCCGTCCGGTCCACCAGCACCATCTCCTCCGCCTTCTGGATCACATCTTTATTCGCCACCTCCAGCGCTGCAGCCACCATCCCCGGCTCCATCCCCAAAACAAAAATGCAGTTCGGATAGTCGCCACACAGAAAAAGATTGATCGCCTGCACTACCTCCGCCACCTTGTTTGGCGCGCAGCGGTCCAGATCGTCCACGAAAACTACCAGCGGATTCCCATTCGGATTCTCCTTCGTGACGGACGCCGCCGTCGCCAGTTGCAGCACCTCCCGAATGTCCGACTCCACTAAATGCAGGTACCCCATCTTCCCTTCGTAATCAGGCTCCCGGATCAACCGGCGCATCGTCCCCGCAGCTTTCTCTCCCATCCTGGCCCGCCACCTCCAAATCAACCCCAGCAATCCCCCAAGAATCGAAACTCCTCGCATCACATATTGGATCGGCAAGCCGACCGGGAGGACAGCCGCCAGCCAGAAGACAACCGCACACATGACCAGCACAACCAACACCACAGGAACGAGATATCGCACGGCTGCCCAGTAAATCTTTCTCCTCACCTCTTCGACGTTGATCCGCCGAGCATGCAGCCGCACCCAGAACAATTCCCGGTCTTTCACCTTCATCCGCGCTGTGATCTGGCTGATAATGCAATGAGCCATTCCCGCCCATATCTGCTCGCTCGTCTGGTGCTTCCACGCGTTGAACCACACCGTAGTCCTTGCTGGTAGCCCGTATGCTCTGCCCTCTTTGCTCTGGATTAGCGGGAGCCCCTCGGGTTTGGTGCTGTCCTTCAACTCCCGCAGCAATTCCCGCAACGTTACCGCTGGAGGTTGCACCTCCTGCAGGATTCCAATCCGGCTTCCTTCGCTTAGCCCGGCGTACCCATCCAGCAAATGTTGCACCCGCTTCATCAACGTAGTCTTCCCCGCACCCCACGGCGCTTTGATCCCAATGGTCAGCGGAGACTTCGTCTCCTTGTGCGTAATCAAACTTGCAATCGTCCGCGCATACGCCTCATACCCCAACCGGTCCTCCGCACTCCAAAGATCAGAGTCCACCTTTGGAGTCGGATTTGCCCCCGGGGACTCCGGCTTAAGCCGCGGAATCGGAGCGTGAACCTCCCCATCGTCACCATCATCAGGCCCAACGAAAGAAGGAATAAGCTCTTTGTGCACACCACTCTCAATCAGCGCTTGGACCATCCTGCAGTCTTCCACCGATAGCGCCCCAGAAAGAAGCTGCCCGCTCCGGACCTGGACAGCTAGAGAGGGAACGTAGAGCCTGTTAGCGGCCGCAAGAGCCTGCCTCACGTGCGTGGACATCGCTGGCAGCTTTCCGAGCTCCACCGGACTATAGTCCCGTGGAATTTCGGTGCCGACCGTCCGCATGATGATCGCCCTGAGATCGTTCTCCCCGATCCCCGCCTGTCCGAAGAAAGGCTGCCAGCCCTCATCAAACAGCCCCGCAATCAGATGCTCCATGTGAATCGCGCCCCGCCCCACCGAGCGCCGCATCCCTGCCGCTCGTCCTAGCGCCCGCCGACTCGACACGCTCAACCGCGCAAACATTGCCGCATCCGACAAATCAACCGCCGCTGATTCGCCTGCCGCATCGGGCGCCAGCTTCAACGTCGCTGAGCGCGCAGCGTCGGCACCGCCGACCAACGAGTCTGTCTCAGCCGGCTTCGCCTCCGAAGGCGCCGAAATCTCCGTCCTGAGGCCGTCAATCTGCCTAATCGTCCCACCCGTGGGAAATGACGCGGACGGTTTCGGGTCGCCTCCTACCCGAGGCAGCAAGTTGCGCACAGCAGGCGTCACTTTGCTGTCCGCCATCGCAGCCACGCTCAGCACTTGAACGGAGGAACGGGTATCGACATCCGAGCCAAATGCGCTCGGGTCGGAGGCGCTCGGCAGAGCCGACTCAACGATCCCAATGAGCAAACCGCCCTTGAATACAGGAGCACCAAGAATTGATGCCGGCGAACCTGCACCCAATTCGAGCCGAAATCGCAGGCCGTCCCTTCTGCCGACCCGACCCGAGAGGTATAGGAGAAAAAACTGATTTGGTTGCCTCTCCTCGTTGTAGAGAATATCGCACTCACTCCCTTCCTCCGGAGCCTCGCCGCCATCCAGCAAGCCGGATGGAACCGGTGCCGGAAGCGCAATCGGGTTCGCGACGAGATCCTTCCCAGAAACGAGCAAGTTAAGGAGTCCGAACGCGCATTCGTCGTCAATCGACTGCACCTCCAAGGGCACAGGGCTAAGCCAGGGAGATCCGCGGAATTGCGGGAAGGAGAGCATCAGGGGGCCCAGGGGGTGTGGGCGTGCACCCGCAAGCGCCTCGACCTTAGCCCAGGCCGATCTTGCTACCTCGGCGGTCGTCACGGCCTTGTCCGAAGACAAAACAGTCGCTTGCCCGAGCACTGTTCCGTCGCTGGCGAGAAGCAACGCGACAACGCGAGACCGCTGATCGTTCTGTGGTACTGGTTGTGGCCCAGCAACCTCCGCCATCAAATCCCTCCAGAGTTTGACCTAACGTGCGCAGCCTTAGAAAAAATACGGCTTCTTTGGCACGTTATGCCGCACCAACCCCAACATGAGGAACCTAGGGGAAGACCTACAGCGTATGGCTCGTTTGGAAGAAATTCAAGGCTGATCAGGTAGTGAATCGGAAAAAGCTCCTTAAAGACTCTAACAAAACCTCGTCGCTCGGCTATCAGGAGTTTGCAGATCGCAAATGGTTGGTTTTGAGAAGTGTTACGGCTTCGTTGGCAAGTCGATAATTCGACTGAGCGAGGCAGATCCGGCGGTCAACCCTTACTATTGCACGGTCAGAGTAACGCTCGTTGTACGCGACACAGGACCGAACGTGCCTGTGATCGTGAGGCTATAAGTACCGGCGGGCGTTCCGGAGATCGCACCGCCGCCACTACCACCGCCCCCCGTGCTCCCTCCGCCGCAAGAAGTGAAGAACCAGCTGAGGCAAAGCAGTGTGAGCACCGTCACGTTGCTGCAAGACCCTCGTTTTTTTGTGCGAACGAGCACAATTCCCAGTGGCAACACTAAGAGGGCGGACCAGATAGCGCGCGTAGCCGTGAACCCAGAAACTGCAGCCAACCTCGGAGTGGTTGTCACCGTGACCGAGTATGGGGACGCAGCACCAACAGCCACGACAAGAGGAGAAGGGTTCGCTGCACAAGTCGCGCCCGTCGGAGTTCCGCTGCACGAAAGAGCAACACTGCCTGAAAAGCCACCGACGCTAGTCGCGCTCAGGCTGTACGTCGCAGTTTGGCCAGCACTAATCGTGGCCGAGGCTGCTGAGCCCAAAGAGAAGTCGCCTGCGTTTCCGCTAAGCGGTACGATGAGGGCCGTTGTATTTGGCACGTTGGTGGTCAGGCTTAGAGTTCCCAGCGTGGCTCCCGACGCCGTTGGGGTAAACGTCACGGTAGTCTGGCACTTTCCTCCGACAGCAATTGTGGTACATCCGTTCACCACGGAAAAACCGGCCGTTGGAACGACGCTGCTTACCTGGATCGGTATGGTTCCGACGTTGCTTAGAGTTACGGTCTGCGCGGGGCTGGTTCCACCCACCAGTTGAGAGAAATCCAAACAGCAGGGTGAAATGTAAAGGGGTAAAATGCCGAATCCTTCGAGGACTGCAGTCAGGGATACACCAGAGACGTTATCGTAAACAGATAGTGCTCCTCCGGCAGCGGTGGTGAAGGGAGAGGTGAACGTCACCTGAATTGCGCAGCTCGCACCAGGCAACAACTCGCCGCCGCAGTTGTCCGTCTCTGAAAACCATGTGCTGGCACGAAGTGCACTGATCGTTAGCGTCCCTCCGCCAATATTTGTCAATGTCAAAGTCTGAGGACCACTAGTGGAGCCAACCACGGTTCCGCTGAAAATCAACCCTGTCGGCTGGAACTCGATGACGGGCACACCTGGGGCCGAGACGTAGTCATAGGCAGTGGCCGTTCCGTTGCCGACTTGCGCCTGGATAGAAAAGACTTCTTGTGTGTTGAAACCGCCCCCGACAGAGAATTGGAAATCCTGGCTCACCGAGCCAGCGGGGACAATCATGGTCGGGACGCTCACATTAGAATCGCTGGCGGTTAGCGACACCGTTGTTGTCGAGGATGACGGCGAGTTCAGGATCACTCGCCCATATCCGGTATTGCCGGTGACGGGAGTTGTCAATAACTCAAGTTGCACCGCAGGACCGGGAGCAACCGCTGGAACTACATTGAACGAGGTTGTGTAATTATCGAGTTCCACTATGTCGGCGCGCCCATCACCGTTCAGATCCACAGCAAACTGCGGAACCCAGAACTTGTCGATTGGGTAGCTGAGATATGAGGGAGTAAAGGTCCCGTCCCCATTGCCGTAGAGGACCTGCATTTCACTCGATTGAGTGAGGGAATTGGGATCGGGGAAAACTGCCACATCGAGATTGCCGTCGCCATTGAAGTCACCCACGAGTCCTGGAAACGGGTTTGGGAAAACATACGTTCCATCGAGGGCCGGCTGGTAAAACTCGTACAGGTACGGCGCATAGGTCTGGCTGTTCTGAAACGTCCCATCCGGTTGCCCCAGGAAAATCGAGAACTCGCCAATCGAAAGGCCCGTGTAGGGGTTCCCGAACCCGTCGGTTGCTGCGATAATGTCCGGCCAGCCATCGCCATTTACGTCTGCTACGACAAATGCGCCGAAGGTGTCAAACAGATCTTTCCCCGTCTGAAACGTGCCGTCGCCGTTCCCGAGGAACTCGAACAACCCATAGTTCCAGACCAAGACATCAAGATTGCCATCGCGGTTGAAGTCCCCAACGTACACAACGGACGGATAGGCCAACCGATTGTCGCTCTCAAAAACCAGACTCTGCCCGGCCTGGAAGGTCCCATCTCCCTGCCCCAAGAAGACGCTTAACACTTGCTGCCAGAGACTGCCGTTCACGACGGACGAAACCGTCACGAAATCCAGCTTTCCGTCGCCATTGAAATCACCGACAGCTGCCAGACCCCAGGCCTCTGGCAGAGTGGTCATAGTGTAGGGGCCGAATTGTCCATTTCCTGAATTGGGTGCAAAGAAAATAAACGGGCTGTCGAGTCCCACAATCAGTACATCGGGATGTCCGGTGTTGCGGAAATCTGCCAGAACAAAACTGGCTGGGGTTGTCCCGGACTGCCCGGCCGTCCATGCTGGCGACTGAATCGGGGCGGAGAATTTCCCGGTGCCATCGTTCAAGAATGTCGTTATCTGCATGGGGCTGCCGGGGTATGGCGGAGTGTCGAGCACCACCATGTCCACCGTTCCGTTGCCATCGACGTCGGCGAAGATGAACGGGCTGTCTGGAGAGTTGGTCACTCCTTCGCTGTTTCCGAAGGCTTCGCCCTGAGGATTTCCGAATCCTCCCTTGCCATCGTTGAGAAACACCGTAGCCGTATTGCTGCCCTGGTTGGCGGTCACCAGATCGGGGAATCCATCGCCATTCAAGTCAGCGACAGCCAGGCTATACATTGAAATATCGCCACGATACGTCCGGCCAGGCCCAAAGTGACCGGTGCCGTCCCCAAGCAGCACACAGACTTCGTTTCCTGCCACTGATCCCAGCCCGGGGCCTCCCACTCCGCTCAGGAGAACGCTAGACGTCACAATGTCCAGCACTCCATCGCCATTCACGTCCACAAGCTGTATCGCTCCGCCGATGTCTCCCAGCGCGTATGTGACGCCGAAGCCGGCAAACGTGCCATCGCAGTTGCCGTTAAACACGTAGGCCAATCCATAGGATTCCGTTACCACAGCGTCTTTACAGCCATCGTTGTTCAGGTCCGCGATTGCGACGCTCAAGGCGAGTTCGGGAGCAATACCTGGGGGAAACCCATTGGTGAAGAAAAGCTCCCCCGCGGTAAAGGTTCCATTGCCGTTGTTCAAATAAGCTTGCGCTCCGCCGTGAGGCCTCCCATCGTCAGGGTCGACCACGATCAGGTCCAGCTTGCCGTCGCCGTTCAGGTCGGCTGCCGCTAACCAGTAGCCCACCGAGGTATTCGGGTCGCCCGTGTACAACGCCGCGCCTAGGTGGCCGTTCCCATCGCCGGGCAACACGGCCACCGGACCGGTAGTCGTGGTTCCGATCATGCCGGCAGCGATGTCTAATTTGCCATCGCCGGTAAAGTCTCCCGCTAGCACAAACAATGGAGTAGCCGGGACCGGGTAGCGAACCTCTGTTTGGAAGGTTCCATCACCGTTTCCCAGAAACACGCCGATCGTTGAGCTGTCGGCTTCCGCGACTACCAGATCGAGCTTGCCGTCGCCGTTCAAATCTGTCGCGGTCAGCCACGAAGGTCCGATGCCAGCCGTGGGGAGAATCGTGGGCAGGTTAGCCGTACCATCGCCTTTGCCGAAATAAAGCCAAATGCTGTTGTCCCGTCCGTTCGAGATTGCCCAATCTAGTTTGCCGTCTCCGTTGAAGTCTCCCGTGGCTACCGCGGTTGGAATCTGGCCCGCAAGCAAACTGGGGCGAAAGTCAAATCCATTGGGGGGCAGGACGACGGCCTGTCCGGAAGAGCTCAAGAGCCGAGAACTTGCAACGTAGGAGTTGGCCGAAGGACCAACTCCGCGATGACTGTCATAATCCTGCATCGCCGCTCGTGGAGTGTGACGCCATCCCCGGAATCTCGGCGTAAGAGGCTGCTCCGGCGGGGAAGGTGAGATGTCTCGATGGCTTCCGAGAGGAGGAGGTCGCTTCACAGGACCATTCCTATGGGAGGCCGTTTGTGCAAGAGCTGAGATCCCCGCCAGGAAGAGAAAAAAGAGGCAGAGGGTCAGAACTATAACGTTATGCTTGAAGAGAAAACGATAATCTCGCATGCTTTGTCCTGTGCTCACCCTAGG
>JBEKQO010000112.1:0-37197 GCA_049519635.1 Terriglobia bacterium | reverse complement strand
GCCCCCGCGCCTGGAGGACTATGAGCCGCTGCGTAAAATGATCGGAGTGGAAGCCCAAGCTTTTCATGAAGTATATTGGCGAAATCGCGAAGCGTACGATATTGATGCGCTCGACACACGCGCCTACTGGCAGGAGATTGGGCACGCTGTGGGCGCCCCTTTCTCTCCTGAACGGATTCAGGAACTCGCCCTCCTGGACAATCAGATCTGGGAGAGGACAAACCCCGTCATGGTTGAATGGGTGCGCGTGCTCCGCGGGCGGGGATGGAAGACCGCGGTTCTTTCCAACATGCCGCGAAGCGTTGGCGACTATCTCCGGCGCACGGCCAAGTGGCTTGAGATCTTCGATCATCTCTGCTTATCCGGTGAGCTAAAAATGGGGAAGCCCGACCCCCCGATTTATCACGCTTGTCTTGAGGCGTTGGGCGTGCCCGCCCCGCAAGCACTGTTTATTGACGATCGCGAGGTCAACATCACGGGCGCGCACGCTGTGGGGATGCACGGCATCGTGTTCCGTACGGCCGAAGAGCTGCAGGCGGACCTTGAACCCTACGGACTCGCCGAGTCGCTGGCGGAAGCGAAAGCCCGTGCCGAGTGACCGGCGCGCGCCGCAGGGGCCTGGTTCCGCGCCCGGTGAGGAAATTCAAACCGGGTGCGAGCAACCCGCAGCCCCTCATACACCTCTGAGAAGGTTGTACAATAGGTGATTATGCGGAAATCAATCTTCTTCCTCCTTGCCCTGCTCGGGCTCTTCGATTCCCTTTACCTTCTCTGGATCTACACCTCCCCATCCCGGCCGATGGTGTGCCTGGGAACGGGCTGCGACGCCGTGCGCCTCAGCGCATATTCCCACTTCTGGGGCGTCCCGATGCCCGTGTTTGGCGTGGCCGGCTACGTTCTGGTTGCCTTGCTCGTGATCGCGGAGTCGCTTGCCCCCGCGGCAGTGGCCATCGAGGTCCGTTATGCCTTGGCGGGTGCAACCGGGTTTGGATTTCTGTTCTCCCTGTACCTCGAATATCTACAAGGATTCGTGATTCACGCCTTCTGCGCGTGGTGTGTGACGTCAGGCCTGGTGATGACCGCACTCTGCGCGCTGGCCATCTACAACGTCGTTCGCCCCGCGCCGGAAGTTGCTCCGCCCGCCCAACTCCACCAATTGCGCGGCTACTTCACGGTGGGCGTAGCAGCGTTGCTGCTTGGCGTCCCCGCCTTCTACGAGCTTGCCGCACATGGGGAAGCGCCCCCGCCTCCGCCACCGCAGGCGAGTGATACCACGGCAGACAGGTTGGTGAGGCCCGACAGCCACGTGACGGGCAATCCCAACGCGGCCGTGACCGTGGTGGAGTTTGGAGATTTCGAATGCCCCGTCTGTGGACGCGAGGAGCCGGTGGCGCGAGAGATTCGCGCCAAGTATGGTAAACAGATTCGCTTCGTCTTCCGGCAGTTCCCTCTAACCCACATCCACTCTTTCTCTGAGCGCATGGCGGAAGCGTCAGAGTGCGCAGCCGAACAGGGAAAGTTCTGGGAATCCGTGGACGAGATTTATTCCCGGCAAACCGATTTGACCGAAGATGGATTGAAGCGTGACGCCGCCGATATCGGTTTGGATCAAGCCAGGTTCAATCAATGCCTGGCTAGCGGCGCGGAGGCGGCGCGGGTTCATCGGGATCACGAGGATGGTGTGGCCCTGGGGGTGAGTGGTACGCCCACATTTTTCATCGGGCGCCAAGCGGCACCGGGCGTGCCGGATTTGGACGAGCTATCGCGACTTATCGATCAGGAATTGGCGGCACAAGGCATAGGCTTATCCTCCGCTCCCGCGCCGCCCGCCGCCCCTTTGTCACTCGCCGCCCCGGCGCCGGCTGAAACGAGGAATCCCCCCAGACCTGCAACCGCTTCCCAGAAGGCTGCGCCCGCGTCAGCCGCTCCCGAACCCGCATCATCGTCATTCGGCTTACTCGGATCACCCCCGGGCGGCGCGCTCTCGAGCTTCCAGAGCACCGGGGTAACGTGCAGCGAGGCGGAAGCCGCCAAGAAGCAACCAACCTTGATTAACACCAGCCAACTGCGCGAGATCCTCACGGGAAAAAGCAAACCGCTGTTCGTGGACGTGCGGCCGGCAAAAGAATTTGCCGCGGGGAAGATTCCCGGGGCAATCAATATTCCCGTGGACGACATGCCCCAGCGCTGGAGCACCCTGCCCAAGGGACGCGCCATCGTCTTCTACGAAAGCGGAAAATCTTCCGGGGACATTTGCGCCTCGGGCCGCGCGGCTGGAAGGATTTTGCTGGAGCATGGCTATGCATTCGATCAAGTCAAGGTGTATCAGGATGGCCTTACCGGCTGGGAAAAATCCGGACTCGATTCCAACAAGTAACCAATCATTTTGTTCCCGAGAGACCCCTCACCCACGTTTTGCAATTAGTGGAGATGAGGGGGTCGAATAGGGTGAACGGTCAGCTTAAATAAACCCCATTCGCGCAAGTCTCAGCCATCTTGTCCGGCGCAACCCCGGGCGAAGGGCGGAAATTGGTCGGAGCCGCCCAATTTCGGTCAGATTGTCGAACAGCTCAGGTAATAACTTTCTATTTCTCATGATTAGCCATTGAAGTGGAACTAGCCCCAAGAGTATACTATAGATTCCTCGCACGCCCCTGCGGGCGCTCCTAGGTATTAACAGCCAGCCTTGGGTTCAGTATGCGCCATCATTCCCGCGCCCGTTTGCAATTTCGACCCAGTGTGTCCTGCTCACAACTGACTGTTTCTCCTCCCCAAGGACGGCAGTAGCATGGTCAACATCGCTGACCCTGTGACGCAATGGGCCCTCATGATTCTGGCTTCCGTGGTGACGGGGGCCTGCCTGCTCAATGCCGTGGCGTTTTTCCGGCGCTGGCAACAAGTTCGTTATTTTCGCTACGTCCATTCGCTGCAGCGCAAGTACCGGCCCGTCCTGGCAAAGTTGCTCTCCGGCGTGCCGAACCCCTCCGGAATCGCGGCCCTGCGGGAATTGCCGTTGGCCGATGTGGAACTCCTGCTTGATCCTCTCTTCTCCAAGCGAAAGCTACCGGAACGCTGTCTGGTTTTCCTCCAGGCATTATGCGCAGAACTGGGGTTGATTGAGGTGTGGCAAAGCCGATTGGCCCACGGGCGCTCAACGGCCCCCAAATCTTCGGGGAACGGGGCTTATGAAGATTTCCCCGACCGCGCGGTGATGCGCTATTTGCTGCGCGCGAAGAGCATCCGGAACTTGGGCTCGCTGCATCATCAGCCAAGTTGGCCGGTCCTGGTCAATGCCCTGAATGATCGCCATCAAGATATCCAGTCGGTGGCCTTGCGATCCTTGGCGGCAGTGGGCGCGCCGGAAAGCTTTCCGGTGCTGCGGGACCGGCTCCATGCGGTGGCGCAAGATAAATCCCTGTCCCCGCCGTTGCAGGGTTTGTTGGCCGCCATGGTCAGCTTTGACCTTAATTGCGCGCCGGCGCTGTTGCCCTCACTGCGCCACCCGGATCGTCAAATCCGTTTGCACGCCACCGAAATTCTTCAGACCATGGTCCGGCGCAAGGCCGCCAGCCAGCCGGGATTCACCCTCACGCCGGAGCCGCTTACCCCGCAGATCGTGGAATGGCTGCTGGCCGGGCTCGCGGTTGACACCTGCTCGGCAACTCGGGCGCGCGCGGCAGAGGTCATTGTTTTTCTCGCCGACGCGCGCGCCACGCCCGTGCTGCGGAACCTGCTGATTGACCACCAATGGTTCGTGCGCCTGCGCACCGTGCAAGCCCTCGCCCAGTTGCGCCAGGCCGCTGCGCCTCTGCACATGGACATTCGCGAATGTTTGCGCGATCCCCACTGGCGGGTGCGCGAGGCCGCCATCCAAACCCTCATATCTCTTGGCCCGGAAGGAAAGCATCAGCTCTATGAACATTTCCTGACTTCCCCGGACAGCATCACGCGTGAGCAAATAGTTGAGGTGATCGAACGCACTGGATTGATGTCTGCCCTGGTGGAGGAGTACAGCGCCGGCGCAAAAGGCGTGGTGGCCCTCATGGTGGAACAACTGGCCAGCGATGCAGCCCCGCTGGGGCTATCGGGAATCCTCCGCACCTTGAACCCGGGGATCCGTCTAAAGTTCCTCGAACGTTTCCTTCCCTACGCGGAAGCCCACATGCGGTTCCTGGAAGAGAAGCAACCAGATGGGGAGATCCCAATCGGCCCCCAACACGTTCTCGAATTCCCGCTCCGTCTGGCGTCCTGATGGAAATTGCGGCCATGAACCCGATTCGCTCATTTCTCCACGACTGGGTTACGGCATTTAATCTTGTCGTCCTCTCCTATTTTTTCCTGGGCAACGGAATCTACACGATCCTGATGTTGCTCTCGCTGCGCGCCACTTGGGTCCATATGCGGCGATTGACCTATCAAGGACTGGATGCCTTGCGCCATTCTCCCTTGACCCCGCCGGTGACCATCATCATTCCCGCATGGAACGAGCAAGCGGTGATCGCAAATTCCGTTCGCTCCGCGTTGCAGGTTAACTATCCGGACCTTCGGGTCATTGTCGTGGACGACGGGTCAACGGATTTGACCCTTGACCGCCTGGTGCAAAGTTTTGGCATGGTGGAGATGGATGGAAGCTACCATCCCAGCATCCCTACCGCGCCCGTGCGCGCCTATTACATCAACCCTGCAATTCCCAACCTCCTCGTTGTCAGCAAAGTGCGGGGGGGCAAGCCCGACGCCCTCAATGCCGGAATCAACCTCTGCCGCTCACCCTACTTCTGCAACCTGGACGCCGATTGCCTGCTTGAGCGCGACGCCCTGCTGCGGTTGATGGACCCGATCGTGAACTCTAGCGTTGAAACCGTGGTGAGCGGCGGGATCGTGCGCATCCTGAACGGCTGCGAAACAAAGAATGGGCGCGTGCTAAGAGTGGGCCTGCCTCGAACCTGGCTGGAACGATTTCAGGTGGTCGAGTACCTCCGCAGTTTCCTCTTCGGCCGGACAGGTTGGCATTTGTTGGGCGGCACCTTGATCGTGTCAGGAGCGTTCGCAGTCTTCCATCGCGCCACCGTGATCGAGGCAGGAGGTTTTTGCCATGACACGGTGACGGAAGACATGGACCTGGTTGTGCAACTCCATCAGTGGGCGGCGGAGAACAATCGCAAAATCCGCATGTCCTTCACCTCCGATCCCGTGTGTTGGACCGAATGCCCCTCCACGTTCGCCTTGCTGGCCAATCAGCGCCGCCGCTGGCAATTGGGGCTCTGCCAGACGCTTTGGAAGCACTCGGAAATCCTGTTCGGAAGAAAATATGGAATCGTGGGTTGGCTCAGCTTCCCCTTCCACGCTTACGTGGAAGGACTGGGTGCGGCGGTGGAACTCCTGGGATATCTTCTGATACCGCTGGGCCTTTTCCTGGGCCTGGTTCCGCCCGGGCTGCTCCTGGTGTTTATCCTGCTCGGCCTCATCTACGGGGGCTTCCTTTCGGTGGGAGCCGTGCTTCTGGAAGAGCTCACCTATCGCCGCTACCCGCGGCTTCGGGACCTGCTGACCTTACTGGTCTTCGCGGTATTCGAAAACATTGGATACCGCCAGTTGGTTTTGTGTTACCGCTTCCAGGGAGTCCTTAAATTTCTGGCAGGCAGCAGCCGGTGGGAGAAGGTGGCCCACTTTGGCGCAGCCGCCGGCGGATAGCGGAGCAGAACTACCACCCCAGCCCGCGCTGCTCCTCCACAGGGTTCCGTCAAAGTCGCAGGCGCCAGATACCTCCATAGCTATGAAAGCATCACCCGCGAAGAGACCCCTCACCCCCCGCCTTGCGGTCCCCCCTCTCCCCAAGGGAGAGGGTGCCCGACGGAGGAGGGCAGGTGAGGGGTCCCTTTCAACCCCATCAGACTTTGACGGCGCCCCGTGCTCCTCCATCCACCCCTTGCACGGATGCTTCCTGCGGTGTTAGCCTTGCTAGTCAATTCGCCCTCGACGCGATGGCCCTCCTGGAACGAAAACGTCGGCGTTGCACCTTATCAGAACGCTGGCTCATTATCCCCATCCCATCGGGAGTCGCACTGAGGCAATATACAATTTAGGGAGTAATATATAAATGGACTCATCAGAATTGAACCGCCTTTATGATTTCAGCGGGAAAACGGTTGTCATTACCGGTGGAACGGGAATCCTGGGAGGTGAAATCGCCTGCGCGCTGGTGGGATGCGGGGCCAACGTGGCGATTCTGGACCGCAACCTGGACCCGGTTCAGCACATCTTGGAACTTATGGAGCCACGCGCCAATCAGGCTGTGGCGATCAGCGCTAACGTCCTGGAACTGGAGAGCCTGCGCAAAGCAGCGGAGACCGTCCGGCAGAAATTCGGCGGCCTTGATTGCCTTTTGAACGCGGCGGGAGGCAACAAACCTCAGGCCACCACCGGCGCTGATCTCCGTTTCTTCGATCTACCCCCCGAAGCTTTGCGCTGGGTTTTTGATCTGAACCTTATGGGAACCATCCTGCCCTCGCAGGTGTTCGGAAAGATGATGGCGGAAAAAGGTGAAGGCGTCATTCTCAACATCTCCTCCATGAGCGCATTCCGCCCCTTGACGCGCGTCTTGGCTTACTCCGCCGCCAAAGCGGCCGTCAGCAACTTTACGCAATGGCTGGCAGTGCATGTGGCGCAGGAGTACTCGCCGCGGATCCGTGTGAACGCGCTGGCGCCCGGTTTCTTCTTGACCCGGCAAAACAAGTTCCTACTCACCGAGGAACTAACCGGGAAACTGACCGCGCGGGGCAAAGCCATCATCAGCCACACCCCTCTGGCGCGCTTTGGCGTGCCGGCGGATCTGTTCGGAGCCATACTGTGGCTCCTCTCGCCCGCCTCGGCTTTCGTGACAGGAATTGTCCTGCCGGTGGACGGCGGGTTTTCAGCGTTCGCGGGAGTGTGAAAGGCAGTGGTTAGGGTATGGTGGTTAGTGGTTAGCGTGGTCAGAAATATAGGCCATCCACTATCCACTGCCTTAATCATGGGAGGAACAAAACCGATGATCGTAGGAAAAGGTTTCGCGGATCGTTACCTGACCCAAGAGGAAACCAGCCAAATCGTCCAGGAGGGACTGGCTGCGCTCGCCGTGGACGGCAAGCGCGTGCTCATCATCATTCCCGACGGCACTCGCACCATGCCCATGCCGTTGATGTACGACCTGTTCGAGGCGTACCTTGCTCCGCGCGTGGCCGCCCTGGATTACCTCGTGGCGCTCGGCACCCACCCCATTATGGATGACGAGCACCTTAGCAAGCTGGTGGGCCGGCCGGTGACGGATGGGCAATGCGGAAAGAGCCGCATCTTCAATCATCACTGGGAAGACCCCCGGAACTTTGCGACCCTCGGGGTGATTTCCGCCGCTGAAATCGGCGAGCTTACGGGCGGATTGTTGGCGCAGGAGGTGCCTGTCCGCCTCAACAAGTTGATCCACGATTATGACCAGCTCATTATTTGCGGTCCGGTTTTCCCCCATGAAGTGGCGGGCTTTTCCGGCGGCACCAAGTATTTCTTCCCCGGAATTGCCGGGTCGGAAATCATCAACTTGACCCACTGGTTCGGCGCTCTTATGACCAACTACAAGGTCATCGGTTCCGGGTACACGCCCATCCGCGCCATCATTGACCGCGGGGCCAGCATGATCGACACGCCCTCGGCCTGCTTTGCGCTGGTGGTGACGCACGCAGGACTGGCGGGAATTTACTTCGGCTCGCCCCAGGAGGCATGGAAATCCGCCTCGGCGCTTTCCGCCCAGAAGCATATCGTCTACGTGAAGAAGCCCTACCAGCGGGTTCTCTCCGTAATGCCCCGACTCTACGACGATATCTGGACCGCCGGCAAGGGCATGTACAAGATGGAACCTGCCGTCGCCGACGGCGGCGAGGTGGTGATCTTTGCCCCACATATTACTGAGATCAGTTATACCCATGGGGCCCTGATCGAGGAAATCGGCTACCACTGCCGCGACTATTTCCTGGCGCAATGGGACAAGTTCCAAAGCTATCCCGGCGGAATCCTGGCGCACTCGTCGCACGTCAAAGGACTGGGGACTTACGACGCTCCCACCCGGACAGAGACCCCGCGCGTGCAAGTGACCCTGGCCACCGCCATTCCGGAAGAGCGCTGCCGGCGCATCAATCTGGGTTACCTGGATCCCGCCAGCGTCCAACGCGAAGATTGGGACGGCCGTGAGGATGAGGGCGTGCTCGTGGTACCCCGTGCCGGCGAGATGCTCTACCGCGTCCAGTAGGTGCTCGCGGGCGGTGCTTCGTTAAGATGATTCAGCGCCCTCTCCCTTTGGGAGACGGCGCTGAATCCCAAAATCAATCCTGCCTATCACCCCTGCTCATCTGCCGACGGACCGTAGATGGCGGGCACCGCGATATCATTGAGCCGCAGGTAGACTCCCAGTTGCGCGCGGTGGTGAATCATGTGGTTCATCACCATGCCCCGGAGCACCGCAATCCGCGGCATCGAGAAAATCGTCTTGCCTCCCGCGAGCAGGCTCCACGTGGTCAGAAGCTGAGCATCACTTGCCGCTTTCAGTCCTTCCCGCGCCTTGGCGACATCGCGGTCAAATACTTCCAGTAGGTCGTGGCGCGAGTTCATCACCGGCGGCTTATAGCCCCCGCCTCCCACCGGTGCGTAATCAAAGGATGTCTTCTCCAGAGTCTCCGCCATCCAGCTTGGGAATAAGGCCAGGTGAGTTGTCAACTGGCGAATGGTCATCGATTTTGCGTGCGGTTTCCAATCAAACTTATCGTCGGGCACCCGCTCGAGACTCTTTCGGGTGCTGGCCATTTCTTTGTCGAACTCCGGCAGCAAAGCTTCGTTCAATGCCATAGTTTCCTCCGCAAAGTGAGATTTGTAACCCGCCCCTTTTGGGGTGAGGTTGCTCGGGTTATCGGGAGAAGATCGTAGGCGAACAAAAAGCGAAAGTCAAGCACTTTCTAAAAATGGTTCGAGGCGCCGAAATGTAGGGGCGGTTCGCGAACTAAGCTTGTCCAAATTACACTCAATCTGTCACGGCACAAACTGCGGCTCCGCCGCTCGCTGTGCGGAAAGGCTTTGCCTTTCCGTCGCGCTCTGTCCATTGACCAACCTCCTCCGCGCCGTCTGCCCCGATTCATCGGGGCAGACGGCGCGGAGGAGGAGAAAGGGGGCGGACTTGGCCGGAAAGCCAGAGGCTTTCCGCACAGCGGGGCGGCAGAGCCGCACTAACCAAGTGAAGAGGCCGCTAATCTGGACAGCCTTGGTTCGCGAACCGCCCCCCTCCATTTTCGAGGCGCCGTCAAACGGTGCGGCCCCTTCCGGGGAACGCAGTTCACCCGCGCAGGATTTCGGCCAGCCAAACGATATAGCGCGAGTTTCGCCGACGCACATCCGCCCGCAGGTCTTCCGGCAATTCGTCGAGTTTCTCTTTGAAGAAGCGGTGGTCGCCATCGGGGGCTTGGGTGTCGCGGCTTCCCACCAGGTTACCCAGCCAGAAAACCAGGAACAGGTTTCCGTCCACGCGCCCGCGCGCCGCATTTCCCAGGTAAAACTCGCGTCCCATTTTCACGTACAGGTCGGCCAGCTCGCTTTCCGGTCCAAAGGCGCCTTTCTCCGCGAATTGCCGGGCGCGGTTCACCATGCGTTCGTAGAGGTAGCGCCAGGGCGACCCCGCAGGCTGTTCCGAAAGCACATCGAGGAGTTGCAGTTGGAGTTCGCCGGATATCTTGTAATTCACCCGGCCGCGGGTGGAGTGGCCAATCGCCTTCAGGACTTCCGCCTGTTTGCCGCTGCCGGAGTGGATGCTCAAGGTTCCGTCGAAATACCGCGCCACGGCGGCGAGTTCGGCCACGCGGGCGGCAAGTTCCTCGAGGGGCTGCGACTTGAAATCGCGCACCACGCGCGGCCCCAGCTCCGGCCACATCTTGTGGTGAGAATATTCTTCCAAACCCTTCCCGTGCTCGATGGTGTTTTCCATTTTCACGGGATAGGCTTGGCGCTTCTTGAAACCGAGATTGGGAGGCACCAACTGCGCCGGGCGGCCCCGCGCCTTCAGCCAATGCATGTAAAACAACAGTTCCTTCGCCGTGGTCAGCGTTTCCGCCTCGTCCAGCGAGGGCTCAAAGTCAAAGTCCGCGCCCGTTCCCGTCGCGGCCTTGGCGGCGCGAATGGAATCGAAGAGTTCCTCGTTCAGCTTGATGCTGCGTCCGAACTTTACGGCGAGCCGCACAATTTCTTCCCGTGAGAATTCATAGGTCGTGGAATCAATATGAAATTCCCGCGAAAACTCCTCCAGCATCCAGCGCGCTTCCTCCGCGGGAAAAATGTGGCTGAATCGGTCTTCCACGGCGGTGAGGCTCCAAGCCTGGGGGTGGCGCAGGTCGCTTTCCAGTTCGAACATGCGGGAAGTATCGGTGGTGAATTTCGTGTAACCCGCGGCGTGGCGAATCGCTTCCTTGACCATCTCCACCGAACGAGCAATTTCCGCCTCCGTCGAGCCGGAAACAATAAAGTGGTCCGCTTCCGCCGTATAGCCGGCTCGCCATCCGGCGCGAATCGCCGCCCAAAGCCCCGCGTGGTACAGGTGGCGGATAGAAATTCGCGTGTGGCCCACGGCCACCGGATCATCTCCGCTGCGAGCCGCGATGGCATCGCCGGTGGTCATCTCGCGCGTGGCGGAAAGCTGCACCGTGGACGCCCAGTTCACTCCGCATTTTTCCAGAATCGTCCCAAATGCCGCGAAAGCCGCGGGCAAGCTGATTTCCGGGTGGCGATTGCCGGTGGCGATGGCGGGCAGCGCGCGCTGCGGACGCGGCAAGAATACCGGCGCCACCTCCCGCGCAAACAAGCCGATGTTGTCGTGGTCGTAAGAGGAAAAGGAATAAGCCTTCAGCCCCACTTTCCGGCCGCCGGCAAGAGGCAAGGTCTCATCCCGCACCGGATGGGCAAAGCGGCCGGCTGGAGCCGCAATCCCGAAGGACAATTGCAGCAGCAAAGGTTGAACGGCGCGGCCGTCAATTGCGTCAACCGCCAGATAATAGTCGGCAGCTTGCGCGGGGTCCTCCACCAGCGATCCGGCATACGCGCGAAGGCTGGTAAAACTGCGTTTCGCCAACTCTGTGTGCAAGCGCGCCCGCGCCTCATCCGTCAGTTTTCCGCCCGCGGCAATGGCGAGCACTTGTTCCGCCAGAGCCGCAAACTCATCCGATTTTCCCGGCACAGCTTCTGTCATTCGATTTCTCCACCCGAGGGGTTAGTTGCTGAGGCATAATTCTTACCATAGGTTTGGAAGGGCGGGGCTATACAGGTCGCGGAAAAACTCGAAAGCACTGTCATTCTGAGGAGCAGCGGCGACGAAGAGTCTCGCATTGCCTTGAAAATGCTCAGAGCGAGATCCTTCGCTGCGCTCAGGATGACAGCATGGGCGGGTTTTTCCGCAGCCTGTATAGAGGCTCCCCGCAGGGGTCACGAATGCCGGCAGAGAACCCTGCGGACCTTGCTACCTGCGGCCTACGCTGGTGCAACCCCTTCCGGGTCGGGCAGCCAAACGTCACGCTTTCCGGGGGCGTCGCCCCCGGCTGCTCTCTTGTGCCCATACAGGGCACGAGAAGCCTGGCATTCGGCCCTATCGTCCGGAGCCGCGTTTCTGCAACCAGATCTGAGGACCTATAAGAGGACCCGCTAAATCCAATCCAGCGCGCCGATCTTCCAGATCCAGACGTATCCGACAATCAGGATGCCGAGAAAAACCAACATCTCTACCAGTCCATAGAGTCCCAGCGCCTGGTACTGCACTGCCCACGGGTAAAGGAAAACCGTCTCCACATCGAAAACCACGAAAAGGATTGCCACAATGTAGAAACGCACCGTGTAACGGTGGCGCGAGTCGGACTCCGGCGTGATGCCGCACTCATACGGCATCACCTTCTCAGCGGTGGCGCGGAAGGAGGGCCGAATGAACTTGAAAATCCAGAGTGTGACCACGGGGAAAGCCGCGGCAATCAGAGCGAAAATGACGATCGGTCCGTAGGAGTTAAGCACGCTGGGAATTCCTCCTTATTGGAAGCCGGAATCATAGCACAAATCTCCGCCGGGCGGCTATTTCGCAGGTCCGAGGGTAATGTCCTATTTTGAATGTAGCGCCGCCCTTTAGGGCGGCACATGCCGGGCTAAAGCCCGGCGCTACGTCGCAAATTAGGACAATATCCGTCCGAGTAACAGGGTTCCGTCATAGCGCCTTGGGCTTCCAAGAGACCCCTCACCCGCCCTCCTCCGCCGGGCACCCTCGCCTCTGGGAGAGGGCTGCGATCTTGCTTTCTATCCCTCTCCCCTGAGTAAAGGGGGGACTGCAAGGCGGAGGGGGCCACACGTTTTGAGACTCGCGGGGGTGAGGGGTCTGTTTGCGGGGAAAACTCCATAAGTCCTGTATTTTCAATAAGTAATCAGCCTCGACGAAATTACCACCTGCCGGGTGACGACCATTGACTTATCTCCTGTATTTTCATACATATATCGGCAATTTGAGCCTTATTCGCATAAGTCGTTGTTTTTCATTGACATATCGTCAATGGGTAAAATAGTCGCTTATCAGGGGCCGATCTTTTTGCGTCTAACCCACCCATTTTCATACACTCATCGACATTCCCGGGGTTATTGACATAAGCCTTGTGTTTTCAATAACTCATCCAGACCGATGAAATCCGATCTTTTCTCCCCGTTTGTTTTCAATAATATTCCGGCTTTGAACGTAGAAAATTTTTTTTCATTTCCTTCGACCACGCTGCCATGTGCGCCCCTTGCACATATCCATCTCGGTCTGGACACTTAGCTCCGCCATCTCCGTAAACAGGGGGTGGCGAGCCGGTGTGGAAGCGAGGAGGGCCTGTGCCATCAGGTCCACACGGCCGGGTGGAGCATCCAGCAGGATATTGACGAAGCTGATGAATTCCGCAGAACGCGTGCCGTTCCGCAAATGGTTCAGCCGCGACCAAGCCTTGCCCGGCGCCGTCCGGGGACCGGTAGACTTCTTGGCGTTGGCGCGATTGGAGGCGAGCAGAGCAGGAGTCAGAGTGGGAGACTTACGCAGCGACATGGCACCACCTGCGTTCAAACACCCCACCACTATATACCGGTGCGACACTATTGTCAAGTAAAATAACCCAGACTTAGAGGCTACAAAAAGCCGCGCGGCGGAAAGGGACCGGAGGGGAAGCGCACCACAATCTCGCGATCGTCGCCGGCCTAAAAAGCACGGTCTGCGCCCCGCCCCGGTCCATCCTTGATCCCCGCAGGGGATGCATACAGTAGCCGGGGGCAGCGCCCCATAAGCGTTAACTCAACGATCTTGGTACAATTGCCAGCCGCATAGCGGCGACATCCTGTGGCCCATGGCGAGCCAGCCGTGGGTTGACGATGGCAAAAAAACTTCCTAAGCCACGGTAGTGGCGACGTCAGGATCCGGCACGGTCGGTCACGCTGATGCCGCCCCTACCGGGGCTTAAGAAATCATTCCATCTTTCGATTTTCCACGGCTGGGTCGCCGTGGGCCACATTGTACCAAGACTGTCCAAATCAGCGAACGTCCTGAGTAGTTCACGCGGCTCTGCCGCTCCGCTGTGCGGAAAGGCTCCGCCTTTCCGGGCCCGGGCCATGATTATTTCTCATCCGCGCCGCCTGGAAGGCTATGCCTTCCAGGCGGCGCGGATGAGGTTGGTTGGTGTTCTCGCACGACGGAAAGGCCCAGCCTTTCCGCACAGCAAGCGGCCCAGCCGCAGGCATTCCTCACTGAACGCTGCGCATTTTGGACAAGCTTGACATTATGCCGCCCGCCTCGCGGCCTTTCGGGCGTCTCCTACCGTTAAGTTCGCGCCTATGGGGCAACGGCCCGGCTATTTTCTTGTGCCCTTGCAGGTCGTACAGAATTTCGTTTTAGGGAGGCCTGACTGCCGTCCTTCCCGGCAGCGAGAGACCTTGCGTTCGGAGCCGGTCGGTCGTAGGTTATCAATTGATCGGAAACGGAGAGAGGGAATTCCGAGAGTATGCAAGCCCAAGAGCCAAGCCGGACAGCTCTCGCCGCGGCCTTTCACCGCGCTACTCATCAGGTGTTGGAGCAGGGTGGAATCTTCACTGATCCCCTTGCCCTGCGCATCCTGGGGGTTGACGCCGAAACCATCGTCCGTGAGGATGAGCGGCACCCCTCGCGGCGAAGGATGCGAATCTTTATCGCGGTCAGGACGCGCTTCGCGGAGGATGCTCTGGCCGCCGCCGTGGAGCGGGGGGTCCGCCAGCTTGTTCTACTTGGCGCCGGGCTCGACACCTATGCGTATCGCGGCGCATGCCGCGACCGCCTGCGCATTTTTGAAGTGGACCATCCCGCTACGCAGGCCTGGAAACGCCAGCGCCTTGCCGACGCTGCCATCCCTCTGCCGCCCTCCTTAACCTTTGCCCCTATCGATTTCGAGCGCCAGACCTTGGCCAAGGGGTTGGAGGCTGCGGGCTTTGATCCGGCCGAGCAGACGTTCTTCACCTGGCTGGGGGTGGTGCCCTACCTGACGGAGGAGGCCGTAGGGTCAACCCTCGCCTTCATCGCCAACCTGCCCAATGGCGCCCATGTGGTGTTCGACTACAGCGATCCTCCGGCTTCATTGCCGCCGGAATGGCGCACCGGCCACGAGAAGCGCGCGGCGCACGTGGCCGAGCTGGGGGAAGCCTGGCTGAGCTACTTTGAAGCCGGCGAAATCCGTTCCATACTGATAGATCTTGGGTTCACAGAGGTCGAGGACCTCGGCCCACCCCAGATCGCCGCACGCTACTTACCCAACCGCTCGCGTTCCCTTCCCGAAAAAGGCGGCCACATCGTGCGCGCCACAACGATCTGAGGAGGCGCGAATGGCTATATGCGGCTGTTGATCGCGCATCTGCATCCGGCACCATCTCGCAGCGGTTGCGCGATCATCGCAGACCTAAAATGCCAGGTCTGCGCCAGACCCCGGATTGGGGAAGGCCCCCACGGCGCTGTCATCCTGAGCGCAGCGAAGGATCTCGCCTTGGACTTTTGGCTCTTCCAGTGCTTGGCGCGGATCGCCCGTACCATCCATCGCTCAGGTTCTTCCAGTCATGGTTCACTGACTCGATCAGGGCGATCTTCTTCGTGCGTGTCCAGCCTTTGATCTGCTTCTCCCGGCTGATCGCGGCCCGCACGTCACCGAAAACCTCGAAATACACCAGGCGGTTGATGTTGTAAAGTGCGGTGAATCCTTCCTGCATTTTGTCGCGGTGCTGCACGACCCTCCGCTCAAGGTTGTTGGTCACGCCCGTGTACAGGGTGCGAGACGTGCTGGCCATGATGTATACGTAGTACGTCTTCAGGTAACGAAGAGCGCGGCCCAAGGAATTTGAAAGCCGTAAAGTCCAGAGCGAGATTCTTCGCTGCGCTCAGAATGACAGTGCCGACTTTTTCCCTGCAAGCTGCGAAGCCGGTAGCCGCGGTCAGCGCCTTCCTGACCGTGGGCCTTTCTTGCGCACAAACCCCAACAGATTGAGGAACCCAAAAGCCAGCAGACAGATCCAGAGGTCAACGAGCGCGGGCAGCCCGGAGCTTGATCCTGTGTCCATACGGGCAGCGTCAGGAAGGATGGGTGAAAGAAGGAAGTAAATTGTATTGCCAATCAGGATGGCGAATAGGCATAAGTACAATGTCCGGGTGCGACTCCAGTTTTCGTCCGGAAGCATGTCACCAACATCGCGGCCAATTTCCGGGTCAACCCCTTGTGCCATGAAAACTGCGCCGCGAAGATGGCTCCGCACCCCACGCAAGTCGGAAATGCCGCGCCCCAAGCCCTTGCCGAATTTCGGGAGCTTGCCGGGACCGAAGAGAATTAAAACGATGAGCAGAATGAAAATAAGGTGAACGGGCTGGAGCAGGCTATCCATGAGATCCCCGAAGCGATCCATCCCGGTATCTGACGGTGTGTAGTATAACAAATTGGAGCAGCAAGGGTAGCGCGACGAACCCCCTCACCCACCGCCTTGCGGTCCCCCCTCTCCCCCCTGGGAGAGGGCTTTTAAGAATTGATTTTAGCCCTCGACCCCTTGGGGAGAGGGGGGACCGCAAGGCGGTGGGTGAGGGGGCCTTTCCGGAACAGATGGATCAATAGTTTCCTCCAACTTCCTAAGTGAACAGTGTTGGCGCTAACGGTCTGTGCTACAGGATAAGTAAGCACTTAGATCGAAACTGCTCTAATCCTGGTGGGAAGTGCGGCCTTGGATCAGGTCCACGACGTGGGGCAATAAATCCAAAAGGCCTTCCAGCGACTCGCGGGCGCCGCGCGGGCTGCCGGGCAGGTTGACAATGAGTTTGCCCTTCCGTACGCCCGCCACGCCGCGCGACAGCGCGGCGCGGCGCGTTTTCTTGACGCCTTCCGCGCGCATCAGTTCCGGGAGACCCGGAATTTCTTTTTCCACGACCGCGCGCGTCGCCTCCGGAGTCACATCGCGCGGGCCCACTCCCGTGCCGCCCACGGTGACGACGGCGTCGCAGTCGTCCGCATCGGTGAGGGCCTCCAGGCGTTGCCGGATCGTATCCAAATCGTCGGGGAGGATTTCGATGGCGGCCACATGCCATCCGCGCGCTTCCAGCAGTTCGCGGACCGCCGGGCCGGACAGGTCCGGGCGCTCGCCGCGCGAGGACGCGTCACTGAGCACGAGAATTTTAGCACGCAGCATGGTAGGTCGTAGGTGCCGGGTGTCAGGTATCAGGTATCAGAACCGAAACTCGAAAGCAGAAAATCGAAAAACTGCCACTGAATTTCGATTTTCGCGTTTCGCCCTTTCCTGACACACGACACCTGGCACCTGACACCTCGTTTATCCCGCGTCGCGGTTGGCTTCGTCCATGATTCGCAGGCCCTCCATCATCAGGCCCTGGGTAGACATGGTGGTGGTCTGCTCGGAAGAATTCTTTTGGAAATCCACTTCCCAGTCCCCCTCCGTCCAGGCGAGGACTTTGAACACGGCGGCGTCACCTTTCAGGTTGCCGGAAACAGCGTGGTTCGCCTGGCCATCGGTGAAGTAGATCGTACACTCCTCGCCGCCCGAGCGCAGCGTTAGGGCGCAGGTTTTTCGGCCCTGGTCGAGAGTTTGCATCCAGTCTATCAAGCTGATCTCGCTAAGCTTCCCTTTGATGCCCGCGCCGCCGCCCTGCTTTTCCATGCGCTGCTGGAGCAATCGCGCCGTGATGCGGCGCGTCTGCTGCAAGAGGTCACGCGTGAAGAAGGGCTTGACGAAGTAATCCTCAACGCCCTCCAAAACCATGCGCAGACGCTCATCAATTTCCTTCTGTGAGGCGAGGAAGACAAAGGGAATATGCTGAGTTTCTTTGCGCGCCCGAAGCTTGTCAAAAAGCGCGCGGCCGTCCATAACCGGCATCGTGTAGTCGGAAATAATCAAATCCGGTTTGGAGTCAATCGTCCTCATCAAAGCATCGGCGCCATCCGTCGCGGTTATGACCTCGCCACACTTTTCCAAGGTTTGACACATGAGCTTGAGAATGGTCGGGTTGTCATCGACGACGAGGATCTTGATGATTGACGACACGCGAGAGTCCTTCCCAAAGGTGTCAGGCGCCGAGTTCCGGGTACTGGGTTCTGGGTACTGGGGGCCAAGATCGGAGGCACTTCAAATGGTGAATATTAAATAGTGAATTGTCGTTGGTTTTCACCCTTCACTGTTCACTATTTCCCCCGCGCCTAGCACCCAGAACCCAGCACCAGAAGCCTGGTCCTCACCTCGCACGCCTCTCTTTGGCGTGATAATGGCCGCTTCGGCCTCCGCTCTTTTCGAGCAGGCGGAGTTCGGAGATTTCGATGCCGTGGTCGGCCGCTTTGCACATATCGTAGACCGTCAACGCCGCCACAGCCGCGGCTGTCAGGGCCTCCATTTCGACTCCGGTGGGCCCTGTGGTGCGAACTGAGGATGATATTGCCACGCCATCTTTGCAGAAATTCGCCTGAACATCAATATGACTCAAGAGCAGAGGATGGCAAAGAGGGATAAGCTCGGCAGTCCGCTTGGCCGCCGCAATGCCCGCCACGCGGGCAATCTCCAGAGGGTTACCCTTGGGGTTGTGCCGGGCGGCGCGCCGCGCGGCAGCGCTCATCTTGACGTGCACGCCGGCCACCGCCTCCCGTAAGGTGTCCGGCTTCGAAGACACATCCACCATCTTGATGCGGCCCGCGCGGTCGTAGTGACTTAGTTTCTTAACCATGTTGGTGAGCGCCCAACCACGAATCGGGTGATCGGCTGATCCGGTGATCGGGTGAACAAAAGACTGCCGGTTAAATCACCGCATCTCCGAAGCTCGAAACTCGCAACGCATCCGCCACACCCTTCAATCAAGCGATCGTTCCGGCAGCCAGATCCGCAATAGCCCGACGGCTCGATGACCCGATGAGCCAATCCTTTGTTCACCCGATCACCCGATCATCGGATCACCCGATCCGTCACCACCCCTTCAGCATCACGTCAACCCAGTCGCCCGCGGCAACGCTGGTTTCGTCCGGGTGGACGACGATAAAGCAATTGGCTGCGGCCACTCCCACCAGATCTCCCGAGCCCTGCCAGCCCACCAGGGTCACCACGGGATCGCCGGACGAACGATCCACGCGCGCGGGCAGGAACGCGGTCAACCCGCTTCGCGGTTCGAAAGGCTTACCCAATCGCGCCCGCAGAAAAAACGGCGCCTCGAAATCCCCACCCGCCAGGACCGCCAGGGCAGGCCGCGCAAACAGCGCAAAGGTTACGAAAGTCGAGACGGGATTTCCCGGCAAACCGAAAAAAAACCTTTCCGCAACGCGCCCGAAAACCAGCGGCTTTCCCGGCCGCAGGGCAACGCTCTGGAAATAAAATTCCGCGCCCAAATCGGCAAGGACTTGTTCCACAAAATCGTACTTCCCTACGGAAACCCCGCCGGTCAGCAGCAGCAGGTCCGCCTTCAACCCTTCCTGAACCAGGCGGCGCAAAGCTTCCGGGCGGTCCGGCGCAATCTCCAGGCGGTGGGGAATTCCACCCGCCGCGGCCACCTGGGCGGAGAGAGAGATGGCGTTGCTGTTGCGGATTTGAAACCACGCGGGCTGCTGCTCCACCGGCACAACTTCATCGCCGGTGGGAAGAATGGCCACCACGGGCTGAACAAAAACCGGAACTCGCGACTTTCCTACCGTGGCGAGCAGCCCCAGTTCTGCGGCGCCCAACCGCCGGCCTCGCGGCAAAACGCGCGCCCCCGCGCGGACCTCGCTTCCCTGCTGAACAACGTTTTCCCCGGGTCGGACCGCTCGGTGAATCTTTATCCTGTCGCCCGGCGATTCCGTATATTCAATCATGACTACCGCGTCCGCCCCGGCGGGCAAGGGCGCGCCGGTCATGATGGAGGCGCACTCACCCGCACCTAAGGCGCCGGCAAAGTGCCCCCCGGCGGGAATTTCACCGCGCCAACGCAGCTCGACGGGCGGCGCGGCCACATCCTCCGCGCGCACCGCGAATCCGTCGCGGATGGAGCGATGAAACGGCGGATAATCGCGGTCCGACGCGACGTCCTCCGCCAGAACTCGGCCGCGCGCCTCAACCAGAGGCGCAACCTCGGTTCCCAGACTAAGGTTTGCCGCGGTCAGCTTCTCTTTAACGATGCTTAGCGCTTGCTCGAAGGAAAGCATGGAATTTTGGATTTTGGATTTTCGATTTGGGATTAAGGTCATAGCTACATCACCCCGTCTCTGATCCAAATCCAAAATCTAGAATCCAAAATCAAGAGCTTCGGACGATGGATTCATCCAACCAGACGCACTGTTCGCGCTCCGGCCCCGTTGAAACCATGGCGACTTTCACCCCCATATGGTCGGCAAGAAAGCTGAGGTAATCCTGCGCGCGTGAGGGCAATTGCGACACCTCGCGAGCGCCATAAGTGTGCTTTTGCCAGCCCGGAACGGTATGGTAGTGAACCTTCATCTGCTCCAAGCTTTCGATTTCCGGGGGGAAATCCTTAAACCGCTTGCCCTTGTACTCATATTCGGTTGCGACAGGAATCTCCGCCAGGGGGTCAAGGATATCCAGCTTGGTGATAATGATCGAGTTGAGATGATTGATGCGAGCGCTATAACGCGCGACGGGCACATCGAACCATCCGCACCGGCGGGGGCGCCCGGTAACAGCGCCGTACTCGCCCCCGCGCTCGCGAATCTTTTCCCCTTCGTCCCCCAGAGCTTCGGTGGGAAAGGGTCCGCTTCCGACGCGCGTGGCGTAAGCCTTGGACACCCCGATGGCCGAGTTGATGCGCGTGGGCCCAACGCCGGTCCCCGTGCAAGCGCCCCCGGCCGCCGAACTCGACGAAGTCACAAAGGGGTAGGTGCCGTGATCGAGGTCCAGCAAGGTTCCCTGGGCGCCTTCAAAAAGCACGCGCTTACCACGGTCCATTTCCGCATTCAGGTAGACCGAAACGTCCGCCAGGTACGGCAAAAGGCCTTCGCCCTGTTGCAAATACTGATCCGCCAGTTCTTCCGCGTTCAGGGGAGGCGCGTCGAAGAGCGCGGCGTCAATGCGGTTTTTCTCCGCCACGATAGCCAGGCACTTTTCGCGGAACTTCGCCGGGTCGCGCAAATCGCAGGCGCGCAGGCCGCGCCGCCCGGCCTTATCTTCATAAGCGGGTCCAATCCCCTTGGCCGTGGTCCCGATTTTACCCACGCCGCGAGCATTCTCGGCAGCCAGTTCGTGGGCGCGATGATAGGGCAAAATCAAGTGCGCCCGGTCGCTGATCTTAAGCCGGTGGCCGACGCTCACGCCAGCCTCCTCCAGCTTGCGAATTTCCTGCTGCAACGCCTGCGGATCCACCACCACGCCGTTGCCAATGGCGGCGGCCTTATCCGGGCGAATGATGCCGGTGGGAAGAAGCTGAAGCACATACTTTTTCGTTCCCACCAAAACCGTGTGGCCGGCGTTGGCGCCGCCCTGGTATCGGGCGACGATATCGAAGTGCTCCGCCAGGGCGTCTACTACTTTGCCCTTGCCCTCATCACCCCACTGCACTCCCACCACGACGATATTCGTTGACATGCTGGCCTGCTTTGTAAGTAGCTGAAATATCACAGCTCACAGCCGACGGTCACTGTCGGCTGCTAGCTGCTAGCTGGTAGCTGTTGGCTGTCGGCGGTTAAAGGTACTTATCAAGTAATCTGTTGATCGCGTCCTTAGGTGCGGTCCCCACCACCTGCTCCTGAATCTGCCCGGCTTTGAACAGAAGGAGCGTGGGGATGCTGGCTGGCGACCGCGAGATTTTCATCCACGTTCAGCTTGCCGACTTTGGCGCGCCCAGCGTATTCCGCCGCAATGGCGTCCACGGTGGGCGCCATCATCCGGCAGGGCCCACACCAGGTCGCCCAGAAATCCACCAGCACCGGCTGGGGAGATTTCAAGACATCTTGCTCAAAATTCTGATCGCTAAATTCCAATGTTTGACTGCCTGCCATGCTCAAAAACCTCCAAGATTAAGGAGAATTCCACCCCCGCAATGCATTTCGATCCGATCAAGCTTTGGCCTTCGCTAGAGTCTCATAAATTTGGGAGTACGCCCGGGCCGAAGTGTTCCACGAGAAATCTTGCTTCATGCCGTTTTGCATGAGGTGGTGCCATGGGTCGGGCGATTGGTAAGCCTCCAAGGCGGCGTGTATCGTGGCCAGCAAAGCTTGGGGAGAATACTCCTGGAATTTGAAACCCGTGCCGGACTTGCCATCGAAAGGCTCGATGGTGTCGTCCAGGCCGCCGGTAGCCCGCACGATGGGCACGGCGCCGTACTTCAGGCTGTAAATCTGATTGAGCCCACAAGGCTCGTAAAGCGAGGGCATTAGGAACATGTCGGAACCGGCTTCGATCTGATGGGCCAAGGTGTTGTCGTAAGCGATTTTTACCAGGAATTTTTCCGGATATTTTGCCGCCATGGTGCGGAACAACTCCTCGTGCACAGGCTCGCCGGCGCCCAGCGCCACGATGTAAAGATCGAGCGCCGCCAACTGCTCCGCGATGGCGGCGATCAGGTCAAATCCCTTTTGCGAGGCAAAGCGCGAAACAATGCCGATCACCGGCCGGCGGAGCACCGGCGTCCGGGCGCCCATCCTTTCCAGCAGATACTTCTTGCAGGCTTCCTTACCCTTCAAGTTGGAAGGCGTGTAATTCGCCGCCAGGAGCTTGTCGGTGGCGGGATCCCACTCCTCATAGTCCACACCGTTCACGATCCCTTGCAGGCGGCCGGCCCGCGACCGCAGGACTCCCTCCAGGCCACAACCAAATTCGGGGGTTTGGATTTCCTCGGCGTACTTACGGCTGACAGTGGTGATGAAGTCCGAGAAGATAATACCCCCCTTAAGGGGATTCACCTTTCCGTAGTACTCCAGAGCGTCGACGGTGAAAAGGCCCGCATGCAATGAAATCTGGGGCAGCATATGAGGCGGGAAAAGGCCCTGGTAACCCAGGTTGTGAATCGTAAACACCACGGAAGTCCTGCCAAAGTAGCCGTCCTCCTGGTAAAGATTGCGCAAATAGATGGGCACCAGCGCGGACTGCCAGTCGTGACAATGGATGATGTCAGGGGAAGTGGCGCCGCGTTGCAGGAACTCCAGCGCCGCCATTGAGAATGCCGCAAAACGATGGGCGTTGTCAGGGTAGTCTACCCCCTTCAGTTGGTAAAGACCCTCACGATCAAAATACTCCGGGCAATCAATCAGGTAGGTTTGCACCTGGTGGGCGCGGCCGCTGTCCTGCACGGACGCGAACTTGTACCCGGAGCCGAGCGGCAAGGTCAAGCTCTGTGCGTCCGGCACCGGGGCTCCCTGCGGGGTAAGGCGATAGCGCGGCAGAATGACCTTCACTTCGTGTCCGAGGGCTGCAAGCGCCTTGGGCAGCGCTCCCACCACGTCTGCCAACCCACCCGTCTTGGAAAACGGGACGCCTTCCGATGCGACGAACGCAACTTTCAAGCCGCCTCTCCTTTCGCCAGAGCGCAGAAACCAAACCTCGTAACGTTAGAGGATGCCCCCAGCAAAGTCAAGGTCTCGACATTTGGGGTAGTGTCCTACTCTGAATGTAGCGCCGCCCTTTAGGGCGGCACATGCCGGGCTAAAGCCCGGCGCTACGTCGCAAATTAGGACACTACCGCATGTGGGATTTTCGATTTTGGATTGGGATTGGGCCCTCTACAGGCGCGCTATCGGCGGCTTCGGGCTCGTGCTATGATGCAGCGCGGAAAAGGGGAGAATCAAATATCCAAAATCTAAAATTCAAACTCAGCAGCCGCCGCCCCAAACTCGGCCAACACTTTCTGCACGACCAGCGGTACCGAAGCAGGATTCTGGAGGCCCTCCCCCTCGAAGCCTGTGACGTGGTCTTTGAAATCGGCCCGGGGCGCGGCGCCATGACCGGACTCTTGGCCGAACGTGCGCGCAAAGTCATCGCCATCGAAATCGATAGGGCGCTCGCCCAAGGGCTTAAGGAGGATTTCCCGTATGTGGAGATCATCCTTGCCGACGTGCTCCGCGTGGATTTCGCCGCCTTGTGCCGGGAGCAAGGGATCAAGCAAGGATTCGTTTTCGGCAACCTTCCCTACTACATCACCTCACCCATCCTTCATCACCTGTTTGCACAACGGGACTCGATTCGCTCCATGGGTCTTTTGATGCAGAGCGAGGTGGCCGAGCGCGTGACGGCCGCGCCGGGAACTCGCGATTACGGGTATCTGACCGTAGCCGCACAACTTTACTCGCAGCCCTTAACCGCCTTCACCGTGCCCCCAGGAGCCTTCTCCCCCGCCCCGAAAGTGCTGTCGGCATTGGTGACATTTCAGATGAAGGCGAGGTTCGAGCTATGGACGAGGGCAACGGGCGACAAATTTCTGGGATTCGTGAAGCGCTGTTTTGCGCAAAAGCGGAAAAACCTGCTTAACAACCTGGTGGGCTTCTATCTACGGGACCGGATCGTGCAGGCGCTTGAGGAAGCACACAAATCCGTCAACCTGCGCGCGGAGCAACTTTCCCTGGAAGAACTTGCCGGCGTATTCGAACGCCTGACTCGCGCCGCCGGGGGGGCACGCAAGGATAATTAGAAAAGGCCGCCGGTGTATTTCTTATAGAGTGCAATGATTTCAGGATTCTTCGGGTCAAGCTGGTAAGCAGTGTAAATCTCCTTCACCGCCTCCGTTAGATTGTGCTGCTCAAGAAGCAGCGCGCCCAGGTTCGCGTGGCCCATGGCAAACTTGGGGTCCAAGCGAATGGCTTCGCGATACTCCGCCTCGGACCCGGCGCTGTCTCCTTGCCGGCTCAGCAACACCCCGAGCTGGTTGTGGAAGTATGGGTTGGAAGGTTCCAGGCGAACGGCCTGGCGAGTTTCGCTTACCCCCCCGGCGATATCCCCATTCGCCGCCAACCCTCCTCCCAGCAGCATGTGAGCGTAAGAGTTGCCGGGATCAAGGCGGATGGTTTCGCGGTATTCATCCATCGCCGCCGGCATTTTTTGCTGGACGGCCAAGATCATGCCATTCAGCAGGTGCGGCAGGGGGGTGTTGGGATTGATGTGCATGGCCGTTTGCACCTCGGCGGTCCCGCCTGCCAAGTCACCCTTATTGGCGAGCGCGTAACCCAGGTTGGAATGGGCCACCACGGAATCGGGCTGCAACCGCAGAGCTTGACGATACTCGAAGATGGCGCCGTCCCAATCACCCTTGGCGGCGATGGCGTTGGCATAATCATTGTGCGGAAACCAGGTGTAGGGATCCAGGCTGAGGGCTTGGCGAAATTCGCCAATGGCGCCGTCCGCATCCCTTTTTTCCACCAGCAGGACCTGGGCGCTGGCGTAATGGCCGGCAGCGGTGCCGGTTGCCATTTCAGCAGTCTGGTGCAATTCCTTTAACGCCCCGGCAACGTCGTGCACATTGTAAAGCGAAGCTCCCAGAATATTGCGCGCTTGCAGGTCGTGAGGATTCAGCCGGATAGCCTCGCGCAATTCGGGAAGGGCCGTAGCAGGATCACCCCTCAGGCTGAGCGCCAGACCGAGGGAGGCGTGCGCTTCCGCGGATTGCGGGTTCAAATGTATCGCCTCGCGATATTCCGCCAAAGCGTCATCCCACTTCTCCTGTTTGCTGAGGGCCCGGCCTAAACCCACGTGCAGGGTGCTGTTGTGGGGCTGAATGGCCAGCGCGGCGCGGTATTCCTGCTCTGCTTGGGAATAGGATTCGAGCTTTTCGAGTTCCAGGGCTCGGGACAAGTGCTGCTCAACCTGCAAATCCCCGGCCGGGCGTTGCACCGCGGCGGGACGCGGGCCCGACCCGTGTACCTCCCGCAGAACCGCCAGCAGGTCCGCTTTGCCGCCCGCTGCCTGCACTTTCTTCAGATAATCTTCCTGAGGTTCAAAATCAACGCCGTTTTCCTTGACCAGATCCGTCACACTCTGGCTGGGTACGTAGTTGTTCAATAGATAGAGAATATCGTCGTGTTTCAGCGGTTTCCTGGCAGGGCGCGGCAAAGCAGCGACGCCCAAGCTGGTTGCCAACGAAAGGATGATCGCACACCAAACCCTCACCACTTGCACCTCCCTGTTCCGGCCAATGCTTTATCGTTGCCGAGAGAATACGCTGGAAGAACTAAGGAAAACAAGTCCTCGGGTTTGGAATGGGTTTGGAAGCGCGGAGCAGGTGTAGCGCGGACCTGTTTTTTAGGTCCGCGGCTCGTCCCCGATGGACAAGGAAAAGCCGCGGACCTAAGAAGCAGGTCCGCGCTACCCTTCTTGCCCTTCGGCCCGAGTTTCCGCCGATCATGGGCAGCCGCAAGGCTCCCATGCTCAGAATGACAGCGAGTGGCTTGGGACGAGGCGATGAGTTCACGATGACAACAAAGGGAGTCAACCCGCGTCGGGGAAAAAGAACGGCAAAAGATATCCCATCGAGATCTCTTCCCCGCCCCCGCAAACTTCCTCTCCGCCAGTGGGAGGCTCCCACTTGCTCTGGCGACGCTATGATGCGGCCTGGAATCTTTGAAGGACGGCGCGAAAATAACCCAAAGCAAACGCCATACCGGCGTGCCAGGGAGCCCCGCAGTCCATTTGCGGAGTGTGGTCGGGAATAATGACGCCGTCGAAATGGTTCTTTTGCAGAATGTCGAGCACGCGTAGCGCATCCACGTCGCCGTCGTCGATGAACGTCTCGCGATAGTGCGGCGCCTTGCCGTGGACGTTGCGCAGATGGACATAAGCCAACTTCCCCTGGCGGCTGTATTGGTCCACAACTTCGTAAATATTTCCCTCCGTCATTTCCGCGAGCGTGCCCACACAGAATTCCAGCCCGTTGCGCGGGCTCGGCTTCAAGTCGATCAGCCTTTGGTACAGTCGGGGCTGGTAGACCAGCCTGGGCTGTCCGCGCAGCACGGGCAGGGGGGGATCGTCAGGATGGGCGGCCAAGGTAACGCCCGCTTCTTCCGCCACGGGAATCACCGCATCCAGGAAATCCGCCAGGCGCCGCCACAATTGCTCCGAAGTAGCCGGCGGAAGGGTACCCGGGGGAGCGTTGGGATCGTAAATCATATTCCAAATCGTTCCGTTGGGGATGGGGGTCTGGTCCGCCTCATCCATGCCCACGGAAACCGCGCCTCCGCGGGCGAATGGACCTTGGATTCTCCCCGCCACACCGGGAAGAGAAAAGTTGTATCCCAATACCGGAATCCCCACGCGCCCCATGGTGCGGATAATGGTTTTGACGTTTTCCAGATGTTGCGGCTTCTTGGGACCATCCAGCAGCACGTCGTGCCAATGGGCCGGGTCGAGATTTTCGATGGCGTACCACTCCAGACCCTGAGCATTGATCTTTTCCTTCAGCTCCGCTAGTTCTTCATAACTCCAAAGCTTATTGGGGTCACCCGCGCGGCCCCACCCCGCCTGGCTGCCCACCGGCTGGTTTTCCCGATCGCCTCCCCCCTGATGGAAGTAATCCACCAGATGAACGATCACGTGCGTGCAACCGCACTGGCGCGCAAAACGGAAGTTCTCCGGCGTAAGCATGTGACGGTATAAACCCAAACCTAACTTCATGACCACTCCTTTCAAGAAATCTATAGCCCGATACGAATTCTCTCCCGCCCGAATTATTCCTGAACGAGCCGCGAAGGGCAAGATGGATTACACGGGTTCCGTCAAAGTCGCGGGCGTAGCATGCCTCCATAGGCATGATTCCATCACCCGCGAAGAATCCCCTCACCCCCCGCCTTGCGGTCCCGCCTCTCCCCAAGATAGAGGGATAGAAATCAAAATCACAGCCCTCTCCTGGGGGAGAGGGGGCCCGACGGACGAAGTCGGTGAGGGGACCTTTTCAAGCCGCTTTGCCTTTGACGGAACCCTGGATAGATGACCCGCTCGAATGCACAGTTCAAGATTGTGTGTTAGCATGGGATGACACACAGGAGGAACGTATTCCATCTCTAAACCATAAGTTGAAAGCTATTCCGCTCGGGGGCCTGGGCGAATTCGGCATGAACATGATGGCGTTTGAGTTTGACAACGACGTGGTGATCGTCGATTGCGGCATTATGTTTCCGGACGCCGAGCTGCTCGGCGTGGACATCGTCATTCCCGACCTCACTTACGTGCGCGAGAATCGTGAACGCATCCGCGCCATTCTGCTGACGCACGGCCACGAAGATCACATTGGCGGCCTGCCCTATCTGTTGGAAGAGGTTGATGCCCCCGTTTACGGCACCCCTTTCACGCTGGCGCTGGCGCACTCGAAGCTGATCGAACACGACTTGGCTGAGAGCACGGTGCTGCGGGAGATGCAACCCCGCGCGCCGTTCCAGGTGGGGCCCTTCCGCATCGAGTTCATCCACTTGACGCACAGCATCATTGAATCCGGCGCGCTGGCCATCACCACGCCGCTGGGCACCATCATTCACACCGGCGATTTCAAACTTGACCCCACGCCCACGGACCAGCACGTCAGCGATCTGCACACGCTTGCCGACTACGGGCGGAACGGCGTGCTGGCGCTGTTTTCCGATTCGACGAACGTGGAACGCCCGGGCCTGACCCCTTCGGAGCGCGCCGTCCGGCAGCGCCTGTCGCACATTATCGGGGACGCCAAAGGGCGAGTGATGATCTCCTGCTTTGCCACGTCCATGCATCGGTTGCAGATCGTCACCGACCTCGCCCATGAGTTTGGCCGCAAGCTCTGCTTTGTGGGCCGCAGCATGTTTAAGAACTCGGAGATTGCCATGCAGATGGGCAAGCTGAACGTGCCCACCGGCATGCTGGTGTCCCCGCAGGATTTGCGCAAGCTGCCGCGGAACCAAGTTGCCGTGGTCATCGCCGGCAGCCAGGGTGAACCGATGTCCGCCATGGCGCGCGTGGCGGTGGCCAGCCATCGCTGGGTCACGGTGGAGCCCGGCGATGAGGTGGTATTGAGCGCCCGCGTGATTCCCGGCAACGAGAAGGCCATCTTCCGCATGCTCGATCACCTCTACCGGCGCGGGGCGGTGGTCCATTATCATGATGGCAGCCAGCCGCCCGTGCACGTCTCCGGTCACGGCAGCGCGGAAGAATTAAAGCTGATGCTGAACATCGTCCGGCCCAAATACTTCGTGCCCATTCACGGGGAGTATCGGCAACTTTGGCGGCATGTGGAATTGGCCAAGGAGCTGGCAGCGGTTTCGGAGGAAACTTTCCTGCTCGAGACCGGAGACGTACTGGAGTTCGATGAGCAGGGAGCGCGCCGCGCAGGCCGCGTGACCATCGGCCGCATCTGCATCGATGGCGGCACTTTGGACGAAGTGGAAGAGATCATTCTTAAAGAGCGCCGCCACATTTCCGAAGACGGGATTGTAATTCCCATCCTCGCGATAAACGAGCACACCGGCGTGCTGGAAACCCAGCCGGAAATCGTCTCGCGCGGGTTTGTGCCCCTCGAGGAGGCCAGCCACCTCATGGAGAGCGCGCGGGAAGTCATCATGCGCACCATCGCCAAATCCAACCTCGAGGAAGTCAGCGATTGGGGCGTAATCAAAGAGAAAATCCGCACCGCCCTGCGCCGGCACTTCGATGAGGAAACCGGTAAGAGACCCATGATTTTGCCGGTCATTCTGGAAGTGTAACAATTTTGGATTTTAGATTTTGGATTTTGGATTGATGCCCGGACGTTTGGGGAGCGTCGGTCCAGGGGATACCTTATGGACGAAAAAACCTTCAAGGAAAGGACTAAGAAGTTCGCCCTCTCAGTGGTGCAATTGGTCGAAACTCTCCCGCGAAGCCAGACCGCCGGGATACTTGGGAGGCAGTTGCTACGTTCGGGAACTTCTGTTGGAGCAAATTACCGCGCGGCCTGCCGGGGAAAATCCGCATCTGATGTTGTTGCCAAGCTTAGTATCGTCGAAGAGGAGGCGGACGAGTCAATCTATTGGATGGAGCTGCTGGTTGAAGGTCGAGTGGTCTCACCAGAGCGCGTAAGCGCGCTGATTAAAGAAGCTAACGAGATTCTTGCGATGACCGTTGCCTCAATCAAGACTCTGCGCTATCGCAATCAGCGCGCTGCCTAATCATGTACTTTCTCGGATTGTAATCCCCCGGGGGTTGCATCCTCTTCGAAAATTGGCGCCCGCTATGCAATTCAATTGGGAAAGACCGGAAAACAGGCTTGATTTCTCCGTAATCAAAGACTCATTCAACAAATTGTTGCTCGCGACCGAGAATAAAGTCGAGAGGGAGTGGCCACTTTTCCTTGGTGGCCTATTCCCTAATGACCAAAGAACTTTATGAGATGCGCTACCAGAAGCTTCTCTTTTCTTAAAGGAGACCGTGCCGGACGAGGCGCCCCTAAGCATCCGGGGACACCGTGTTAGTGAATCCAAAATCCAAAATCTAAAATCCAAAATGAATAGTCGTTCATGGGGAGTTGTATGCCAATTTACCAAGCCATTGTTCTCGCCATCGTGCAAGGCCTCACCGAGTTTCTTCCCGTGTCCAGCACCGCGCATTTGTGGTTGGTTCCCTGGATCATGAAGTGGAACGACCCCGGCCTGACCTTTGATGTTGCGCTGCATGCGGGAACTCTCGTGGCCGTGCTTCTTTATTTCTGGCGCTATTGGCTGGAAATGATCAAGATGGTGCTGGGCATCAACGGAGGTAATACCGCCAGGACGGGGACAGACGGCACAGCCGCTGTTCAGGATTTGAATCCAAAATCCAAAATCGAACCCCCAAAATCAGCAGCGGGGTCAATGACCCTGCTCGGTGAGAACCGCCAACTTTTCTGGTTCCTCATCATCGCCACTATTCCCGGAGGGATTGCCGGCTGGCTGTTTGAGCGTGCCGCGGACGAGAAACTGCGCTCGCCGTTCATCATCGGCCCCGCGCTGATTATCGTGGGCCTGCTGATGGGGTGGGGTGAAAGGTTGGGCAGCGAAGATCATGACCTGGGCCAAGTCAGCTTGTTGGATTCCATCCTGGTGGGCGTGGCCCAAGCGTTTGCCGTCATCCCGGGGGTTTCGCGCTCGGGTTCGACGATGACCGCAGGCCTTTTCCGGGGCATGAACCGCGAGACGGCAGCGCGCTTTTCCTTTCTCCTCTCGACACCCCTCATAGCCGGCGCCTGCCTCAAGAAAGGGTGGGAAATTCACCACTCCGGCCTGGCTGCCGACATGCGAATGCCCTTCCTGTTTGGGATTATCGTGTCGGCGGTAGTGGGATATGCCGTCATCGCGGTGCTGATCCGCTATTTGGAGCGCCGCACCTTTACCGTTTTCGTTGTTTACCGGGTCATTCTCGGCGTGATACTATTACTGGTTGGATGGGGATTGCGTCACTGAGAAGTACCTTGACCTGTGACGAGTGACAAGTGGCGAGCAAGCATCTACGATCTAACACGCCAGGATCGTTGCTGCTCGTCAGTGGTCACTCGCCACGGGTCTGTAATGCGCCGGCTCGATAAAGAACAGTGAAAGGCAACAAGTAACGAGCAAATACCACCGCTTCGGTGAGAGGCGGATGGGTTTGCTGGTCACTGGTCACTGTTTCTGAAAGTGAGGCAACCAATGGGTAGCCCATCGACGGCGTCTTCCTCGAAAACCAAAGAAGCCAGCTCCAAGACCCCCAAAGCACCGCTGCTTGATTCACGACGTCTTTTAGAGTTAATCGGACTGCTGACCGGCGTCGCCGGCTTGCTGATTCTACTAAGCCTGGCATCTTACCTGCCCGAAGACCCCTCGTTAAATACAGCGGTGGCCAGGGGAACCTTGCCGCACAATTGGATAGGCCCAGCCGGCGCTTTGGTTGCGGATGGCCTATTCCAGTTCTTCGGCTGGGTCGCCTATTTGCTCCCCTTCGCTCTGCTGGTGGTGGGGACACGCCTGCTTATGGCAAGGCCGTTTGCGGCGCCCCGCACCAAAATGTTGGGTGCCGGGATATTGCTGGTTTCTCTGGGCGCACTGCTGGAACTCTTTCCCTACACGCCGGCAATTCACGGGGCGTTGCGGGGCGCCGGACTGCTGGGGTATTTGGCGGCGGCGGGGCTGATCCACACATTCAACCGCTTGGGCGCGAGCATTGTGGCCGCCACCCTCTTCCTCACTTCTCTGTTTCTGGTCACCCGCTTCTCTTTCGGCTGGGCGGCGGAATTCCTGCAAAATCGTTGGAGCCAGGTGCTGACCCCACTCCAAACGCGGTGGAGCGCGTGGCGGGAGGCGAGTGCGGCCAAAGCCGCGGTGCGCCTGCGCAAACAGATGGAGCGGCAGCGCCTGACAGGCAAGCCGCCAGTGCTGCTTCAGAAGGTGGCCGCCCGGCAAGGGCAGCCGGCACGCGCCATCATCGTACCGCCCACCCCCACTCCCCCGGCCGCTCCCCCGGCGAAGCCGGAAGCCGCGGCAGAACCGGCGATTGCACCTGTGGTACGAACACTCAAGTCTTCGCTCGCAGACGCACCCCCAAAAATCGTGGGGCGTGGCGCACAGGCATACAAATTGCCCAGCGTCACGCTGCTGCGGCCTCCCGAGGACGCGGAGGGAATCGATGAAGACGAACTGAAGGAACGCGCCGCCCGGCTAACCGCGAAGTTTCTCGAATTCGGCGTCACCGGAAGCGTCACGCAGATTCATCCCGGGCCGGTGGTGACCACCTTCGAATTCAAGCCGGAAGCCGGCATTAAGTACAGCCGCATCACGAATCTCGTTGACGATTTGTGCCTCGCCATGAAGGCGGAGTCGATCCTGATCGATCGCATTGCGGGCAAATCCACGGTGGGCATTGAAGTGCCCAACCTGCGCCGCGAGATCATCCACCTGCGCGAATTGATCGAGTCGAACGAGTTCATGGGGGCGCCCTCCCGGCTGACTCTCGGCCTGGGAAAAGACGTGACCGGCAAAATCCGCATCGGCGACCTGACGCAAATGCCCCACCTGCTGATTGCCGGCTCGACGGGCTCCGGCAAGAGTGTGGCGATCAATTCCCTGGTTGTTTCCATCCTTATGAAGTCCACGCCGGATGAAGTAAAGCTGATCCTGATTGACCCCAAGCGCCTGGAATTGAACCTTTACGAGGGCGTCCCGCACCTGCTGACGCCCATTGTCACTGAGCCTAAACGCGCTGCCAACGCCCTGTGCCGGGCGGTAATGGAAATGGACGATCGGTTGCGCAAGCTTGCCGAGCATGGCGTGCGCAACATCGCCCAGTACAATAAATTGTTCGAGCCGGAATCGACCCTGAGCTTGTTTGACAACAATGGCGAGCGCGAGCGCCCTCTGCCCTACATCGTGATCATTATCGACGAATTGGCAGACCTCATGATGGTGGAACCGCAGGGCGTGGAAGAATCCATCACGCGTTTGGCCCAAATGGCGCGCGCCGTAGGTATTCACCTGGCCTTGGCCACGCAGCGGCCGTCCGTCGATGTCATCACGGGTTTGATCAAGGCTAACATGCCGTCCCGCATCTCCTTCCGTGTCGCCTCCAAGGTGGACTCGCGCACTATCCTGGATTCCAATGGCGCAGAAGCATTATTGGGGCGCGGCGACATGCTCTTTATGCCTCCGGCAAGCTCTCGCCTTCTGCGCTTGCACGGGGCGCTGATCACCGAAGGAGAAATCGAGCGGGTGGTCGATTGGTGCAAATCCCAGTCGCAGCCTCAATACAACGAGGAATTCTTGGAACCCATTCACGACAAAGATCAGGAGGAAGTGCCGGGGGATGAGGAGGAAACCTCCGAACTTGATTCCGTTTACGAAGATGCCGTTCGCATCGTGGTGGAATCTGGAAAGGCCTCGACTTCCCTGCTGCAACGCCGCTTGCGCCTCGGCTATGGACGGGCGGCTCGGCTGATTGACATGATGCAAAAGGACGGCATCGTGGGCTCCCCGGACGGTGCGCGCCCCCGCGAGGTGCTGAAGCGTCCAGACTGGCTCCAGGAAGTGGATCAATCGCTGCGCTAAGCTTTGAGTTTTGCATGAGCCCGCCCCGGCCGTCCTGCAAATACAGGGGGGCGTTGCATTCCGCCATACCGGGGCGAGGACGGCCAAGTGAGCCGGCCGCCCGACGTTTTCTTCTTTAAGCGTTGGATCCGGCAGCGGTATGAGGATGCAGGTGAACTGGCCTTTGTCGCCGGTCAGGCTTCACATCCCACTACTTTCCCGATGACGAGAGACGGAGGCCCGCCATGGCTACCCAATCGCCACCTCAGCAGAGACGGTCTTCGCGGCTCCAGTTCCGATGCCGCGTCAAGATCAGCGGAGTTGATGCGGAAGATAATAGATTCACCGAAGAGACAGAAACTGTCAGCATCAGCAAATTCGGCGCCTGCTTGAGGACCACTCGCAACTATGCGATGGGCCAGGTGCTTTCGATTTATACCGTCGATCGAGGCCATACGGGACTGTTTCAAGTCGTGTGGATAGGCCGGGACGGGACCCGCGAGGCCGGGCGGATCGGAGTCGAGTGGGCCAATACCCACCGCTTCTGGGGTATCGAGTTTCCGCCGGAAGATTGGGGAGGGCGCTAGACTGGAAATCACTCCCCCCTGCTCATAAGATGAGAAAAGGCGCGCGCTGCCCCGCCAAGCAAGCAGGAAGCTGATGGGAAAGGCAGATCCCGCAATGCCTCTATAATGATGGGCGCGATCTCTACTGATTCGATTCAGGGCTTCAATTCTTGACAAGGAACCAAATCCGTCTGAAAATGTTGGGACGGACATGAGTCGCAAAGCAGTGCCTTTGCTTGCCGTGGCGGTGGGTAATGACTCTGCCATGTCCGAGAGACTTCCACGTGTGCCGCGGTAGCTCAGGTGGTAGAGCGCAGCCCTGAAAAGGCTGGCGTCGGCGGTTCAACTCCGTCCCGCGGCACCAATCCTTTCAATAAGTTAGCACATTCGATAGTCCGAGCCGTGGGAACAAAAAGGAACAATATCCTGGTGGGATCTACTAGTTGACCATCGTAGGAACGGCCGGTTGCTGAGATTTTGGAACGATAGTGTCGATTAGGTTCCTTTGGGCGGCGAGCTTGCTTGGTGTAGTCGCTTGCGCATACAAGTCCAGCGTGGTCTTGCTGGTCGAATGTCGAAGCGCTTCTTGAACCGTTTTGACATCTACCCCATCGGCAATAAACAGAGTTGCCAGGGTCCTGCGAAAAGTATGCCACCCGATATTGCCTGCAACACCAGCCTTTTTGGCAGCAGGCTTGAGATGCCTCGTGCGAGTCATACCGGGGTTTAGGGGTTTCGTTCCGTTCAGCTTCGTGCTTGCGAAAACCCAATCGTCTGGTTTGTTGTAAGGGGTTTTGAGCCTCCAGTGTCGCAAAGTCTCTGCCAACACCGGATCTAGCGCGACCGGCTTCTTTGATGCCTTCGATTTGCAGTCTCCGACCACACCATAGACAATGGCGCGCCGAACGTTGATCTCGGACCTCTCGAAGTCGATGTCGCTCCACTTTAGACCCAGCAGTTCGCTTATCCGTAAGCCCGTAAAGGCATCTAGAAACGCCATCGTGTGTGCCGGCTCTCGCAGATACGCAATGATTTTCCAGATTTGTTCCTTTGTGAGGATAATCGGAATAACATCGCTCCCTGCACTCTGCCGAACGTATTTGATCGGATTGGACTCTTCGTGTCTCGGCAGAAAACCGTACCTGATGGCGTGACGGAAGACGGCACTCATGATATTCCGGATCTTGGCCTTCGTTCCGTTCGCCGCTTTCAACGCATGGAGCCAGTCCTCCACAGCTACCGGCTGAACGTCCTGCAACCGGTAAGGCTCCCATCTCGGCATTATCCATTTCTTCAAATAACGCCGGTATGTCACCACCGTGGAGTAAGCTTTCGGCACCTTGGCCTGGCTGGCATCTCTCGGAAGCTCCTTGTCCTGATAGTGTGCAACCAACTGCCCAAGAGTCACCGAATTGGTGACCGCCCGGGGAGCGTCCTTGTTGATTTCCAAGCGCAGACCTTCGGCAGCCCTCATTGCTCTCGATTCGGTGGGGTATTGCACCACCGAACCAACCAGCGCTTTTCTGTTGTGCTTTCGGCCGTTGGGGCTTGCTTCTCGCCATCTGAATACCCAGACATCGGGACGGGTCTTACGTTTCTCCCGTATTAAAGAACCTTGTTGATATCGCATCCGCTTGAACATTTCACTCTCCTCCGTTCACGCGGACGAATTGGCTGCCTGAGTTTAGCTTAGTCTTGAGCCAACCGTCTAGCTCTGATGCCCGAAAGTACCAGCGATGCGCAATCTGGTAACCAGGGACTTCTCCTTTTCGCGCCATGCGTTGGAGTGTTTTGGTGTGGATCCCGCCAAGCAGCGAAGCGCCTTCTTCGCTGTTCAGCAGAGGCTCGAAGCTCTCTCCTATCCTAGGTTGTGTGGCCATAAACCTCAATTCCAACTTTTGGGTTGTGTAAACCACAGCCTACTCCGCAGAACATCGTCGTTTGGCCGAGGTGTCTGATGGACATCGGTGCTGGCTTGTCGTTGCCTTGTCGCATGCCCCTCCGGTTTCGAACCCGATCAGGTCCAATGCCTTACGTTAACCGCCCAGCAGATCCGCAACGTCACTGAGCGCCACGGTTCTTATGACTGCGGCACGTTCTAATCGTCCGGCGGAGAAGGATTCCTGTCAAATTTCCGCGCTCGGACCGTACTTGGCGGACAGGGTTCGTCTGCCTTCCTGAATTTTCAATAGGTTACGTGGTAGGGCGCTGAAAAACTCTAACGACAGCGCCGGGGCTCCAAAGGGTGAAGGCGGCGATTGAAGTACGGAGCCGTCAGCTCCACGCCATGTGTGAAGTGTTGCCTGCGCCCCCAGGAAGGAATCCCGACATTTAACGGTGCTGGCCCGGAAGGGGCCACGAGAGAGAGATTGAGGTCTTTATGGCAATTCCATCCGTTCCCAGGTTCCAAGCACTGAGCAGCCCGTCGGCAGTTCTTGCCTTGCGCCGAGGGCTGGTATCGCGCCGACCCCTGAGTCGTCCCAACGTGCGTACCAAGGAACGCCGCGATACTAAGCAAGTCCAGGATAGGCAGAACCTTGTTGTTGAAATGCTTCCTTTGGTTAAGCGAGATGAAACAGATCGTTGATCGTCTGGGAGGGGACGAATCGCGCGTCTCGCAGCTCCACTCTGCAGCCTTGGCTCGATTGAGGACGAGCGTAGATTTCCTGCTGGAGCCGCGTCATGCAATATCCACTCTCGGGCTGCGGCTCACCTCCCAAGAGAAGGAATCGGGCCGGAGGCATCGCCTACCAGGTAGAATCCGGCCCAATAATACGGCACAGCCTCGCTGCGAAATTCCTTGATAAGGTCGAGTTTCGCTTCTCGCAATGCTGCGCCCTCATCTTCGCCGGCAGCCAAGTGCCGATAAAAATGTTCCACGAGGCTTCTAGTGTACGCATCACTGGCGGTCCACAAGGTCGCGAGCACCGACCTTGCTCCCGCGAACAGGAACGACCGTTCCAGGCTGGCGATCCCCTCCTCACCCCGAAGACGGCCGGCGCCTGTGTCACAGGCCGATAGCGTAACAAGGTCCGCATTTAGATGCAGCCTTCGAATTTCCCGGGCTTGAAGAAGCCCATCTTCCTGCTTCTTTGAGTCCTCGCCCAACACTAAGGCTGATCGGTCAGGGAATGTTGCGCTCGCGATAGCGT
>JBEKQO010000111.1:0-21346 GCA_049519635.1 Terriglobia bacterium | reverse complement strand
TCCTTTGGGCAGGGGTGGTTGCTGGAGGTCGGATACGTAGGTACCAAAGGCACCAAGTTGCCGCGCTTCATCGAAAGCAATCCGCCCACTCTGTGTTCCACTTTGCCGCTGAGCCAGCAATCCTCCTGCATCAGCGGCGAACAGCAAAACGTCAATGCTTACCGTCCCTATTCGGGCTGTGAAGCGTCTAATCCCAGTCTTTGCAATTACGGATCGATTGGCCTGATTTCTGGTATCACCAACTCCAGTTACAACTCGCTCCAGACGAGCCTGCGTAAACGCCTGAGCTATGGTATGGCATTCCTGGCTTCCTATACCTATTCCAAGGCGCTGGACGACGTCTCAAGTTTCAATATAACGGGGTCCGCCCCCACCCTCGTCGCCGGCGAAAATGACCTTGCGCAGAACCCTTGGGATCTGGAGGCGGAGTATGGCCGCTCGCTCTTCGATGCCCGCCAGCGCTTGGTCTTCAGCTATCAGTGGCTGCTCCCCTTCTGGAAGGATTCGCACAACTGGTATCAGAGCGCGCTGGGCAACTGGCAGTTCAACGGCATCTTCTCCGCGGCGACGGGGACTCCGTTTACAGTCTATGACTCCAGCGACCCCTCTCTTCAGGGACAGTCCCCCGAGATCTCGGGGTTTGTCGGCGATCGTCCGAATCTGGTGGGCAATCCGAACGATGGTCCTAAAACCGCAAGCGAATGGTTCAACACCCAGGCGTTTCAGCAAAACACCCAACTGGGAACCTTCGGCAATGCCGGCCGCAATATCGTCCAAGCCGCCGGCCTCTCCCAATGGGATTTCGCTGTCTCCAAGAATTTTCGCCTGGCGGAATCCGCGACCTTGCAGTTCCGCGGAGAGTTTTTCAATATCCTGAACCGGGTGAACTTTGGCGTGCCCAATGACGATATCAGCTCGCCCACCTTCGGCCAGGTTGAGTCGGCGGCTCCGCCGCGGCAAATTCAATTCGCATTGAAACTCTTGTTCTAGAAGCAAGTGTAGCGCCGACCTGCTTTTTAAGTCCGCGGCTTTAACTTGCCAACAGGGGACGTGCCGCGGACCTACAAAACAGGTCCGCGCTACTCCTACTCGTAGAGTCCCGCTTCGCGGAACTTGCAAGGAGGCAACATTATGAACATTCCCAAAAAACTCGTATGGGGATTCTCCCTGGCTATTCTCCTGGTGGCAGGTATGCACATCGCGCGTGCTGAAGGCCAGCCGGAGACGATCAAAGGCTACGTCCTGGATTCCGCCTGTGCCTTTACGAAAGGTCTGAAGAAGCCGATCAGCGCGGAGTGCGCGGCGGCCTGCGCCAAGGCAGGATCGCCGCTGGTGATTCTAACCGACAAAGGGACAATTTATTGGCCTATCTCCGATACCATGCCCGCCCAAGGCCAGAACGACCGGCTGCTGGAGTTCGCCGGTAAGAGGGTGGAAGTCGCCGCCAAAGTCTATCAACGGGCTGGCTCCCGCGCGGTGGTCATTGCAACTATCCAAGCCGAGAAATGAGCGCGGCTTTACAGGGTACGCAAAGACTCGTAGGAGCTGTCATCCTGCGCATTGACAGCCTTGCGCCTGCCCATGACAGGCAGAAACATGGCGCGAGCCCATGGGTCGATTCTTTGAATGCAAAGGACTTGCGCGCCATATTTCTACAGAGGAGCCGCAAGCGACGAAGAATCTCGCACTGCTAAGAAAATGCGCCGGGCAGGATTCTTCGCTCTGTAGAGACTCGACGCGTAAGTCCTTGAGATTCAGCACGTGTAGCGCGGACCTGTTTTTTAGGTCCGCGGCTCGTCCCCGATGGACAAGGAAAAGCCGCGGACCTATAAAACAGGTCCAAGCTACCTTTCCTCGGCCAGAGTTCCCGCCTATCATGGGCAGCCGCAAGGCTGTAAATGCTCAGAATGAAAGTGTTGGAGCGTTTTTCCGCAAGCTCTAAAGCCCCGCCCTTCCAAAACCCGTGGTGAGAAATCCAGGCTGGAGTATGTTATTATGAGCATCGAGATGAAAACTATTAATCTGGATGATCCTCCCTCCCGCCAAGGAGTTGCGGTGCATAACTGCGGCGGGGATGCGGGTATCGTGACCCCTGTGGCGGTGAGGACCCGGGCCACTGCGGAATTTGAGACCCGCCGGGTCCATCGAGATTCGCGGGAAAGGTCACTCTTCCCATCGCATCCTGAATACAAAACGGACATATCGCAAAAATGAAATCAGCATTAATCACGGGGATTTCAGGACAAGACGGAAGCTATCTTGCCGAGTACTTGCTCGACCTTGGCTACCAAGTGTGGGGTTTGGTGCGACGCGCGCCTGCGTCCACGCGTTGGCTACAGCCTATCCTCTCCCGCATCGAGGTTGTTTACGGGGACCTCCGCGACGCCGAATCGCTGGCAGTGGCCTTCCAAAAATCTTGGCCTGATGAGGTCTACAATCTGGCCGGGCAGGTGTTCGTTCCCACAAGCTGGGAGGTTCCCGCGGAGACCTTTGACATCAACGTGGGTGGATTAGTCCGGTTGCTCCAAATCGTGGAACGGACGAAGCGGGACGCACGGGTTTACCAGGCCTCCAGTTCTGAGATGATGGGCAATTGGAACGGGCTTTGCGACGAGCAGACGCCTCTTCGTCCGACCTCGCCGTACGGGACCTCGAAGTTGGCGGCCCATAGGTTGGCGGAAGTCTACCGGCAACGTGGTCTGTACGCGGTCGGCGGTATTCTCTTTAACCATGAGTCGCCCCGCCGTGGGCCCGAAATGGTGACGCGTAAGATCTCCCGCGTCGCGGCGCATTGGCTCCTTGGCGACCGCACCAAACTGGCGCTGGGGAATCTTCAGGCGCGGCGTGACTGGGGATTTGCGGGAGATTACATTAAGGCCATGCACGCCATGTTGCAACCATCGGAACCCAAGGACTACATCATCGGTACGGGAGTCTCGCACAGCGTCTCCGATTTTCTTCTGGAAATCATGGCGGCGATGCGTGAACTCGGGCCGTCCAGCAATGTTCCGGGGTCGGTGGAAGAATGGGTGGAGGTCAACCCGCAATTTCTGCGTACCGGGGAGATCCACGATTTGCGCGCGGACGCGCGCCGGGCGCGTGACGAGCTGGGCTGGCAGCCCACCGTGGATTTCAAGCAGCTCGTGAGAATGATGTTGGAGTCCGATCTGGCCGCCGCCCGGGGAGTGTGATTCCCCCCAGCCAACAGCGCACGCAAAGCCTCCTCTGCGAGTGTAAAGCGCTGGCGTCCAAAACCTCGTTGGGGCACGTCTCGCTCATGTTGCCGGGCACGGCAGTGAGGATCATGCGAATTCTCGTTCTTTCACCTTATCTTCCTTGGCCTCTTTATGGCGGCAACGTGGTGCGCATCTATGGCATCCTCCGGGAGCTTTCGCGGCGCGGGCATGAGATTGTTTTGTTGGCAGGCTACGAGGGTCCTCCCCTGGCGGACGATCATCCCGTCAAGATCCTTTGTCGAGAAGTTCGTTTCTACCGCCCTCCTGCCAGTGCGCGGCAGACTCGGCCGGTTCTAGCCGCCCTGGCTTCGGTGCTCTCGCCACTGCCGTACACGGCGGCGAAATTCGGCGGACGGACGGTTCAGCGGAGTATCCGAGAGAAATTGGAGTCGGAACACTTTGACCTGATCCTGGCGAATTTCGCTTTCATGGCGCAGCTTATCCCGCCTGCATTGGCCCGAAATACACCGGTCGTGTTGGACGAACATGAGTCGGAAGGGCTCCTTTGGCGTCAGTACCTGCGCCAGGGAGGAATCCTTAAGCGGGCTTTCGCCTTGTTGAATCTCATCAAGATGAGTTGGTTCCAGAGAGCGGTTGGGTCGCGCCTCGCGGCGATGCTTTGTGCTTCTGACCGGGAAGCAGAATTTGCCCGCAGTTATCTGCCCGCCCGTGTGAAATTGTGGACTGTCCCCAACGGTGTCGATACCGACTTCTTTGTTCCCGGTGCGCCGGAGGACCGAAAAAGCCCCTCCCTGGTGCTCTGCGGCGGCTTTGCTGTTTACAGAAATAGCGAGGCGGCGATTTGGTTCGCCCGCACCGTTTTCCCCCGGATCAAGCAAGAGATCTCCACGGCGGAGTTTTGGATTGTGGGAAGCAGTCCCAATCAAGAGGTCAGGCAGCTCGCCGAAATTCCCGGCGTCCATGTGACCGGCGCCGTGGAAGATGTCCGGCCTTTCTATGCCCGGGCGGCGGTTTCCGTTGCACCCTATCGTTACGGAGAGGGGACGAAGCTTAAGGTATTAGAAGGCATGGCGTGTGCGGTTCCTGTGGTCTCCACCATAATTGGGTGTCAGGGTATCAAGGCGCGGGATGGCGAACATCTTTTGATCGCCCAAACGACTGAGGCGTTCAGCGAACGAGTTATCCACTTGCTGCGCAGCCCTGAGCAGCGGCGGGCCATAGGGGCGCGCGCGCGCAGCCTCATCGAGCGGGAATACGCCTGGACCAAGATCGTTGGCGATCTCGACCCGAAGCTCGCCGAAGTTGCCAGGGAGCACCGGGCGCCTGAGAGCGCGGAGGCATCGAGGGAATAGGCCATGGACCAGGGCGATGATGGGCACGCTCGTTTGCTGACGTCGGATGTTACTATCTCAACCCATCAAGGGGGATATCGAGCCGAAGGGATGATGCCAGGCGGTCGTCGCCGTGATGCCCGCAGAGGCGCTCGTTGCTAGCCCTGAGGGCGTAGAGGTGACATAATGAGAAAGGCGCTGTTACCTTGGCAAGCGTCGTCGCGGGGGTGGTGGTATGAACTTTCTCAAGCCGCAACCTGGCAGGACGGAAGCTATTGTGGTGGGCCGACGGCATGCGTGGATGCACGGTCGGGTTACCAAGGCATAGCCAATGACTGAGTTGAACAATCCAATCGTGAGCGTTGTCATTCCGACTTACAACCGTGCCGACATTGTGGCGCGGGCCATCAAAAGTGTTGCCTGTCAGACCTTTGCGGGCTGGGAACTGCTCGTCGTCGATGATGGATCGGCAGATGATACCGAGAAAGTTGTTGCCTCTTTTGGGGATCAACGAATACGGTACCTTCGTCATGAGCGTAACCGCGGCCAATCCTCGGCCCAGAACACCGGCATCCGATCTTCGCGTGGCGCCTACGTGGCATTCCTGGATTCCGACGATGAGTGGATGCCGGAGAAATTAGCCAAAGTAGTCGCCTGTTTTGAGGAATCGGCCCAGGATGTAGGCCTTGTCTACAGCGGAAAGAAGCTGGTCACCGAGGGCGGCCAGACGCTCAAGCTCCGAAGCCCGACACTGCAAGGAGACGTGTACAAGAACCTGCTGGAGTGGGATTTCATCGGGTCCTGTTCGCGGGTCGTGGTGCGTCGCAGCATTTTGGAGCAGGTGGGAGGATTTGATGAGCAGCTTGTGAACTGCCAGGACTGGGATCTCTGGATCAGGGTGTCGAAAGTCTCGCGAGTTGCGGCCGTCCCCGACTGCCTGGTCATCCGTTACTTTGGAACCGACCAGGTGACCGGGAGCCTGAGGGGCATCTGCAGAGGAAAGGCCAACATGATCGAGAAGTACCGTGATCAAATGTCCTCTTCTGTGCTTGGCAAGCAACTGGCAACACTGGCGATATTGCTTTTCAATTACGACCCGGCCAGCGCCAGACGTACGGCCTTCCAAGCCTTGAAACTGCGTCCCCTTCAGCCGGCGCTGTTGATGGCCCTGGCCGCATCCTTCCTGGGAAGGCGAGTGTATGGCTGGCTGTTTCAAGGATACACGGGGCACTTCCACGGGCTCTACATCGGGCGCGCCAGGGTTTGACTGCCGTTTTCAGGCTTCCCTAAGGGGCGGGCGCCACGAAAGTGGGAAAGTTGAGGCAACGCACTTACGGTATGATTATCGGCAGGTTGAGACAACTCACATACCGGCGAGGCTTGGTGACCTTTGCGGACCGTCTGGGTCTGCGGAAGATATTGGCGAGAATTTACTGCTCTTGCGTCGCCCCGCGAGGGGTCCTGCGCGTTCAGATCGGGGCGCACGGGTACCGCTTCTATGCGCGGAGGCCGGAGGAATTGCGGTCGCTCGAAGGTCCCATTATCACTTACTCTGTCAACAGCGCGGAGAAGGAGACTCTCGAACAACTTACCGGTCTTCTGAAACCCGGTGATGTTGTCTACGATGTGGGAGCCAACGTGGGGTTGTACTCGACCGTGGTGGGCCGGCTGGTGGGTAATCAAGGTCGGGTCGTTGCCTTTGAGCCTGACGCGCGGAGTTACCGCCGCCTCCAAGAAAACCTGGCACTGAACGGACTGACAAATGTTCTCACCTTTTGCAAGGCGCTGGGAGAAGAGAGTTCCTCGGCGCGCTTATATACATTTGCGAACGATCCTTGGAGATCGAGCCTGGTAAAGCCGCAGACGGATGAAATGTTGAGCGAGGAGTCAGTGGAAGTGGTCGCGGGCGACCAGTTTCGAAGAGATAAGAACCTTCCGGTACCTGTCGTCGCCAAGATTGATGTCGAGGGATCCGAATATGCGGTGATTCGAGGACTCCGGCAAACGCTCGCGGATCCCGCCTGCCTGCTCGTGTGCTGTGAGATTCATCCGCGCTTGCTGCCGGGGGGTCTCCAGCCCCGAGATATCATCGAACTGCTCAGATCCTTGGGTTTTGTCGAAATCGATGTCCGCCCGTCGGGCATGGTCGAGTATGCAGTGTGTCGAAAACGCCCCTCAGGGGGCGAATCTGGGAGCAAGCAGTTAAACTGAGTACAAGAGAGGCAAACATGGCGAACGTGCTAAGGCGCTTGACCTATTTTCCCCAACTCACGAACCTGGCCCGGAGGGCTGGGGTGGCTCCCGCCCTGCGCAGCCTTTATTATCGTTGGGCGACTCCGCGCGGCGTTCTGAAGCTCCAGGTTTCGGATGTATGCCTCAGCTTGTACGCTAGAAATCCGGAAGAGGTGAGGGACCTCGAGGGAGCCAGCATGTCAAATGATTGCGCCTGGTCGGAGAGGCATACGTTGGAGACCTGCCTTGCTTTTCTTGCGCCCGGCGATATTGTTTACGACGTGGGAGCCAACTATGGCCTGTATTCCGTGGCATTAGGGAAGAGAGTCGGCGAGCAGGGGCAGATCATTGCTTTTGAGCCCCTCAGGCGCAACTTTGAACGCTTGCAGGCGAATATTCAACTGAATGATCTTAAGAACATCCGCTGCTTCCCATATGCCTTGGGAGAACAAGCGGACAGAACAGAGATGTACGTAGAGGAGGAGCGGCCCTGGCGCTCCACCCTCTTGAAAGGGCCGCCCAGCAGCCGCCAGGCTCACGCCGCTGAGGTGGTGGAGGTCGTGGAAGGAGATTGGTTTCGCCGTACACAGAGCCTGCCCGTTCCGCGTGCCGTCAAGATCGATGTGGAGGGCTTCGAATACTCCGTCATGCGAGGGCTTCGCCAAATGTTGGCTGAGGCTCGCTGTGAATTTCTCGTCTGTGAGGTTCATCCCCAGCTTCTTCCTGCTGGGACGGCAGTTGAAGACATTCTTGGGCTGCTGCGGTCTTGCGGGTTCAACGGGATCGACAGTCACGCGCGTGGGCCGGAACTGCATATTTTCTGCTACAAGCGGTAGTTCCCCGAGCTAAGCGCACCGGACAACGGGCGGCCTAAGGCAACGCCAACTCATCAAGGAGAGGGGCGACCCGGACAATGGTCATCCAAGTACGCGTTGTGCACGAGAGGGTTCGACCTTTGGGGATTGGAATTTTTCAATGCCGATGAATGCCGCCAACAGCAAAGGAGGGAAGAAGCTGCGCGTACTAACTTGTGCTTTTGTATGCAGCCCCTCCGGCAACACCCAATTGGGCAGCGGAGAGGCGGTACTCGGTTGGAATTTGGTCACGCAGCTCGCCAGGTTTCACGAAGTTCACGTCTTAACGCACCCTTCGAACCGTGAGGGAATCGAAAAGGGGCTGCAAGTGCAGACCCATCCCACACTTAGTTTCGACTATTTCGACTTGCCTCGCTGGCTGGGGGTTTTACGCAAGCTCCAGGGATGCTTTCAGTTTTATGCTTACCTTTGGCAGATCAAAGCCTATTTTGTTGCGAGGCGGCTGCATAGGAAGATCAGGTTTGATGCCTTCCACCACCTTACTTATGCGAATGACTGGGCCGCGAGCTTTGTGGGGGCGTTCCTGCCTATTCCCTATCTAAGAGGTCCTTGTGGAGGGGCACAGAAAACTCCTCGGCAGTTTCTTTCTGAGTACGCGTGGCATAATCGCCTCTGGGAACGAGTGCGAGCCGGTATGGGCTGGGTCCTCCGCCACGACCCCATCTTCCTTCTCGGCCAATCGCGAGCGCGCAGGATCCTAGTCTGCAATCGCGAATCCCTTGCGGCTATTCCCATGCGGTTTCGGCCGAAGGCTACACTGTTTCCTGTAAACGGGATATCTTCAGAAGACTTGACCCTAATTGCCAGCCGGAATGGCTCCGGGGTGTCGCGGGATCACAAGGCAACGGTTTCGAGCGCCAAGCCTTCGAAAGAATTTCGCATCCTGTCAGCAGGCAGACTGATTGCCCTCAAAGGGTACGGACTTGCCATCCGGGCCTTTAAGCCTTTTGCCGACCAGCACGCCGATTCAAAAATGGTCATTGTCGGGGAAGGGCCGGATCTTCCACGGCTAGAGGGCATCGTCCGTCCACTGCAGCTTGGCGGCCAGGTGTGTTTTCCCGGCTGGATGGCACGCGATGGACTCTTAGCCGCGATGTGTTCGTGTGACGTTTTTTTGTTCCCAAGTTTCCGGGATGGGGGAGGCGCAGTGGTGGTGGAAGCTATGGCTGCCGGTAAACCCGTAGTTTGCATGGACCTGGCCGGTCCGGGGATGCACGTCACGGAGGAATGCGGCATTAAGATTCCTGCCCGCTCTCCCCATGAGGCTATCGAACTCATGGCCCAGGCTTTGGAACGCTTGTATCATGACCGCGAGCTCTGCGTGAAAATGGGTCAAGCGGGACGGGCTCGTGCAGAACAAGTCTATAGCTGGGATCACCTGGGTGAACGGCTTTTGAAGATATACGAGGATGCGTTGGAAGCACCCTCCCGAGAGGCTTAGATGGGAATTGGAGTGGCACAACCTTTGCAGTTGAAACGGGCGGCGGCCCGTCCGTTTCCGCGCGATCAGTTTGCCAAGCCGAGGCCGGGGATGAGTAGGAATGCCCTCATGGGCATGGGACTATGGGGCCTTCTCTGGTTAGGTTATAACACCGGCCTTGGCTACGCAATCGATCCGACTTATGCCAATACGACCGCGAATTTGGTCCATGCCATCAGGGCTTTTTTCCCGATCCTGGCCGCTTGGATCTCTATCCTCATCATCTTCACACGATCCAAGCGGCTATTTCCTTGGATCATGGGTCCTTTGGGGTTGATGTTGTTGTATGCCATCACGGGATTAGCTTCTTCCGCGACCATATCCATCGACCCGAGGGATGCGTTGTATATGGGCGCTAACTACCTGGCCATTGTATTGGTTCTGCTGGCGATTGTCATGGTTGAGGATCCTCTGCCCGACATTCGTTTAGTGCTGAAGTTCACCTGGATTGTGGGCACCATGATTACGCTCAGCCTGCTGGGCGCCATCCCTTACCTGCATGCGGGGTCATTCGCTGAGCCGGATGCCGGATCTGTAGGCCCGCATGCATACGGCAGGAAGGGCGTGATTATGGGAATGCCTTCGACCCGAAACACCGGATTTGCCCGGTACGCGGCCATGACCGCATTGGTGGCGCTCCCTGGGCTTATGCGGAAGGGTAGGCTTCGCGTCCGGATCGCATGGGGTATCGTGTTCGCCGCTTCGCTCTATGCATTGGTCCTTGCCAATGGCCGCACGGAAACCTTGGCGTTTGTCGCCGGTCTGGGCGTGATTTTGGGGACCGAAAGAGCCAAGCGCGTGGTCTATTTCCTGGTGGGGACCGGCGCCACTATTTTGCTGGGTTTACGGGGGTTCTTCTCCAAGTTCTTTCTTTATATCACCCGAACGGGCAACGTTGACCTCACGTTGACCGGACGCACCGGGCTTTGGGGGGTGGGATGGCATCTTCTTGGGGAGTCTCCTTGGGTGGGATACGGCTTTCAGGCCGACCGGTTCTACCTGGGGGAGCACATTCATGATGCTTTCTTGCACGTCTTCCTTCAGTCCGGCCTCTTGGGAGGGGGGGCCATTCTGCTGGGATTACTCATCGTGTGGTACTATCTCATCAAGTATTTTCTTATCAAGCAGCCCGCTGACAAATCCTTGATTCCTCCTGAAATTCCCGCGATTTTTCTATTTGTAACCATTTCCTCCGTTACGGAATCGACTTTTGCATATTTTTCCGCCGCTTGGCTGCTGAGCGCCCCGATCGTTGCCTATGTCGTGGCCCTGAATCGGCACCTGCATAGAATCTCTGCGAAGTCAGCCCAAGAACGGGCCCAGCGAATTCGTTTGGAAAGACGTAATTCCAGAGATTTGAGAAATCCGTTGAATCTGCCCCCCCCCGCCCCCGCAGGAGGGGCCCCAGACTGAAGTCGGCGTGAGCCTTTTAAACAGCATTAATCGTTTGTAAAGGTTCATGGGCGCCGCGGTCCCGCTTTGTGGTCAGGTCAGAGCAGCGGGAGGCTGCACGGACTCGCTTGGCCAAGGTCCAGGCCGAACTCTGGGCGGCAAGGGCTGAACAGGAAGACTACACCTATCTCGCCAGGGTCTATAGTCGGCGATTTGGATCCTAAACTGAAGGAACCGGCCGCCAGCTTAGCCTGACAGTAGTAGGGCGAATAGCGAAAACGCGCAGCGCCCGTCAGAGTACCGAAGTAAAGTTATGGCTACGGGTTGACGACGGGATGGCTCGCTCGTTCCTAGAGAGCGGGAGGATTAACAGCATGGCGACCGTGAATGGGGTCCAACAATCTAGCCCCCAGGCAGCAAAAAAGGAACTCGGCAACCTCGACGTGTTGCGGGCCGTTGCCGTTCTGGCTGTTGCCGGCGGGCATCTCCTTCGATCCGTGCTGGGAGTTCCTCGCGTTCCCGTTTGGATTGCTAACTTTGGTATAGGTGGAGTGCTGTTCTTTTTCGTGCACACCGCGTTGGTCCTCTTAATGTCAATGCAGCGGACGACATCGAATCATCTGACGCTGAACTTTTACATTCGTCGAGCTTTCCGGATTTATCCTTTGTGTTGGACGTGCATTATCCTGGTGCTAGTGACGGGGCTCACGGACCAGCCGCCTGAAAAATTTGCGCAGATCGGCTGGCGCGCCATATTGGTCAATTTGGCTCTCTTGCAAAATATTTTTCGCTACCCGAATGTGGAGATGCCACTCTGGAGCCTTCCTTGGGAAGTCCAGATGTACCTGTTCCTCCCGGCGTTCTATCTTTTCATGAAGAAATACGACCAGGTGTATTGGCCGATTATCATGTGGTTCGTTGCTGCGACAGCAGCGACGACTTTCACCTCGCTTAATGTTCCTCGGGCATTTCATGGCACCATATTTCCGCCGATGTTTATCGGCGGAATGATTGCGTATCGCATGCTGGGCCGTGTGCGCGCCAGGTTCCCCTGGTTTGTGTGGCCGCTGGCAATTCTCGGCCTGTTGCTGGCACGCTGCCTGTTCATGCAAGGAGTTCTTATCGATACGGCTCGCAATGCGACCGTGAATGCCATTGCCTGCTTGCTTCTTGGTGTGGGAATTCCCTTTTTCGATGAGATACGTTCTCATTTGCTGAGTTTCTGGGCGCACCAGATTGCGAAGTATTCTTACGGAATTTACTTACTTCACGTGCCAAGCTACACGCTAGTGTTTGACCACATGCCGTGGCTTCCGGTCCCGTTGAAAATAGTGGCCGCTCTCACCCTCACCGGGGCTGCCTCGGTCATCGCCTATCACATTATTGAGGACCCGCTGATTCAATGGGGACGGTCGATCGCGAAAAGGGTAGGGTGACGTCAGAGATCGCATCCATGGTGCTGGATCAAGCCCCCGATATTTTGGGGTAGGAAGCACTGGCCATACCGAATCATGGCCGAAAGTGCGCGACCAACTGAACGGCATCCTGCGGGGCTGGTTGAATTACTTCGGCTACGGGACCCGGATGCCGGCGTACCGAGCCGTCGATAACCATGTGGCAGTCCGTGTTCGACACTTCCTGAGACGGCGGCATAAGGTGTCCTCGCGGGGCACGCAACGCTGGGCGGACGAAGTGATCTTCGGGCCGCTGGGGGTGTTGCGGCTGCGTCGGGTGCATCTGGGCGCCCGTGCATGAGCCTTACGGTGAATCCTGTCGGAGAGCCGGATGCGGGAAATCCGCCCGTCCGGTTCGATGAGCGGGGAGGGGAAACGGAGCGGCGATCTCGCCGCCACCGCGCCTCTCCTCGACTCTACCCACGTTTGGGCGATGCTGGAAGGGCGGGGCTTTACAGGCTGCGGAAAAAACCTACAATGCTGTCATCCTGAGTGCAGCGAAGGATCTCGCTCTGTTTATTTTCAAGGCAATACGAGATTCTTCGCCGCTGCTCCTCTGCAGAAACTCGACGCGTAAGTCTTTTCGCTTCACCGTCGCTCAAGCTGTCATTCTGAACCCGCTTTTGGGGCGAAGAACCCCCGTAGTTGGCCCCGTTCATGAAACCCAGCAGACTGCCGGGGTCCTTCGCTGCTGCTCAGGATGACAGGTTGGATGATGGGTTCTTCCAATCAAGTTTCTGCCTATCGTGGGCAGCCGAACGGCTGTCAATGCTCAGAATGACGGCGCATTCGAGTTTTTCCGCAGCCTGTTTAGCCCCGCCGTTGCAAGGCCATCCTGATTATTTCCAAATCCCACACCCCGCGCAGCTTGCAGCCGAAAGCTGCGCGGGGTGCGGGACGAATGGAGGATGGGAGCCGCGATTTCGGCGGGGCTCAAGCCCCGCCCTTCCGGCAGCGTCCAACCGTGGTGAGAAGTGCGGATTAAGCGTTCCGAACGGGCTTTTCAGCAACTTAGGGTCGCCGGCCGGGCGGCAAAATTATTGACTTATAACATTTGGAAATGATAGATTTTCAAAGGGTTAGAAAATAGTCTCGCGGTTGGCAAGGGCCTGCTCCCACCACTCGCACCACGCGGTGAAACTCTCCTTGGTTCGCATTCTGCGCGGAACCGGCAAAACGAAGGTTTCATGACTGACGCTCGCTTCATTCGCAACTTTTCGATTGTCGCCCACATCGATCACGGCAAGTCAACGCTGGCGGACCGCCTGCTCGAGATCACCGGCGCACTTTCCAAACGCGAAATGTCGGAGCAGGTCCTCGACTCCATGGACCTGGAACGCGAGCGCGGTATTACTATTAAGGCCCATGCCGTCCGCCTGCATTATCTGGCCCGCAACGGCAACGAATACCAGCTCAATATCATTGATACCCCCGGCCACGTGGATTTTTCCTACGAAGTCTCGCGCAGCCTTTCTGCTTGCGAAGGCGCCGTTTTGGTGATTGATGCTTCGCAAGGCGTAGAAGCCCAGACGCTTGCCAATGCGCAACTGGCGATGAACAATCATCTCACCATCGTGCCCGTGATCAACAAAATCGACCTTCCGGGCGCTGACATCGAATCCACCAAGCAGCAGATTGAGCACGCCTTGGCGCTTGACCCCAAGGAAGCCCTGCTCATCAGCGCGAAAGCAGGCTCTGGGGTCGAGGACGTACTGGAAGCCATCGTCGCACGCGTCCCTCCGCCCACTGGATCTCCGGAGGCGCCACTCCAGGCGCTCATTTTCGATTCCTGGTTCGATCCCTATAGGGGAGTCGTGGTCCTGGCGCGCGTCGTCCAAGGCACGCTCTCCACCGGTATGCGTATCAAGCTCTGGTCGAACAACCAGGTGTATAACGTCGAGGAGTTGGGTGTGTTAACACCCAAACCTGTTCGCGTTGAGCAATTGGGGGCTGGCGAAGTCGGTTTTGTCGTCGCCAATATCAAGCGCATTTCCGAATCGCGCATCGGCGACACCATCACGGATGACACGCGTCCGGCTCCCGGTCCCTTGCCTGGCTTCGAAGAAGTCAAGTCCATGGTCTTCGCGGGTCTCTACCCGGTTGATTCCAGCGCTTATGAGAATCTGCGTGACGCCATTGATAAGTTGCGCCTCAACGACGCTTCGCTCATCAACGAGCCGGAAAATTCCGAAGCTCTCGGATTCGGATTCCGCTGCGGCTTCCTTGGGCTGCTGCACATGGAAATCGTGCAGGAGCGCTTGGAACGGGAATTCAACATTGACCTCATCACCACCGCGCCCAGCGTGCGTTATCGCATCACCACCAAGGCGGGAGAAGTTCTGGATGTTCACACCCCTGCCAAATTTCCGGTGGCCGGTGATGTTGAGAAGGTCGAGGAACCCATCATTCGCGCCCAGATTTTCACGCAGGATGAGTACCTGGGCGGGATCCTGGCACTGCTCGAGGAGAAGCGCGGCGTACAGAAAGGCTTTGAGTACGTCTCCGGCAAGCGCGTGCTGCTGACCTACGAGCTGCCGCTGAACGAAATCGTCCTTGACTTCTATGACCGGCTCAAGTCGGTCTCACGCGGGTACGCCTCACTCGATTATCACTTTGCGGGTTACTGGGTCTCGGACTTGGTCAAGGTGGATTTCCTGGTCGCCGGTGAGCCCGTGGACGCGCTTAGCTTCATCTGCCATCGTGACGCCGCCTTCGCGCGCGGACGTTCCCTCTGCACCCGCATGCGCAAGCTGATTCCCCGCCAGATGTTTGAAGTCTCTCTCCAAGCCTCCATCGGCTCACGCGTCATCGCCCGCGAAAACGTCGCGGCCATTCGCAAGAATGTGATCGCCAAGTGTTACGGCGGTGACATCTCGCGCAAACGCAAGCTGCTGGAAAAGCAGAAGGAAGGCAAGAAGCGTATGAAGCGCGTGGGCCGCGTCGTTATTCCTCAGGAAGCGTTTCTTGCCGTTCTCAAGGTTTCGGAAGAGTAAGAAGGCATCCGGGCCCGTAACTCGGATCCGGGTAAACGGCATGCCGCACAGGGCTCGTTCCAGTCAGCCGTATGCCGAGTTTGGGGAATTATGGCGTGATACAATGAACTTGCTTTGGTGAAAACGCCGGCCCTCGAAATTGAAAGCAAGTGGCATTTCAGGTGGTGGAACAGGGTGGCTTGGGTGCATCCATGAAAATCAAATTCACGGCTGTATACGAAGAGGTTTCGAAGGAGGACGGGGGCGGCTATATTGCGTATGTCGAGGAGTTCCCCGGCGCTATTACCCAAGCCGAAACGCTGGAAGAAGCGCGGGAGAATCTCCGCGACGCCGTTGAACTGTTGCTCGAAGCCAACCGCGCCCTCGCCAACGAAAATCAAACAGGGCGTAAGGTCATCCACGAGCCTCTTGCGGTCTCGCTGACGTGAAACGAACAGATTTTGTTCGGCATCTCGAAGACTGCGGCTGTGAACTGTTGCGCGAGGGCGCGAAACATTCCGTATTTGTCCATCGCGCCGCCAACAGGACGTCTACCATTCGCGTCACCGAGAGATCAAAAACCCGACAGCCATCAGAATCTGTAAGCAGCTTGGGGTCCCAAACCCCCTGAGATGAGGGTTCTCGCGTGGCACCGTTCCACTTTTGGTCAGAACTCCAAGTCGACGATCGGAGCATTCTATGGAACTCAAAACCGTCAGCATCGAAAAGCCCGCGGACATGAACTTCATCCTCGGCCAGTCGCACTTTATCAAGACGGTGGAGGACCTTTACGAAGCTATTGTGCAAACCGCGCCTCAGATGAAATTCGGCCTTGGTTTTTGCGAATCTTCGGGTCCGGCGCTGGTTCGCTTTGCGGGGAACGATCCCCAACTCATCCACCTCGCGCAGAAGAACGCTCTCGCGCTCTCCTGCGGCCATGCCTTCATCATCTTCATGGAGAGTGGATTCCCCCTCAACATTCTGAACACGGTGAAGAGCGTTCCGGAGGTCTGCCAGATCTTCTGCGCCACCGCGAACCCCGTGCAAGTGATCGTAGCGGAATCCGAACAAGGCCGTGGAATACTGGGCGTCATTGACGGCGTGAAGACCCGCGGCATCGAGACCGTTGCCGACATTCAAATCCGTAAGGAATTTCTGCGGAAAATCGGGTACAAGTTATAGACGAAGAGTTTTCGGGGCAAGAATCCCTTAAATCATTGCAGAACTTTCCGGATCCGGAACCGGCAAGTGGCTTTGCAGAGCAGGATGACTTCTATCTCACCACGCGCGCCTTGGGACTGCCGCATTTGCAGATGTATCGCTGCTGCCGCGCTTGTCCTGGCTGCCATCAACCCTTCTTTCTTCTCCGGCCACGTCGTCGTTACTGGCATGGTGTTCGGCGCGCAAAGTGGCGATGACGCGCCCACCCGGACACCGCCTCCCGCTCGCACGCCTATCTCCAAGCAAGCTCCAACAAAACTTTCCCCTTCCCAGGTTCCACCATCCCGGCTAAAGGTAAGATCGAAGATAGCGCTGGTGGTAGACGCCAATACTTCCGAAGAGTTGCTGGTGAAGAATGCGGACAAGGTCGTACCCATCGCTTCCATCACCAAATTGATGACCGCCATGGTGGTCATCGATGCCAAGCTGCCGCCGCGCGAGATGCTCAGGATCAACAATGATGATCGGGATCTGTTGATGGGGACAAGTTCCCGGCTGCAAATCGGTTGGGCGCTGAGCCGGGAAGACATGTTGCACCTGGCCTTGATGTCTTCGGAAAACCGCGCCGCCGCAGCACTCAGCCGCTATTACCCTGGCGGGCGCCCCGCATTCATCCGAGCCATGAATGCAAAAGCGGCGGTCTTGGGGATGACCAATACGCACTTTGTCAATCCCAATGGATTGACGAATGAAAACGTATCGACCGCTATTGACCTGGCCGAACTGGTCCGAGTTGCCGATCACTATCCGCTGATTCGGCAATTCACAACCGATCCCCACTACGACGTACGGATCGGCCGGTATATTCTTTCCTTTGTCAACACGAACCGCTTGGTGGGCCGGCCCGATTGGGATATTGAAGTGCAAAAGACCGGATTTACCAACGAAGCGGGCGATTGCGTGGTGATGCGGGTGAATGCGGAGGGCCGCGCGCTGATTATGATCTTTCTGGATGCCAACGGAAAGCTCACGCGCTTTGCCGACGCTCGCCGCGTCCTCATGCAGTTGGCGCTGGCGCAGAAAAGATGAGTTGTGGATGGGAGGTTGAGGGGGGCCCCCCGACGCATGCCAGGAGCGGGCCCACAACAGAATTCCCTGGCTGATCTAAAACTACCTTCCGCAAGTCCACACGGCGAACCTTGCCTCAGATCTTTCGATTCTTGATGACTGCTTCCAGTTCTCCCCGCGCAAGGTGGACGGACACCTCCGCGCCCACCGCGACCTGCGCAGCATCGCGAATGATTTTGCCCTCCGCGTCGCGCGTGATGGAATAGCCGCGTTCCAGGATCGTGCGCGGACTGCGCTCTTTCAATAGGGCTTCCAGTTGCGCCAAGCGGTTGCGCCGGTCCGTGAGGAAGCGCCGGAAGTCGTTCTGAAACCTCTGCTCGCGCTCTTCCAGGGCGGCGCGCTTCAGTCGAAGGTGCCGCGTGAAATCGTATCGCACCACACCCGCCGAGGCGCGCAGCCATTCCTGCCGTGCCGCGTGCAGGCGCGAGCGCATCAACCGCTCGAGGGTACCCACGCATTCATCCACGCGCTGCGCGCGTTCAGCGATGCGTGAGGCGAGCATCTGGAAAACGTGGTGCATACGAAGTTCCGTCAGCGCCTGCCGGGCTTCGGAAATCCTCAGGCGAATCATCTGCCCCATGTGCCGAGCACGGTCGTGGAGCCCGGCCGCCAAATCCTGTTTGCGGCTCACTACCAATTCCGCCGCGGCTGAGGGTGTGGGCGCGCGCAAATCAGCGACAAAATCCGCAATGGTGAAATCTGTTTCGTGGCCGACGGCGGAAATTACCGGAATCTTCGACGCGGCGATGGCCCGCGCCACCACTTCCTCGTTGAATGCCCAGAGGTCTTCCAGCGAGCCACCGCCGCGGGCCACGATCATCACGTCAACGGGCGCCTTGCGATTGAAATACTCGATGCCCTGAGCAATTTCCTGGGCCGCTTCTTCGCCCTGCACCCTCACCGGATAGAGCAGCACGTTGATATTGGGGAAACGCCGATGGAGAATGCGGAGGATATCGCGGATGACCGCGCCGGTGGGCGAAGTCACCACACCAATGACGCGCGGCAACATGGGCAGCGGCTTTTTGCGTCCTGGGTCAAACAAGCCCTCGGCCGCGAGCTTCTGTTTCAGTTGCTCGAAAGCGAGTTGCAGCGCACCCAGCCCCGCCGGTTCCAGGAATTCCACGTAGAGTTGATATTCACCACGCGCTTCATAGACGCTCAGGCGTCCGCGGGCAATCACCGCGAGCCCGTCCTGCGGCTTGAATTTCAGGTAGCGCGCCTGATTGCGAAAGCACACGGCGCGAAGCTGCGCCGTTTCATCTTTGAGCGTGAAATAGAGGTGGCCGGAACCGGCCGCGCGCAGATTGGAAACTTCCCCGGTCACCCAAACGTCCGGGAATTGTCTTTCCAGCAGGCTGCGGATCTCCAGGCTCAGCTCCGCCACGCTGTAGATCCTTCGTACCGGCCCGAAATTCAGGGAGGGTTGGGTCATAACATTTTGGATTTTGGATTTGCGCTTTTGGATTGCCAAAGAGCAACCCCAAAAAGCACTAAGAGGGATTATCTCCTCGTCAAAAATGAAATCAGCCAGAAGAAAAGCGTTGCGGCGACGCTGACGATTAAGCAAGTCACTATGGGGAAATAGAACTGGAAGGTTTTGCCCTTATACGCAATATCGCCGGGTAACCGCCCGAGGCCGAAGAACGAAAATTTCGATCCGGCCATCACGATCAATCCCACCACCGCAAGGACAACCCCAATGAGGACCAGAAACCGTCCCATTTGAAAATGGATTGCGCCGCTCATATCCAACCATCGTCGCCGCCGGGCAATTAGATGTCAAGCCCGGGAACAAGCCGATTGTCACCGCAGAGACGCGGAGGCGGAGGGCAAGGGGACGGGCTTAGGAGTTAGGGCCTGAATCCTGCACCCCCTTTTTTCAGCCTCAGCGTCTCAGCGCCTCTGGGGTGTATTCTTGATTGACGCTAGACCAGCGCGATGCCGGGAAAGAAGTAACCGATTTCGTAGGCAGCCGTTTCCGTGGCGTCGGAGCCATGCACGGCGTTGCTCTCAATGCTTGCCGCATAGAGCTTGCGAATGGTGCCTGGCGCGGCGTCGGCAGGGTTGGTGGCCCCCATCACTTCGCGCAGCCGTAGGATGGCGTTCTCGCCTTCCAGAACCATCACCAGCGCGCTGCCCGAGCTCATGAAATTCGTCAGGCTGGCAAAAAAGCCTTTGGTTCGGTGAACGGCATAGAAGCCTTCGGCTTCCTTTTTGCTGAGATTCACCAGTCGGGCCGCCACAACCCTTAATTGATTGGCCTCGAAAATTTTTATGATATCGCCGATGTGTCCGGCCGCGACGGCATCGGGCTTGATGATGGTCAAGGTACGTTCGGTTCCCATGGTTCTCCAATCAGAGCAAATTCTGAATTATGAATTCTGAACGATGAATTGAAGGTACCAACCCTCGCAAAACAACTCCGCTCTTTTTCAGAATTCATAATTCAGAATTCAAAATTCCCCTAAGCGTTTCGCCGATGAGCGCCGGGCTTTCAGCGACGGCAATGCCGGCGGCATGAAGCGCTGCAATCTTATCCGCCGCGGTGCCTTTGCCGCCGGAAATAATCGCCCCGGCATGGCCCATGCGGCGGCCGGGTGGAGCCGTGCGGCCCGCGATGAATCCCACCACCGGCTTCTTGACGTGTGCTTGGATAAAGGCCGCGGCCTCTTCTTCCGCCAGCCCGCCGATTTCTCCAATCATCACGATGCCGTGGGTGTCCGGGTCGTTATTGAAAAGCCGCAGGGCGTCGACGAATGTTGTACCAATAATGGGGTCGCCGCCGATCCCGATGCAGGTGGACTGCCCGATGCCCAGCGCGGTCAACTGGCCCACCGCTTCGTAGGTCAAGGTTCCACTCCGCGATACGACGCCCACGTACCCTGGCAAGTGAATTTGCCCGGGCATGATGCCAATCTTGCACTTGCCCGGAGAAATAATGCCCGGGCAATTAGGACCGATCAGCCGCGTCGGCTTGCCGGCCAGAAAGCGTGCGGCGCGCACCATGTCGAGCGTGGGGATGCCCTCAGTGATGGCGACAACGAGGGGAAGCCCGGCGTCCGCAGCTTCCATGATGGCGTCCGCGGCGAAAGGGGGCGGAACGAAAATGACGGACGCGTTCGCGCCCGTCCGATCAACGGCTTCCTGCACGGTGTTGAATACCGGGATGCCCTCGACGCTGGTACCGCCTTTGCCGGGAGTCACGCCGGCGACAACTTTGGTGCCATAGGCAACAGCCTGCTGCGTATGGAATGCGCCTTCACGACCGGTTAGGCCTTGGACCAGCAGCCGCGTGTTCTCGTCAACAAGTATAGACATAGAGTTTATAGTTCAACGCACCTCATAAAGATACGCCTCGTCAATGAACATCCCCCCCACCTGGGTGTTGCCTAACCGCGCACCTTCTACTGATGCGGTCTGAGCGAAAACCGAGCGCAACGCTTGGTACATTGGGTGCTTCGGGCTAATCAGCTCAATCTTTAATCGTTGACTCGAATCAGACGAATTGCCACGAGAAACCGTCGCCAACTCTCTGTAAGCATCCCTCGGCCCCAGGGTATCGACCTTGGGGCTGGCGATCACCAAATGCCACCCGCCAGTTTCCGGCTCCCATAGCCAGAGGATTCTCTGTATAGGGAAGTCCTTATTGTCCCGCAATGACTGCCACATTTTTCTTCCAAACTCAACGTCCGCTCCATCGAGCGCCGTGACATAGCTCATTACCACCTCCGGCGAAGCCATTCCATCACTCCATAGCCCGGTTCGGTGGCGGCCGCATAAAGAGATTTGGCCTGGAGTTCTTCCACTATTTCATAACGATTTTCATCGTTCCATGAGAGCACCATGTTCCAATTGCTCTCCAGTTTATCGTCACCACTGAACTCCTTCTGCAGTTCCTCCCGGAACACCCCATCAAGTTGCACTAGTTCCTTCAGCTTGTGGGTGTAAGCGCGGTTCACGAAATTCTTATCCGGGAAATCGTGCTGCTGAACCGCGCTAGCTATATACAGCGTCTTAAGTAATACAGCATAATCTCCGTAACACGGGGTTTGGTTTCTTCCACACCTGCATCTGCTGGCTCACGGCTGCCGTCAGGTTTTCGAGCTTGGGAAAGTACTGGT
>JBEKQO010000110.1:0-22023 GCA_049519635.1 Terriglobia bacterium | reverse complement strand
GGGGAGTTATTTAAAACGCTCCCCTCCTCAGATGAGGAGGGGTGGCGCGCCGAGCGCCGGCGTGGTGCTGACAAATGGATAATGGGGGGCGTCGATAATGACAGCGCGAACCCATTTTTCCACAGCCTGTAAAGCCCCACCGTTTCAAGCCCAATGTGAGAAATCCCGGCTAAGGCTTGTGCGGCCAGCATGGCTTCCATGGCGATACGGTCGCTTTTCGCTTTGCGGAGCAGTCCCCGGCAAAGCTCAACCGCGTCTTTCATAAATCGTCGTCCCTTTCGCCCGGCGGTGGTTACAAATGCCTGGGGAACTTCCCTCCATTCGTCCACTGCCTCCGGTGTGTAGACAGGGCACCGTCAAAGTCTTATGGGGTTGAAAGTGACCCCTCACCTGCCCTCCTCCGTCGGGCACCCTCTCCCCTGGGAGAGGGCTGTGATTTTAATTCCTCTCCCTTGGGGAGAGGGGGGACCGCAAGACGGAGGGGGCCCCACGGTTTGCAAGTAGTGGGGCTGAGGGGTTTCTTCGCGGGTGGTGCTTTCAATGCCATAGAGGTATCTGGCGCCCGCGACTTTGACGGAACCCTGGGTGTGTAGACCATCACTTCCACTTCCACCGGCAGATGAACCAGAGCCACGTCAAGGGGGAATGGAGCGGCGGTATCGCGGCTAATCGGACGGCGTGATCACCAGCACGTCAAAGGGAAAGCCGCGGACCCGCCAAACCGGCCGGCGCTATACTTGTTTTTCCGCAGCGACAGTTTGTAGCCTCTAAAACTGGCAGATTCCCCTTGACTTCCATGGTATAAATTGATATAATAAGCAAGTGTTGCTGTGAGGTGCAGTCATGTCCGCGCGCAAGCCTTCCACCTTGATCGAGGCCGAGCCCTCGAACCTGCGAAGCCAGCCGGTCAGAATTCCGGCGTCAGGCTGCGAGGAACGAAAATGCGGGGCTCACGCGGAAGATCGAAAATTCCAGCCTGCGGATGATTTAAGATTGGCGATTTGCGAAAATCGGCGCATCGGCACATCGCTCCATCGGGAGGGGCACGGAGTGGGTTTTAGATGGCCCGATGATCCGATGGTCCGATCACTCGGCTCTCCAGGATGTGTAAGAAACAAAAGGAGTTCGTTGTTTAGGGTAAAAATATCTCAAAGCTCTATCTCATTCAAATAAAGATAGTTAGCTTGAAATTTGGGAGACGGGGAAAGGAAAAGGAGCGCGCCTCTCCATGATGTAACAGAAACAAAAGGGGTTAGCAATGAATGGCGTAAAATTTCTTAAAATCGATCCTATTGAAACTACAGTAGTTAGCCTGTCTTCCGGTCGCCACGGGCGAGAAAAAAAAAGGGATTGAAAATGAGGCCAATCTTCCTTAAGTTATTGAAAACACATATAGAAAATATGTCCGCTTTTCGCCTCTCCAAGATGTTGATGAAAACAAACGAGTTACCCCCTTCTCTCCATGATGTTGATGAAAATAAAGGGAGTTAGTGAAAAAGCAGCATAGAGTGGCGAGTGACGAGAAAAGGCAAAAGCCGAGGGCGGAAAGGCGACCACGGCGAGATCCTTCGTCAGGCTAAGGACGGCCGCGCACGCCGTTGCGCCAGAACCTGCTATGTCTGAGAGAAGGGGGAGACTGGCGGAAGGCAATCAGGTTTTGGAAGAAGCGAAAGGTGTCACGGTTCCTGCCGAAGAGGTTCCCGTCGAGCCCCGTCGCTTCATTATCATAATATATTGATTGTTGTTATCTTGTTGCATATTCATCAATTAATGTGAGGCAAAGAACAGCCGAGTCCCGGGCGAGAGAAACCGGAGGCAGTTGTTTAATACTTCCTAGGTTTGGGTGGACACAGCGACCTGATTACGGCCTTTGTTTTTGGCGTCATAAAGCGCCGCATCTGCCGCGCGCAAGAGCCCCTCTAAATCTGCCGGTTTAGCGCCGCCGCCGACCGTTACTCCCAGGCTTAAAGTGACCGGAATCATCCCCTCGGGAGCGTCCACTGGCCCCTTCCCGATGGCAATCCGCAACCCTTCCGCCCGTCTCGTCGCACTGGAGATATCGCAACCAGGCAGGACGATCAAGAACTCCTCTCCGCCATACCGGCCCACTGCGTCGTACGGGCGCACCGAGGAGCGCATCCTCTTGGCCGCCTCGCGCAGCACGGTGTCGCCGGCCAGGTGTCCGTAGGTGTCATTGACCTGCTTGAAGTGGTCCAGGTCAGCCATGAGGATGCCCACCGTGGTCCCTTCCCGCTCGGAACGTATCAACTCGATCCGCATCGTATCCAATATGGCAACTCGGCTCAGCAAGCCTGTCAGCGGGTCGGTGGCAAGCTGAAACTGCAATGCGTCGGTAGCGGAAAGCAGTTGTTCCTGCAACTCCAGAATTCTTCTTCCCGTCCGCAGGCGTGCCTTCAACTCATTCCCTTCGAAAGGCTTCGTCAGGTAGTCATCCGCCCCGGCTTCCAACCCTACGATGATGTCTTCCTTGCGAAGATTCGAGGTCAAGAGAAGAATATAGGTGTAGAACTTGAAATTGCGCTTCCGGACTTCACGACAGATATCGGGACCATCCATCCCGGGCATCATCCAATCCAGAATGGCAAGCTTGGGAGCATCCTCCCGCAGCAATATGTTCCATGCTTCCTCTCCGTCGCGCGCAAGGATCACTTCGTAATTCCACCGGACCAAGCAGGTCTGGAGCAAACGCCTGTTAATTGGGTCGTCATCGGCGACGAGAATTTTCACGCGACACACACCTTTTCGAAATCGTCCATTGCGGATTGAAGGAGGGAGACTTGCTGCTCCAGCAATCGAAACGCTTCACCCGCTTCACTTAAATCCCCCTCGCGCCCTATCCCTTCCAGTTTCTGTGCAGCCTGAAAAGCGGCCGGAGCGGCAAAATTGCTCACGGAACCTTTGAGCGAATGCGCGGCCCGGTTGAGCGCTGGCGCATCGGCATGCTCAACCGCTTCCCGAATGGCGGACATTTGCCGGGGGCGCCCCTCCAGAAACAATTCTACAACCTCGCGGATCAGATCTGAATCTCCTTCGAACGCAGAAAAAATCGAGCCCTTGTCCAGGACTTCCTCCTTCAGTGGCGAAGCCGGGGGCGGATTCTCCCCCGTATCGGCCGTTGCTCCCGCCAGATTCTCGATGATCGCAAACGGTTCATCAGTGCGGATGGGCTTCGAGAGGTAGCGTCCATTCCGGCCGCCATGCACTGCTCCCTGTCCTCTTTAATGGCGTGCGCGGTCATGGCAACAATAGGAATGTGGCGCCCCGTACCGTTGACGAAACACCTCGGTCTCCCAACTGATGCATGAGGCACTCTTCTTTTACCCCATAGCTTGATCCACTGTCAGTTCAGAACGGCTCACGGGTTTGGCCGTAATTGCTCATCCGCCCGTTGGTAGGATTCTAAACCAAGGCGATTCTCAAAATGGACTGCCTATCAACTCAAATGATGACGAGCATTAAAGAAGTAGGGGAACGGGCCGGCTGGCGCAGAGCGAGCCCAGTTCTGCGATTCACGCCTCTGGCCATACCCGGCGGCATTCCTACACATGGCAATCTATGGACGCCATTTCAAGGCCGGCCCCTTGCACTCAATTGCAAAAACGCAGAGCTGCGCTCTGCGCCAGCCGGCCCAAAAATCTTGAGACCTGATTCGTCTGCAGCCAAAATCTATCTCCGACAGGCTCCTAGGCTGGGAGCCCCGAAAAACTGAGGAACGTCATAGTAGAAAGTGGTACTTGACAGAAAACGGTGATGAGTTTAAGCTCACGTTCGTTAACTGTTACAGGGCGTTTCATTTCGTTTGACCACTTTCCGCGTCGGTGTTCCGGGCAGCAGGGCTGCTGTGGTGAGAGAGATTTCGGCCATCCACGGCTGCGGCAGGCCTAATCTTAGCGTCTCATTCGGTCCCAATATCCGCGTTTGATCAGGCGACGGGTATGGACCTCACAACAAATCAGCATGTTCGCCCAGATTTGAAGCTGAAATCCAGAGCGGAATCCCAAACCGCCAACCTGTCGGGGCCAGTGCCGCTTGTGGAAACTGCGTCGGCAACCATGGCATGACGGGTAGAAGAGAAATGGGGTCGCGGATCTGTCGCTGAGTGGCCGCACCTTCATTTCATCGACCGAGGAGGCCCCATGGGAAGGAAAATATTGCGCGCACTTGTTCGCGTGTTGGCAATTGCGCTTTTGGGATTGTGCTTCCCTTCTGCTCTGAGGGCTCAGGTGACAGGAACGATCTCCGGTTTCGTCACTGATCCCAGCGGGGCGATTGTGCCGCACGCGACCGTGACTGCCATCCTCACGGAACAGGGGGTCAGCCGCCCTGGGGAATCGGATGCCAGCGGATTTTTTACCTTTGAGGCGTTATTGCCTGGTACTTATACCCTGACCGTTGAAAAGGCGGGGTTCGATCGCCTTTCTCGAACGGGCGTCACTCTGACCGTAAACCAGAACCTCCGTGTAGATCTGAGCCTACAGGTGGGAGCCGTAACGCAAACGGTGACGGTAAACGCAGAGACTACCGCGGTTAATACGGAAACGCCCACACTATCCGGGCTGGTGGACGACCGCCGGGTGGTCGACCTCCCTCTCAATGGCCGTAATATCATCAGCTTGGCGGAAACTGTGCCCGGGGTCCTATCGGTGGAGGCACCGCAGAGTTTGGGCTGTGCGCGCGCTGGCGCCACCATGAATGTGAACGGCGGCCAATTTGACATGAATAATTTCATGTTTGATGGCGCGTATTTCGTCAATCCTTCTCGCAACACACCGATGAATTATCCTCCTCCCGACGCGATCCAGGAGTTTCGCATACAAACATCCAACTTTTCGAGCGACTACGGGCGGGACGCCGGCTCCGAGGTTTCCGTTGTTTCGAAATCAGGGAGCAATGCTTTCCATGGCGCAGCATGGGAGTTTGTGCGGAACGATAAATTCAACTCACGAAACTTCTTCGCTTCGACTGTTCCGTCGCTTAAGGAGAATCAGTTTGGCGGGGCAGCGGGAGGCGCAATCAAGAAGGACAAACTCTTCTTTTTTGGCTCGTATCAACGCCTGACTAATCGTCCGCAGGCCGTTGAAAATGTTGTCGCCGTGCCTTCCACGGCACAGCGTGCGGGTGACTTTTCGAGCCAGTTGCCCGGTACGGTTTTGACTGACCCGGTAAGCCCCGTGACGGGGCTTCCCTACGTTACCCCCAGCGGGACTCCTTGCGTCGTGAATAACATTATCGATCCCACTTGCCTCAGTCCGGTAGCCAAAAATCTCCTTCAATTCGTGCCGCAGTCTTCCACCGGCACGGTAGTCTCCCTCGGGCCGACCCCAGTCAACAATGGTAATTATTTCGGCCGGATCGACTGGAATCAGTCCACTAAGCATCAGGTATTTGGCCACTTCTACGTTGACCATACCAGCCAGACCACGGCCACCGCGGGATGTGGCAATCTCGCGGACACCAACGGCTATATCGGAGAAAATTTTGTAGAAGAAACCGATATGATCACGCTGAATGACACGTACCTATTCAGCCCGCATCTCATCAACCAAGCCATCGTGTCTTACTTGCGGACGACCTCCAACGAATTCGAGACCAAAACAATTAATCCCAGCCAGCTCGGAGTCGATATGCCGCAATATATACCCACCGGCGCGCTGGAAGTGAATGTATCCGGATCCTTTAGCCTCGGCTCGGGGTTTAATACCCGCTTCCTCAACAACAACTATCAGATTCGGGACGCGTTGGACTGGATGAAAGGCAAGCACGAGTTCAAGTTCGGCGGCGAGTTCATGCGCTTGCATTTCATTCAGAGATTTATCGGCTCGCCGGGATTCGCTTTCAACGGAGCGCAAACGGGAGATCCTTTGGCCGATTTTATGCTCGGTGCTTACACCAGCCTGAGTCTCCAATTCGGCATTGCTCAGAATGATGGCATTCAGACGGCCCCCAGCTTGTTCTTCCAAGATCAATATAAGCTAAAACCGCACTTTACCGTGACGTATGGTCTTCGCTGGGAGCCTATGTACCCCTGGTACGATAATTACAACCGCCTCGTGGCATTGAAATTCGGTGACCAGCAATCAAAGGTCATACCCGACGCCCCGCCGGGATTCCTTTTCCCTGGCGATCCCGGCATCTCGAGAGGCGTGTCACCTAATCGTTGGAGGAACTTGGCGCCACGTTTTGGCTTTGCCTGGGACGTTTTTGGCGATGGCAAGACGAGCGTCAGGGGAGGTTATGGCATATATTTTGACTCGATCAAAGCAGATGCTGTATCGCAAGAGACTCCACCCTGGGTGGGGACCCCTACCTACACTGACGGCCTGATCTCCGAACCGTTCGGATCCGTGGGTGCGATCACTCCCCCGGTCATTCCCTCGGGTCACTTCGGATGCGTCTCTACTTCGACGTTTCCGGGGGTTAATTGTCCATTATTCCCTCCGCCTTATAGCGGCTTTTACACCAGCGGAAACATGACCACTCCTTACATTCAAGCATGGAACCTCACCCTCGAGCGGCAGGTTAGACCCAGCGTCATGTTACAAGCGGGATATGTCGGCAAGATTGGGACAAAAATCGAAGGGTATCAGGATGCCAACCCCGCCTATTTTGAAAATGATCCTTATACAGGCGCCCCCCCGTCCGAGAGTAACGCCAATGATCGTGTGCGCCTGGAACCAGGAATCCTCTCCTCGCAAATCACCATCGACGGAAATTGGAACCGTAGTTATTATCACAGCTTGCAGTTGCAGGCCACGAAACGCTTCAGCCGAGGTATCTCCATAATCGGGTCATATACCTTAGCCAAATCGATTGACTTAGAGTCCTTCAACATCTTCGGGGGTGTTGATGTGAACCCCTTCAACCTCCACGACAACCAAGGTCGGTCCAATTGGGACAGCCGAAATGCCGTTGTGGCGTCGTACCTTTGGTCGCCGCCGGTCAAATTTACCGAGCGGTGGAAAAACACCCTGCTCGGCGGCTGGACGTTTAGCGGAATCACAACCGCCCAGAGCGGTCCACCCTTCACGGTCTACGAGGGCGAGGATGTGGCATTGGTTGGAACCAGCACTGACATCGGAGGGACGCAATACGCCCAGCTCAGCGGAGCTCCGCTGCATATCGGCCATCCGAGCAGGGGCGCCATGGTGTCGGAGTTTTTCAATACCAATGCTTTTGTCAACCCCAACCTGTTACCGCCCGGAACAATGGGCAACTCAGGTCGAAACACCATAAGTGGCCCAGGTCTGAGCAACACCGATTTCGACGCGATGAAGAACTTCGCGGTGAAAGAAAATTTCAGGGTTCAAATCCGGGCGGAGGCGTTCAATATCTTCAATCAGGTGCACTTCGGCGAGCCTAATTCTGATGTCAATTCTGGCCCGGGCGTCTTTGGTACCTTACAGAGCGCCTCGCCTGGGCGCATCTTTCAGTTTGCTCTGAAGTTCCTCTGGTGAAGAATAACCGCAACCTGGGGCGACTGCGGGGGTCTTTTTGGCTGACGATGCGAAATCCTTCGCGGCTTATATACGGGTTGTAAGAGGCCAAGGCCCGAGCTCACTCGAGATATCATCGTATATTTCACATCTCAGGGAGCCTTGGCCCGCGCGTTTCTGCCGCCGGTCGATTTGACGATTATCCGCGGGGCGCGATAAGCTGTACTTCTTAAAGACGGCTTTGACGTTGATATACCGGCATTCGACCCGTGCGGCCCTCGGTTCATGATCGTGGCTCACCAACCCCATACCGGATTCATAAAGTCATCGGCCACCTTGTGCGTGGCGTTGGCATGTCTTCACAGCGGCCTGTTTACGGTCTACGCACAAGGGCCTGCTGAGCAAGCCCGCGAGCATTTTCAAGAGGGCGTTGAGGCCTACAAGGCAAACAATCTCGACCTTGCAGAAGAGAAATTCCGAACCGCGCTGAAGATCCGTCCGGAATACCTGGAAGCCCGGGAAAATCTAGCGATCACTCTGGCTAGAAAAGACCAGTTCATTCCTGCAATGGAGGAGATTGGAAAGGTCCTCTCCGCTCATCCCAGTTCCGTTCAGGCTGCTGAGGCTCGTGTCGACCTCGGCCTGATTCAGTTTCTGAAGGGCGACCAGGATTCCGCCCTTAAAGAATTCCGCCAGGCTATCAGCCTAGACCCCCAATACCCCGACGCTTATCTCCAACTGGGGCTTGCCTTGCGTCAAAAAGGCGACCTTGACGGGGCAGTTTCGGCTTTTGCTGCCGGAACGCGCACCGCCCCCGATAACGCGAAGTTACACTATGAGCTTGGGTTCACATTACGCCGCAAGGATGAATTTCCCCAGGCGCTTGAGGAACTGCAGCGTGCCCTTACTTTGGAGCCCAACGATGCGGACGCGCGATACGTTCTGGGGCAGACGCTCCAACGACTGGGGAGGGAGAAGGAGGCGCAAGCGGCGTTTGCAGAGGTCCAGCACCTGCACCAAGTCGACGCGGATAAGGCCGAAGCAAGAACCCAACGCGATCTCGGGCGCCAGCAGCTTGCGCAGGGGAACGTTGCCTCAGCACGGAACTACTTCGAGATCGCGCTCCGTAAAAACCCGGATTTCGCCGAAGCCCACAAGGACTTAGGCGACGTGCTCCTCGGGCTGAATGAGTTGGGCGAAGCCGACCGGGAATTTCGTGTTGCTCTCAGGTTGCGCCCGGAATACGTCGAAGCGCACCAAAATCTTGGGGTCACTCTGGGACGCGAGGGCGAACTGGGCCAGGCTGAAGATGAATTTAGAAAAGCGCTTGCGGCTAGTCCTCGCTCGGCCGAAGCCCACAACGATCTGGGGTTGGTTTTGCTTGGAGAGCAGAACCATAACGCCGCTCTCGAACAGTTTCGGAAAGCCGTGGCGCTAAATCCCGACTATGCAGACGCACGTAATAATTTGGGCCTGGCCTTGGAGGAAGCAGGCGATCTGCAAGGGGCATTGGCGGAATATCGCTCGGCGGTGCGATTGAGTCCCCAATATGCCGAAGCTTACAATAACCTGGGGCATCTACTTGCGAGCCAGGGCCAGTGGCGCGCCGCCATAGCTGCATATCGCGAGGCAGTCGGTTTGCGGTCGGACTTTGCCGCGGCGCACTATAGCCTTGGACTGGCACTGTGGAAGAACCAAGACCTGGTTGAGGCGCAAGCGGAGCTTGGGGCGGCGGCGAGACTAGGAGATCCCGAGGCCCAATCGAGCTTGGGACAGTTGCAGGAAGCGGAAGCGGTCGAGCATTACAATTTGGGGCTCCTGAAGCACCAGCAGGGCGACCTCGTTGCTGCGCGCGAGGCATTTGAATCAGCGCTGAAAGACAAAGGAGATTTTGTGGAAGCACACACGAACTTGGGCGCAGTGCTCCTCGAACTCGGTGAGGTCGAAAGTGCCATTGGGCATTTCCACGCGGCGATCGACTTAAAACCTGACGATGCGAACGCTTATTATGATCTGAGTTTGGCTCTAAAGAAAAAGGGGGATACTGCGGGTGCGCTGGAGGCCCGAAGGCGAGCAACGGCGTTGCAATCGCCCGTGGCCCCCCGGGACGTCCGTTAGCGCCTTGAAGGATGTAACGGACGAACGGAACGGGCCCTTATTGGAGGACATGCAGGATATGCCATTACGCTCAATTTCCCGCCGCGAATTTTTCGCCACGTCGGTGGTGAGTGCGGCGACAGCAGCGGGATTTCCACACTTACAGCTTGCCAGTTCGGAACCTGCCGTGGTGCCCGCCGAGGGTGGCTTAGACGCCGAGATTCGGTGGCGCGCCCGCTGGAATCAAGATTGGAGATTTCAGCGGCAGCTATCTCCAGGGAGGGGGACGGAGCCGGAATTCGTGGGGGCTCAGCAGCTTGACTATGACGACTCTGCCTGGTCCCAACTATGGTTGCCGCATACCTGGGATGCGACGCCAGATAATCCTTTTGCGCCTTCCGGGCACTTCCACGGGGTAGGCTGGTACCGAAAACGGTTCGAAGCGCCTGAGTCGTGGCGTGGCCGCCGGGTGCTGACGCACTTCAACGGAGTGTTTCAGGTGGCCGACGTGTGGGTCAATGGCCGGCACGTAGGGCAGCATGTGGGGGGATTCACTACCTTCGTTTTCGATGTCACGGACTCGCTGGAATTCGGGAAAACAAACCTCATTGCAGTCAAAGTGGATGATGTTATAAGCCCCTTCATCGCGCCTGCCGAAGAAAGGAATGTCGCGACTTATGGCGGCATCTACCGGACAGTTTGGGTCGAGGTGACCGACCCCCTGCACGTTCGTTATCGCGGAACTTGGGTAACGGTGGAAGGAAACGAGCAGGGCCCGGTCGTTCGCATTCGCACTTGGCTGCTGAACCAGGGCTCGTCCTCCCGTACGGTACGGCTTGAAAGCAACGTGGTGGACGCCGCGGGCAACTCCAAGTCGAAGCAGGACGTGCACGTTGAGATCGCACCAAACGAGGAGAAATCCTTCGACCAAAGGACGGAGGCGATCGATAACCCTCAACTTTGGACACCTGATTCGCCTTACCTTTATCATCTCGTGAGTACGGTTTGGGAGGGTGATCGTGTCGTCGATCGCTTGGTAACGCGGTTTGGGTTGCGTTTTATGCGCCATGACGTATCCAATGGGTTCACCTTAAACGGGAAGCCCATCAATCTGCACGGGGTAGATCGGCGTCAGGACTATGCTTTCCTTGGAGACGCCGTACCCGAAGCAATCGGAGTACGTGACGTCCGTCTGATGAAAGAAATGGGTGTGAATTTTTTTCGCACTTCGCATTACCCTCAGGATCCAGCGGTGCTTGACGCCTGCGACGAGTTGGGCATCCTGGTGTGGGAGGAGGTCCCGAACCTGTCTGTCCACATCTACCCGCCACCCGAGGACGAGAATGAACCGGTCTATACGACGCGGTTCCCTTGGCAGCTCATGGAGAACATCAAACAGCAATTAAAGGAGATGATCGAGCAGGACCGCAATCGGCCCTCGATTATCATGTGGGGCTTTGCCGACGACCTGAGCGAATATCAATTTCCCGAAGATTTTGCTGACTTGTCCGATTACACCCACTCCGTCGATCCCACGCGGTGGACGGCTGGCCGCTGCCCGCCCGTCACGGATATCATGGATGCGACCACCTATGAGGACCTTTGGGCCGAACATGCCAAGCACCCCGAACGGATGTATGTCTGGAACGAATGGGGGGCGGTCCCGTGCGAACGCGACCGGGAAGGACCGGCGTTGGTCAGCCACGACCGCATCAAAGCCGTGTCGGACAGCGAGATGGCTTTAATCCAGGAAGGATTCCTGATGCAGTGGAACGCCATGCCGTGGCTGGGGACTGCCAAGTGGTGCATGTTTGATTGCGGTGAGCCCAATGGCACAGTCTCGCGGAGTTTGTGGACGCCGCCCGACGACAAATTGACGCTCCGCTGGCCCTTCAACGATTACCTCGGCATTTCCGACATGTGGCGCCTACCCAAGAATGCCTACTTCTTCTTTCAATCCCAGTGGACGGAGAGCCCCATGGTCCACATCGTGGGCCACTGGACCTGGCCGCAGCAGGAAGGCAAGCAGCGACATATTAGAGTGTACAGTAACTGCGACACGGTGGAGTTGCTCCTGAATGGGCGAAGCATGGGTGTACAACAGCCCGCCTCGCAAGAGCGTGTCTGGGCGGACTTTCGCGTCCCGGCCGAGAAATACAGTGAGTTACGGAGCGACCAATTTGCGCGTAAGCTCTTGCCGGGAGCGCACCTTACCCACCCGCCGTTTGTTTGGGATAACATCGGCTACCAACCGGGAATACTGGTTGCCCTGGGCCGGAAGCAAGGTACGTCAGTCCGGCATGAGCTGCGGACGGCTGGAGCAAGCCGGAAGATACTTCTGAAAGCTGAAAAGCCAAGCCTTGCCGCTGACGGAATGGATGTGTGTTTTATCGAGGCCGCGGTGGTGGACGAGGACGGCACGATTGTGCCGAACGCGCGTCCGTGGATCAGTTTTTCGAGTCAGGGACCGGGAAGACTACTGGGCGGAACGACGACCGTTGACGCCATTACCGGACGGGCTGCGATTAACGTGCAAAGCATCGGCCAGCCGGGGGACATCATAGTGGAGGCTACCTCCGTTGGGCTTGAAACTGGATCGGTCCGCATTCGTGCAACGCAGAGGTAGCCGGCGCCGGGAACCAGGAAAGCTAGGCGGCGCCTATGTTCTTCTCGTTCTAATCCTCAGTGTTCCGGCTTGGCACCTAGACGCAGAATCCTTTGCCGAATTACAGCAACGCGGAATAAAAGCCTTCCAAGCGGGGGAATTTGCCGCCGCCGAACGTCTGTTTTCAGAGTTGGTTCAGGAAGACCCTTCACCCGAGGCTTTCAGCTATCTCGCGACCACCGAAGGTGCGATGGGTAAATACCGTCAAGCCATCGTCCATTTCCAAAAATCCATTGCCCTGGGAAATGACACGCCCTTCATGCGCTATAACCTCGCCCTATCCTACCAAAAAGACAATCAACTCGCGTCCGCAATCAGGGAATTGAACCTCGCGCTCGTGAAGAACCCCCAGTTTACGGAGGCGCGCTATGCCCTGGGGGTAGCCCAATTGCAGGCAGGGAATCCTCGCGAAGCGCTCCTTAACCTGAAACAAACGCAAAACCAATTATCAACGAAGCCAGAAATGTGGGTCAATTTGGTGCACGCCGAATTCAGCGCTGGGGATGTCAAACAGGCTTTGCAGGTTCTCGACAGTTCGGTAGATGCTCTGCCCGAAAACCCACGCTTTTTTGTCGAGTTGGCGGAGGTTTGCCTAACTTATGGGCAGCCGCAAAAAGCGCGAGAACTGCTAGAGAATGCTAACGAATCCGCACCGGGCGATAACCGGCTAAAGCTGCTGTTGGCGGAAGTCAGCCTGCAGGTCGAGGAGCCGCAGGAGGCCTTGGCGGTGCTAAAAGACGTGCCGCCCACCGCGGGTTCTCCGGGGCAAGTGGATTTCTTACGCGGTAGGGCCTCTTTACTGCAAGGCGACCTGAAAGCAGCAGATGTGTTACTCGATGCGGCTGTCGCCGCAGATCCCAAAAGCATTGACTACATATCCGCCCATGCTGAGCTGCAAGCGCTCCAAAAGAACTATGAGGGCGCTCTGGCAAGCTTGAAAGCGGCCCACGAGGCACACCCCGATTCTCCGGGTCTTGCCTACCAGACGGCCTTCATCTGTACGCTTATACACCGGTATGCCGAGGCAATGGGGATGTGCCAAGAAGCCATTCAATTGGACCCGAATTTCGATGAGGCCTACTTTTTGTTAGGCGCCATTCAGTTTGAGCAGAACGAGTGGCTGCCGGCCGAAGCGGCATTCCGTCATGCGTTAGCCCTTAGGCCCCGTTCCGCCTCTTATCAGGCCGCCTTGGGCGCAGCGTTGTTCAATGCCGGAAGTGTACCCGCGAGCCGGCATGAACTAGATGAATCTCTAACTTTAGACCCGCACACGCTCACAGCCTATTTTTGGCGAGCGCAACTTTTTGCCCTCCAGAATGAGCCGGAGAAGGCTATTGCTGACTTGGAAGTCTTTGTAGCGCTTGACGCCAATTATCGTGAGGCGTACGAATGGCTTGTCCGACTTTATACGGCAGAAAAACAAACGGCGAAGGCCGCCGATGCGCAAGCCAAGTACAACGCCCTGGAACAACAAATCGGCCCCCCTCACGTTCCCTTATTCCTACAGCAACTGGGATTGCTACACTTCCTTCAAGCTCGGGGCGTAACCAAGTAGTAAAAGGGCCAAACGATGGTTTAAGGCACAAATGAGTAGCACTCCGATTATGGTTCTGGCATTTATGACTTGTAAGAGGAATTTCTCTTCCCACTCCCTTGGGGAGAGGAGGGGCAATCGCGATTTCCTGCCCCTCAAGGGGCGGAGCGTGTCCCGCCTCTTTTGCCGCCAAGATTCCAGAACAACTGTCGGGGCTGCTTGAAATGCGCCTTTGCGGCGAGTCTACCTCGCCCAATGGCGGCGAAAACCCGACTCGGCATCAAATTGACCCATTAGCGAAGGAAGCAAGGGCTTCTGCTTTCGTCGGTTGACGCGTGAGGATAGAGGAAAGCCCGGAAATCTTAAGCACTTTTTGGATATGGTCACTCACCCCTGCCAGAATTAGCATACCGCGGGAACTCGCGAGTCGCCTCTCCACCAGAATGAGCGCGTGCAAACCCGAACTGTTAATGTAAGTGATATCGGTGAAATCGAGCAAAATGTAGCGCTCGCCGCCATCGAGAAATTGCGTCATTCTTTCCCCGAACATCTTCGTACCTTCAGCATCAAGCTTGCCACTCAACCCTAAAACAAGAAACTTGCCGTTTTTCTCCTCACGCAAGTCCATTGCCGCCCTCCACCATTTAATGTAATACCGCGACCGGGCCTTGCCAGGGGATTCGGTGGTGTCTCAGTTTGCTGGAGCGGCGCTCTATGAGCGCCACAGAGGTCATAGACCGCCGCTACAAAAACCCAACTGAGACGCTGCCGGGAATTCAACCAAGTTTCTTCCGCAAGGTGACAAGATTTTTCCCCGCGGCGCGCTGGTACTCGATGCTCGTCATGATTTGGCGAACCAGGAAGATGCCCAAGCCTCCCTCTTTGCGTGTCTCCAGAGGTGCATCCAGATCGGGGGTCGGGTGCTCAGTGGGATTAAACGCGATTCCATCGTCTTCGATGCGGGCCAGAAATTCCTCATCGCTCACGGCGATTTGCAGGGTGAAGTGGTGCTCTCTACCGTCTGGGAAGGCATGCTTAGCCACGTTGGTAATTATTTCATCCAAGGCCAGATTCAAGTCGTATTCGGTTTCCGGAGGAAGGGAATTCCGGACGCAAAGAGCGGAGACAAAGCTGATCACTCTTTCCAGTTCCGCAACATCGTTCTTCAGAATCAGTGTGGTTTGCTCAGCCATGACCCACTATTTTTCGTTAATTTCGATGCGCCTTTGCAAGCTGCGGACGCGCCGATGGAAAACTCCGGCAACGGGACGAATCCCGGCAGGCTGAGAAACAGCAGGACGCAACCCGTCCCAAGACGAGGCACACTCGTTAGCTCTCCATCGGCTTCACCCCGCCCTGAAGGCGCGACCGGCATCCATCCTCTGGGAGATATCATCATTCCTTTTGGAGTGCCGTCGCGGTCCCCGCCCTGCGACTACCATACTACACCCAACTTGCCGGGTACGCTTTCAATCCGGCAACACCCTGACATCGAATGGCCACTTTCCGGAACAGCGAAACGCCCCGGTCGGACGAAGACCTACAACGCCCGCGAACTTATTGGGGACAACATTGAAGACCTCGAGGACTGCTACCTCGCGGAGGCGCGTTTGGGGAAGCGCCTATCACCGCGTACCAGCAGGCTAGTACGGAGAGAACCTGGGGGGGGACGGTTGCACACGATCCTCACTCCCTGATACCAAGGTGCAATCAAAGAGACATTTCCACGGGGGACCTCGTTAGTGCCAATTTGAACGTACCTTCGATGAAATGGCAAATCGCCAATCACCCGATGGCGCGATGACCCGATGGCCCGATTCCCCCCGCGTTGACCCCGCACAACCCTTCCGCTAAAATTTGCAATCAGACCGTTAGGGGTTTAGGGAGGGCTATGGGTAGCGTGTGCTGAACCTTCGCTTTCGAACTCGCCTGGCGCTGGTGATGTTTCTGACCATGGCATGCACCACCGTGGCCTTAATGGTGACGTATGTCCGCCACGACCGCCAAGTAAAGGCCTATACAACAGTCCTAACCTCGGACCTGCTGCAAATCGTCAATGTGGCGCAACAGCACATTCCGCAAAATTCCGACCGGAAGCAGGCGCTGGAATTTTATTCCAAGGCGCTGAAAGACGCCGGGTTGTCTTCGATTACCGTAGCTTTGCCCTCCGGCGAAGTGGTGGCCAGTTCCAATCCGGCGCAAGTCGGGAAAAAGATCCCTCTGAAAAAACGCCGTCCGGAGAATAAGGAAAACCCCATTCAAATTTCCGCCGAACTGCGCGATGTGGACGTTGATCCGGGCGTAGAAGCCAAACCCCAGACCATCGAATTCCCCATTGTGCAGGGCGAAAAGGTGCTGGGTTATGTACAGATCAAGGGTGAAATGGACGCCGTCGGCCAGTTGTTGCGCAAGAAATATGCGGACACCCTCGTGTTGATTCTCTGCACCATGTTGATGGGAATGTTTGCCGTGGTCTATCTGGCGTTTCGATTCACAAAGCCCATTGACCTTCTGGTGGTGGGCGCGCAGGAAGTGGCGCAAGGCAATCTTGACGTCTCGCTGCCGCAGGGCGGGCGGGACGAAATCGGCAAGCTCTCCGGAACGTTTAATCAAATGGTGGAACGCCTGCGGGAGAACCGGGAGCTTCAGGAGCGGCTGAACGAGGCCGAGAAGCTAACGTTGTTGGGGCGTTTCGCCGCCGTCGTGGCGCACGAGGTGCGCAATTCGCTGAACTTCATCAATCTCTCCATCGATCAGATTCGCGCCAAGCATATCGACGGCGACGCGCGCGCCCGGGCCGAGTTGCAGCGCAACCTTAAGAACATCAAGGAAGAAATTGGGCGGTTGAATCATTTGGTGAATGATTTTCTTTCCGTCGGGCGGCAGATGCCGCCCGCTCTGGCCCCCTGCGATCTGCGCACGACTCTGGCGGAGGCGGTGTCGCTGGCGGAAAAGCAAGGCCGGCGGCAAAACGTCAAGATCAGCGTCGAACTCCCCGAAGCCATCCCCGTCTTCCAACTGGATGCGGGGCAGATCAAGACAGGCTTCCTCAACATTCTGACCAACGCCATTCAGGCGATGCCGCGCGGAGGCGAAGTTCATATTACCGCAAAGAGTGCCACCGGCAGTGGAAGCGCGGAGTTTTTCCAACTGCGCTTCGCCGACTCCGGCCTGGGCATTCCTCCGGAAGACCGCGAGAAAGTCTTTACGCCCTTTTATTCCACCAAGGCCACGGGCTTTGGACTGGGATTAGCAATCACCAAAAAGATTGTGGAGGACCACGGGGGACGAGTTTTCGTGGCGGATGGCGATGTACCCGGCACCGTGGTGGTGATGGAGCTGCCCCTGCAGAGGCCGGAAGTCGGGACTTGCGACTCGGAACTCGCGACTCGGGCTCGGGGTTAAGGGTTAGTGACGAGAACAAATTATGAATTCTGAATTATGAATGATGAATATTGAAAATCTCGAATCTCAATTGCGCCAGAGTAAATCCAAGAGGCATCGCATTCAGAATTCATCATCTATAATTTGTTAAGCCCATCCCCGAGTCCCGAGGTTTTGCATGCCCGAAGGCAAGATTCTGGTTGTTGACGACGAAGAAAGGCAGCGGGAAATCTACCGCGACATTCTGCACGGGGAGGGCTACGAGGCGGAAACCGCGGCCAGCGGCGAAGCCGCCCTCAGGCTGCTCGGGCATACCCGCTTCGATCTGGTGGTCACGGACCTCAACCTGACGGGCATGACCGGCCTCCAATTGCTCGGCGAAATCGTGGTGGATGATCCGACCGTCGCCGTCATCATGATTACCGGCTACCCTTCCATCCAATCAGCCGTGGAAGCCACCCGCAAGGGCGTCTACCAATACCTGGAAAAGCCCGTTGATCGCGACGTCCTGCTGGAGGTGGTGGCGGAGGTCTTCGAGCGCCTGGCCACCCTCAAGCGCACCATCATCGGCGATTCACCCGCCACCAAGGCCATGATGCGCATGATCCTGAAGGTCGCGCCCAGCGCGCACACGGTCCTGATCCTGGGTGAGAGCGGCACCGGCAAGGAACTGGTGGCGAGAGAAATCCATCAGCACAGCCCGCGGCGCGGGCGTCCCTTCCTGGCCGTCAACTGCGCGGCTCTCACGGAAACCCTGCTGGAAAGCGAACTCTTCGGCCACGAAAAAGGGGCCTTTACCGATGCCCACCAAATGAAGCACGGCCTGTTCGAGCGCGCCCATCAATCCACCCTTTTCCTGGACGAAATCGGCGACACCAGCATGGGAATGCAGGCCAAGATTCTGCGCGTGCTCCAGGAGCGCGAGTTTTTCCGGGTGGGGGGAACGGAACCTCTCAAAACCGACGTGCGCATCATCTCCGCCACCAATCGCCACCTGGAGCAGCGCGTCAAGGAAGGCAAATTTCGCGAAGACCTCTATTACCGCTTGAATGTGATCCCCATTGTTTGCCCGCCCTTGCGCGAACGCGGCGTCGATATTGACGTCCTCGCCTACCATTTCATGCGCAAGGCGGCGCTGGTGGCAGGGCGGCGCGTGGAGGGAATTTCCGCCGAAGCGCTTCAGGCTCTGCGCTCGTACGCGTGGCCCGGCAACATCCGTCAACTTGAATGGGCCATGGAGCGCGCTGTGGTGCTGGGGGAAACCAATGGCGTGGACCTGCTCGATCTGCCACCGGAGATAATGCAAGCCGCGCCACCGACCTCCTTTCCCGCCGCATCAACCGCCGAACCGGCGCGGCCCGCTGCTGGCGGCATCGAACCCATCATCACCGAGGGCTCGTGGGAGGAACACGAGAAAGCTAAAATCATGGAAGCTCTGCAACGATCGGCTGGGAATATCACCCGCGCCGCGCAACTGCTCGGTATGACCTTCCGCACTTTGCAATACCGATTGGAGAAATTCGGGATTAAGAGGCCGTAAGGACGGAGTTGTGCAGGCTGCGGAGAATTCCAGCGCTGCTGTCAGCCTGAGCCCATTCGCTGTCATTCTGAGCGCAGCGAAGAATCTCGCTCTGCCGCTCAGGGTAGACTACGCGAAGGATCTCGCTCTGTGCATTTTCACGGCATTGCGAGATTCTTCCTTCGTGATGCTCAGGACCGCCAACGGCTCCTCAGAACGACAGTTCCGGAGGGTCATTCCGCAGCCGATTGAGCCACGCCCTTGCGGCACCCACCGATATCGCAATTGGCCGCTTACTTCGCTGCCGACTCAGGCTCAGTGGCGCCGCGGTGGCATGTCCAGCAGGTGACGCGCATGTGGCCGTGGAAGTTGTCGGTATTAATCTGATGCGCCATCAGAATCATTTTCCGGGCAGTCTGTTTCTCGCGCTTGTCGTCCTTATCAAACGCCCCCTCGACGTGGCAGAAGCTGCACTTTACGCCCAGGGAGCGCGTGAATGTGCGCATGGCACTCATCAGCTCAGGAGCAGGCATGCCCTTAAAAACCTGAATATTTTTGAAAACTTCCTCCGCGAGCTTGGGCGCCTGGGGCGGCTCCCAATCAGCCTCGGGTTGCTTCTCATAAACAATAAGATCTTCCGTGGGCGGCCGGTCGCCTATGACGCGGGTCTGATGGAACGTGAGAGTTTGCCCGTCCGGCGATAAGGTCCACGTATCGCTCATGTGCAGTTCACCCATGCCCGTAGTGGCGACAGACTCCACCGCCAACGCCCCGTCCTTCCACTGGACCTTGCTTTTCAGGGGAGAACCCATCAGATCGTTGGTGTTATCGTCCGGACCGATGGTGAAATGGTACTTTCGGAATTCCTCGCCCACTTCGTACACCACGCGGATCGTTAGGGATATGTCCGACCCCTGCTGCTCGATCTTGACGCGACGGTTGCTGGCCGGCGGACCGGACACGTGGCTCTTATCCGGGTTCCAGCGCCAAATCCCGGCAAGGTTCGGAGTGGATTCTTGCGAAATCGCCTGAACGGCCCATAACACCGTCAGTGCCAATAGCAGATGGCGAAACTTCCAAATAGGGTGAGCGATTTTCCTCATCAGCGCCTCCTGGGCGGACGTGAGCTGCATTGATTCTTTTCCGGCTTGACCCAATCTCGTAAGAGACAAATCCTAGCATTAATTCCCTATTGGCGCATCTTGATTCAAACACCCAAGGCAAAGGATGGTTGATCGAACGCTTACCCGAATTCTGAATCCCCGCAGGGCACAAAGGGCTTGCTCTTCGATTTTCCCTCGCGGCTTCCCGCTTCTGATCTCATGGAATGCCTCCTTCGGGTATCAATGCTTTGGTTGACAGTCCCGAAGGCTTTTTCCCCCAGCCTTCCGAAGGGTCCTCTGAATTTGCGCTGGCACCGGGCCATGGAATTGCTATCATACTTTCTCGCAATATGAGAAAAGTTTGAGGGGGAAAGTTTATGTCCTATCCAAAACCCAGCCGGCGTTCCTGGGCAGAGCCCTGGAAAATCAAAATGGTCGAACCCATTCGCATGACCACGCCGGGCCAGCGCGACAATTGTATTGCGGAAGCGGGTTACAACACTTTTCTGCTGCGCTCCGAGGACGTCTATATCGACCTGTTGACCGACAGCGGCACCAATGCCATGAGCGACCGCCAGTGGGCGGGCATGATGCTGGGCGACGAAGCCTATGCCGGCAGCAAGAACTTCTACAACTTGTGGGAGGCTGTAACTCAGTATTATGGATATAAGTATCTCGTCCCCACCCATCAAGGGCGCGCCGCTGAACATATCCTGTCGCGAATCATGATTCATCCCGGCGACATCATTCCCGGTAACATGTACTTCACCACCACCCGCTTGCATCAGGAACTCGCCGGGGGCACGTTTGTGGACGTGATCATCGACGAAGCGCACGACCCTGCGAACCCGCACCCTTTCAAGGGCAACGTGGACCTGGAGAAGCTTCAAAACGTCATCCAGATCTCCGGCCCGGGGAAGATTCCCTATGTGTGTGTTGCTGGCACAGTTAACATGGCGGGCGGACAGCCGCAATCCATGGAAAACATCCGCGCCGTCCGCGAACTGTGCCATCAACACAACATTCCCGTAGTGCTTGACGCCACGCGCGCCGTGGAGAATTGTTATTTCATTCAGCAGCGCGAGCCGGGGTACCAGGCTAAAAAAGTGGCGGAGATCCTGAAGGAGTACTGCTCTTATACCGACACGTGCACGATGAGCGCGAAAAAAGACGCGCTGGTGAATATCGGCGGCTGGCTGGCGACCAACAATCAAAGCCTTTATGAAGAGGCGCGCAGCTTGGTGGTGATCTACGAGGGCTTGCACACCTACGGCGGCCTGGCGGGACGCGACATGGAAGCCATGGCGCGCGGCATTGTGGAAAGCGTCGAAGACGACCACATCCGCACGCGCATCGGCCAGGTGGAATATCTCGGCGATCACCTGCTCGACTGGGGCATTCCCATCGTCAAGCCCATCGGCGGACACGCGGCTTTCCTGGACGCCAAGGCGGTCTCCGCCGGACGCGATGCCAAAACCGGCGAAGAACATTTCCCCAAACTTGAACTGGTGCGCATCACCCTTCCCCGGCGCGTCTACACGCAAGCGCACATGGATGTGGTGGCGGAATCAGTGTTGGAAGTCTACGAGCACCGCGAGCAAGCGCCCGGCCTGCGCATGACCTACGAACCCAAATACCTGCGCTTCTTCCAGGCGCGCTTTGAGCGGTCGGCGTGGGTAAGCGTGCGTTAACGCAGTTCCTGAAACTCCGCGGAACTGACGCCAAGCTGGCGTAGGATCTTAAAGAAAAGTGGCGGGCCAATCTCGCGGCCAGCGTGCAAAGGGATGGTCACAGCCCGGCCGTCGGGGTGATTTCAGCGCTCATGACTTCCGGTTTGTCTTGTCTTGGAAAAGCCCAGGCGGTGGGCTACTTTCTGGAGATCCCGCGCCGTCGCGCTAGGCACGAACGATCCCAGTGGTGTCCGCGGGGAGTAGTAAACTCCTCTCGCAGTATTCTTCGGCAATCATCTTAAAGACTCTGGTGAGCTCGGCAAGGGCTTCTTCGCGGCTAGGCATCAATGCGTAACAACCTGAGATGGCGGGAATTTCCGCCACCCACGAGCCATCTTCCTGGCAGTACAGAATGGTCTTGTAATCGTCAAGCTTCACTGCCTCTCCTCACCTGTCTTTCCAAGCATAACATAGCCCCCCGCCGGTGTTTTACAAGTAGGTGTAGCGCGGACCCGTTCTGTAGGTCCGCGGCTCGCCCTCTATGAACAAGGAAAAGCCGCGGACCTACAGAACAGGTCCGCGCTACCTTTCCTTTGT
>JBEKQO010000109.1:0-21432 GCA_049519635.1 Terriglobia bacterium | reverse complement strand
CGGGACTACACCTACCGGGTAATCGACAAACAGGCAGAAGACCGCGAGTTTATCTTCAGCATCTCCAACCGCGCCTTTGCCGAAAAACAATTGCCCTTTCAGGAGGCGGCCGCCCTCTGCTACCAAAAGCTGCAAAAGGCCCTTGATCTCGAGACCGCCGAAAATCCTCTGCCCCGCCGCACCATACTGTCAGACCAGGAGCTCGACATTTACCGCGAGTCACGTCGACCCGCGCGTAAGCGCTCATGGTAATATCCCGAATCAAGGTTCCGGCTGCTTTGCCCGAATTACGCTAGCCACGCTAAGCCCGCTGCATTTCGCCTCTCCTACCAAAGTCTTTTCAACACCAAGCGGAATCTCTCGCTAGCCCGAGACGTTGTCGTCGAACGATGGGCATTGGGTTAGAAATCCCCCCAACCCCCGCACGACTATGGGCTCGGTCTGATTCCCCGGACAGGGTGATGCCGCGAGCTCAATCAACATCGTGCTATACTGCGTGTCTTCGGAGCGCCCCTCCTCGAATCAAAGCCGGTGAAGGTGTAAACGGATACCATGACCCCTAAACAACGAATGCTCGCTGCACTCGAACGGCGCAAAGCCGACCGTCTGCCTGTGACCACGCATCACCTTATGCAATATTATCTCGACAAGTATGAGGGGGGAATATCCAGCCAGGAATTCTTCGATCGCTACGGTCTGGACCCGATTACCTGGATCGTGCTGCACAAGCCCGCTCCCGGTACTGGAGATTACTTCGATCCCTTGCAAGGTGAGCCCGGATTTCTGGAAGCGCGCCGCATCTGGTCCCGCCTGTGGCGGACGGAGTGGGAGGACATTCCGGACGAAAACTATAAGACCCGGCGCTATCGTTTTGTGACACCCAAGGGCACGCTCACCATGGTGACCCAATCGAACGATCAGACCACATGGGTCAGCGAATATCCCATCAAAAACAAGCGCGATATTGACTTGCTGGGGGAATTCGCCACCTCCCCGTGTTGCGACGTGGAGGCGGTTAATCGCGCCGCCGAGGAATACGGTGAGCGTGGCTTGGTGCGCAGTCACATTCCGTGTTTCGACGTGTACGGGCAACCGGGCACCTGGCAGGACGCTTGCTGCCTGTATCCCACCGAGCAGCTCATCCTCGCCACCTACGACGACCCCGCGTGGGTCCACGATTTCCTGCGCATCCTGCACCGGCGCAAGAAGGTCTATATCCAATCCATGGCGGGCGCGAAGATCGATCTGGTGGAGTTGGGCGGCGGCTCGGCTTCCTCCACGGTCATTTCCCCGAAACTTTTTGAGGAATTCGTGGCGCCCTACGATTCGGAACTGATTACTCTCGCTCACCAGGCCGGCCAGCGGATTGTCTACCACACCTGCGGCGGCATGATGCCGATTCTGGAGAAAGTTGCCGGCATGAAACCGGACGCCATGGAGACCTTTACTCCCCCTGCCATGGGCGGCGATGTCATCCTGGCGGAGGCCAAGCGGCGCATTGGCGAGCGCGTCTGCTTTATCGGTGGCTTTGACCAATTTCATTCCTTGATCGATTGCACGCCGGAGACAACGCGCGCCGCCGTGCGAGCATGCTTTGATGCCGCGGGTGAAGGAGGCGGCTTTATTCTCTCCCCCTCTGACCACTTCTTCGACGCCGACCCGCGCCTAATCCGTGCCTACGCCGATGAAGCTCGCCAGTGCGTGTACACGGGTTGAGAAGGCAGCAGGCGGGAGTGGGTGGCGCGGAGTTGTCCGGCCCCCAGCCGGATTACTCCGCGGCTTTTGTTCTTGGGTGTCAATACGCGGGTTGAGGTTATCGAGCTAAGAACCGCAGAGTAAGGCAAACTGCGCCTCACTCTGATGTGCTACGCGCTCATTTCCAATCCAATATTCCCGGCCCCGCCCAAGTGCCGGGTTAATCCAGGTTGGCCCTTTGGCGATTCCGCTTGCGCACGGTCCAAGCTTGTCGTAAGGTAACAGCATTATGAAGAACATGCCGCGGTAGTTCCCAATTCGTGACACTCTGAATTCACACCGCCCCGGTCCGGGCCGAAACTTGTAGCCAACCTTATTGCCAGGTGTTCATGGCCACTGACGTCACAAATCGCCAGTCGTCCTCTTTCCGGGCATCGGTGCGCGAAGCGCTGCGGGGTTCGCACCAGGACTACACTACGGGCAGCTTGACGCGGGCGATTTTTCTTCTTGCCGTGCCCATGGTTCTCGAGATGTTGATGGAATCTCTTTTTGCCATCGTGGACGTCTTCTGGGTGGCGCGCCTGGGGGCAGAGTCAGTGGCGACGGTGGGATTGAATGAGGCGATGCTCACCGTGGTGTATGCGGTGGGAATGGGCCTGGGGCTGTCAGCCACGGCGATGGTGGCGCGGCGCATCGGCGAAAAGGATCACGAAGGAGCCGCTGTGGCGGGCGTGCAGGCCATCACCTTGGGATTGCTTGCCGGACTTTTGATCGGTGCGCCGTGCCTCTATCTCGCCCCCCACCTGCTGCACCTGATGGGTGCGTCTCCGACCGTGCTTGCCGTAGGCGCCAGCTATGCGCGGATCGCCCTGGGCGGTTGCACCGTCGTGTTGCTGCTTATTCTGAACAACGCGGTTTTTCGCGGAGCGGGGGACGCCGCCATTGCCATGCGCGTTCTCGTACTCTCCAATTCCATCAATCTGCTTCTCGACCCCTGCTTGATCTTTGGGCTCGGGCCGTTCCCGCGCCTGGGTGTGACGGGCGCTGCCGTGGCCACCTTCACCGGCCGCAGCATTGGCGTGTTGTACCAATTCTATCGGCTGTTCCGCGGCGGCGAACATATCCGCATTCTGGCGCGACACGTGCGTATTCAGTCAGAAGTTATGGTGCGGCTGCTTCGTGTGTCGCTGACGGGCATCGCCCAGATGCTGGTGACGCATATCGCCTGGATCAGCTTAATGCGGATCGTCAGCGTGTTTGGGAATGCCGCCCTGGCCGGGTACACCATCGCCATCCGGATCATCATCTTCTTCATACTGCCTTCGTGGGGATTGAGCGGCGCCGCAGCCACTCTGGTGGGCCAGAATCTTGGCGCCCGGCAACCGGAGCGCGCGGAGCAATCCGTGTGGAAGACCGGTATCTATAACGCGCTGGTGATGGGCGCCGTGGGCGCAATCTTCGTATTGTTCCCCGGCCCCGTGGTCCGCCTCTTTACTCACGACCCGGAGATTGTTTCGCTCGGTGCCGCCTGCCTGCGCATCGTGAGCATCGGCAACATTGGCTATGCCTACGAGATGGTGATGATGCAAGCTTTCAATGGGGCAGGGGACACACTGACGCCCACGATCGTAAATTTCTTTGGCTTCATCGTATTTGAAATCCCGCTTGCCTATGCACTCGCCATCCCCCTCAGCATGCACTCGAACGGCGTCTACTGGGCAATAACCATTTCCGAATCCGCAATTGCCGTCGCGATGGTTATCTTGTTCCGAAGGGGGCGTTGGAAGGAGAAGAGGATTTAGGCGGGACTTCTAACCGCACCTGGACGTATGGGGGCTGCCGGAAGGGCGGGGCTTTACAAGCTGGGGGAAAACTCAAAAGGGCTGTCATTCTGAGGAGCAGCGGCGACGAAGAATCTCGCATTGCCTTGAAAATGCTCAGAGCGAGATCCTTCGCTGCGCTCAGGATGACAGCATTGTACGGTTTTTCCGCAGCCTGTTAAGCCATGCTCTTTCAAACTCGTGGTGGGAAACCCAGTTTAGGCCTGAGGCTGGGCGATGGTGACTTTCTTCCGGCGTCGGGCGGCCTGTGGTTTTGGCGGAAGAACTTCATTGGAAAGCTCAACCACCATCAGCTTGGTAACAAACTTCTTCGGTCCATGTATATGGAAATCAATGGAGGTACGTTCGGCATCCGAATGGGTTATCACACCCAGTCCGTACTGAAAGTGCCTTACGCAACGGCCTTCCGGTAGTGATTGCATTAATGCCTCCTTTTGGGCGAGAGGATTGTTAGATTGAGATTCGTGCTGTCGTTCAATTTCGCGAGCCCCGGTCGATCTTCGTGGCGGACAGATTGTAACGCCGGCTAGTCCAGATTTCTCACGACGCCTGGACGCTTCTGGGGGGCCCGTCGGAAGGGCGGGACTTCGTGCCTGCCCTTCCAACCGGTGCGGAGAAATCAGCTCTAGGCGGTCCCGGGTTGCGCCCGTCGCAGATCACGAACATTCTCCACGGCGCACTTCACCACGTGCGTGAGTTCGCTGGTGGAGAGGGGAGGCACGATGAAGTCAAACGCGCCTCCTTCCATGGCATCCACGTAGAGGTCCACATCAACCAAGCGCGACACGACGATGACCTTCATGGGCTTGCGCGCCCCGATTGCCTGCTTCACGACATCCGCCCAGATGCCATCCGGCAGCTTGGCTTCGGTAAAAACCAAGTGGGGCGGGTTCGCGTCTTGCAGCATGGGCAAGGCTTCCTGGAAAGTTGTCAGCCAACAGATCTGGATCGCTTGGCCTTCCAGTGCCAGTTTCAGCAGAGCCATCGCGTCCCCTGCTCTGTGCAACAGGATCGCCGCCACCACTTCTTTCCGAGGGTCACTTCGGGATGCTGTCGGCGGGCGCCCGGCCATTGCCGGGTACCTGATCGCCGGCGCGATGAATGGTGCGGCGGAAACTTCCAGCGGATCCTTGTGCCCGAACGTTTTTACCGGCGGGTAGTGGCGTGCAAGATACTCGCGGATGTCCTGCTGGCTGATGTGCAGGTCAAGCTGTGCGCACGAAGCCGCGGTTTCCCGGCTCAATTCCTGCTCTAATCGCTCAAAGCAGATGCCCGGGCCATCCTGGAGCTTCAAGGCACCCCAAAGATTCGTATCGGAATGAATTCTGACTGTGAACTCCCGCGGTTCCCGGGTCGGGTCGAGCACATGAAAGGTGTAAATTCGAGAATTTATGGCGACGTTGAAGCCGGTGTACTGAATATACATACTGCCACTTTCTTGCTAGCCGTGAGCGCTGACCCTGCAAGCTAGGACTAATTATAGGGTCGGTTCGCCCTTTGGATCTTGTTCCCATGCGGCACGATCGGCGCCGGCGCGACCCGTCCTGCGTCGCCTTACTTTGCTGCGCCGATGCTTGGCTCTGGCGCTTTGTCCGTCAACATCTTCCGCAATTCTCGCATTTGCTTCCGCAGTAAAGTCTTGCGGTACCGCTGCCGTCCGAACCTGGCCTTGTCACCGTTTCGTTGAGACATAGTTCCCTCCCGGGTAAGCTATGAAGACCGTAGCGATTCGCTTCCTTATGTGCGACCGGTAATCGAGGCAATAGAGAGCAGCGGCCTGGTCGTTAAAGCCCCTAGCGAGACGAGATATGCCCCGATGCTGAACCATTCCAAACCTAGAAACAGCCTATGTGTAAACGGGACGGCCAAAAGAGGGTTGAAGAGCAGAGCGAGAGCGGTAAACCCCATCCCCCACATAAACTTGTTGATGCCTATCGACCACTTCATAGTGCTGAGAAACATGGGAAGCCTCATTTCTTTGCTCTTCGCCGGACAGGCGCAACCAAAGCGTCTGGCCTCAGTATCTCCGCTTACCTGGCAAGTCCTTTGCTTTTCCGACCGCCAGCGGCGCAGTCACAGTGGCCTCCCAGGGTCTCAAGTAAGGGCGCTTGCAGATAACCTGAAGCGGTTCAGATGACCTGGGAAGGAGAGGGGAATAGGTCTCTACTTCTTAACCATTCTAGGTGAATTTACTTGAATTGTCAAACGAATTCTGCCACTGTCAAGAATAGCATAATCACAATTAGTATAAGTCCAGGAGAAACTTCATGGATCTGGCCCTCGCCCTCCGGCAGCGCCTCGAACAGTTAGACCTCGAACAAAGGGATCTGGCGACTGGCGCACAAGTTACGGAATCTTACATTTCCCAATTGCTTTCCGGGAGAAAGGCCCCTCCCGCTCCTACCCGGACGGATATTTATGACAAGCTGGAGCCCTTGCTGAGGTTCCCGAAAGGCGAACTGGCGCGCATGGCCGAACTTCAGCGCCAGGAGGAAATAAAAAGAAAGTTGGCGGCCTTGCCCGCACCCCTGTTCAAGGAGGTTCGCGAATTAGTCCTGGGCAAATGCCAAGCTGACAAGAAGAAGCAGGCGCAGGTAATCTTTGAGCGACAACCCTTCGGCGAACTTGAACGGTTCGTAACCCAGAAACTTCTGGAGGTGGCGAAGGGAGTCGCCGAGAAAGAACTGGAAAACGAAAAATGGTTACGGCGGGTGGCTCGACTCAGCCATCGAAGCTACGAACAAATGCGCGCGACCATCCTGGAGTTTCTCGATGAAGATGTCTTTAACCTGTCACCCCAGAACTGCGTCGCCTTTTTGCACCCGCTTATTCAATCGTGGGACATCGACCTAACGACTTTTGGTATGGACATCATCCTGAACCACCGCGTGGCCCCTGGACGCCCCAAGAAATTCGAGTACGTGGAAAAGGAGCCGGAGACCACGGACAAGGAAGAGCCAGGACTCACAGATTTTCTCCAGAGTGCATCCCTTAGCCGCGATGCCTCCGCGGAAGAGATTGAATTTCTAAGGAAGCTGCGCTTCAAAGGGAAAAGGCCTACGGCGCTCTATTATTACCGGGAGATTCAGAACCTGCGAGACCCGCTCCATTTCCAAGCTCCCTGAGGAGGCAGCAGGCAGCAGGCCCAGCGGCGGACCTGCCCAACAGGTCTGCTCCACCTGCTCCGATGGGGCGCCTTGAACTCCAGAAACCGCCGATGCCGGCCCTACGGACCGCAGGGTTTACATGCTTTTGCTTCCCCTCCGCCATTGAATCGTGGATAATGTCCCGCTGTCACTTATTGTTTTTTCCGGTTCAGCACCCAATTTAGACGTGGAGGCCTTTTGATGGGTAATGATGCTCAACCACAGACGTTCGTTCAAAAGCGCGTTGCTTCCATCGATGCGCTGCGCGGATTCGACATGTTTTGGATCGCGGGAGGAGAAAGAATCATCCACGCGATTTACCAGGTGTGGCCCGGCGCGGCGACCCGGGCGCTCGATACGCAATTCGAGCACGTGGCGTGGCAGGGCTTCCGTTTCTATGATCTGATTTTTGCGCTCTTCGTATTCATGATGGGCGTGGTGCTGCCCTTTTCGCTCACCAGGCGAATGGAGAAAGGAGCGAATCGCGGGCAACTTTACCGCCACGTCGTCCAGCGCTTCCTGACGCTCTTCCTGTTTGGCTTGATCTACAACGGACTGCTCGACTTTAACATTCACCAACTGCGCATACCCGGCGTCCTGCAACGCATTGCCATTTGCTACTTTTTTGCTGCGCTGGTGATGATGAACACCAGCATTCGCGGCCAGGCGATTGTGGCGGGGAGCATTCTTATCGTCTACTGGCTGATCATAAAATTGGTCCCTGTCCCCGGCATCGGAACTGCCGTGCTTACCCCGGAACATAACCTGGCAGGTTACATTGACCACCTCATCATACCCCTTAAATTCTGTTGTTACCCTGGCGGCGACAATGAAGGCCTGATCTCAAACTTGCCGGCCATTTCCACCTGCCTGCTCGGCGTGCTGGCGGGACACTGGCTGCGTTCCGGCAAATTCACACCGAATCGTAAGGCGTTAGGGCTGGCAGCGGCAGGCGTCGCGTGCCTGTTCGTAGGCTGGGTGTGGAGCTTCAACTTTCCCATCATTAAAAATATCTGGTCGAGCACCTTTGTGCTTTGGGCGGGCGGCTGGAGCCTGCTGCTGCTCGCGCTCTTTTATTGGATTATCGACGTGAAGGGCTACCAGCGCTGGTCGTTCTACTTCAAAGTGATCGGTATGAACTCCATCACCATCTACATGGTCGACCGGTTCTTTGATTTTGGCATCATCACCAAGGTCTTTCTGCACGGCCTCATGCCCGTCTTTGGCCATCTCCAACCCCTGGTTTGGAGCGTCAGCGTGATTTTCACCGGCTGGCTGTTTCTGTATTTTCTCTATCGGCAGAAAATCTTCCTGCGGGTGTGACGACAGAAAAGGATTGGGGGCTGGGAGGCGGATTCCTCCACCCCTATTGCCGATTTCTTGGTAGTCGACTGAGAAATGCGGGTTAATCCCTTGCAGTGGCTAAACCAACTGCCCGAACGCGGCTGGCATCGAAGCATTTATCCGATCCATCCTGCCGGCTGCGGGGGGATGCTTGGGTGAACGTAATTCTTCAGGTTAAGCCTGCGTGCGTATGCTGGAAGCAGAAACCCGCATGGGCAGCACCCTGGAGCCCGAATCGTTGTCCCAGTAGGAAAGGTCGGCTGGGGGAAGGGCGGGGCGGAACAAGTCCCGATGCAGGCTATCGGGGACTCCGGCGAAATTGCGGCTCCCTCCGCCTGGTGAGGACCTGTTCAGCAAGGCCTTGCAACGGCGGGGCAAAGCAGGCAACGGGAAAACTCATTGGAACTGTCATTCGGGAGAGGTCGGAGACGAGGAAGAATCTTGCATTGTCCATAAGAAACCCAGGACGAGATCTTTCGCGAAGATTATCCTGCGGTGGAAGAGCGAGATCCTTCGCTACGTTCCGGATGGCAGCGAGGGGCTCAGGGCGCGAGCGTGGAAGGGTTTTTCCGCAACCTGTGAACCGGCGCCCACCCAGAGTCGTGGGGATAAACTCAATTTAAGATGCCCAGGAGGTCCATTCGATCATGATCAAGAAGACAGTGCTCGGGTTTATGGCGCTGGCGGTTTTGTTGTCGATTGCAGGGGGGGCACAAGCCCGAGACCTCACGAAGGATATGCAGCTTGACGTCTTTGCGCTGGGAGGGGCATCGACCCTTGTTGATGCAGAGAATTTTGATTCCGCCGGCAACCTGTTTCATTCGCGCTTTGACTTGGGGACAAAGTATACCTTGGGCGTCGCGGTGCCTTTCGGGAAGCTCATCACCCTGGAGACGGCGTTTACGTCTGGACCGAACAATCTGGTAGTAAGCAATACCAATACGTCCCCGGTGGCCGAGCAGGAGTACCCGATCCGCGATTACATCGGCAGCATAAGCGCCGTAGTCCACGCGCCTTTCTCCTACATGGGCCTGCGGCCTTATGCGGAGGGGGGGGTGGAGTACGACCGGTTCAGCCCCACGCCCACGGCTATGACCACTGCCCTCACCAAAGGATTTGCCGCGGACAGCACGGCGCAAATCAACCACAATGATAAGCTCGGCATAAACCTGGGAGTCGGCCTCGACCGCAAACTCACAAAGCGCCTCACGTTCCGCATTGATGTACGCGATCACGTTACCAGTTCGCCCGCTTTCGGCCTGCCGAATACGTATAGTTATGCGAACTATCCAGTCTCCGGGCGCGCCAACAATATTGTGTATACGGCAGGAATCCTCTTCCACTTGGGGAAGCTGTGAGCCCGCGCGCTTCCACCAACCGCCACCGGGGTACCTACGGAGTCCTCCTTGGCAAGGTATTCTGGAATTGACACTTATGGTATCCTGACGGCGGGGACAGCTCCTCAGCAGGGGGCTGAAAGACCCATGCAGGGCGAGGGGGGCGGCGATTTTATACGGCTGCCAGCCTTAGGTTCACCCGCCCGCAATGCGGCGTCCCGATTCAACCGGGACCACCCTGCCGTAAGCACAGCTTTTCCTGCAACGTGCCAGGAGGCCGCCTTGTATTTGGCCTTTCCATGGGGCAACGAAATGCGGGGAGAGTTGAGTCTAAATGTAGGAGCTCCGCAGGTTGTAAAATGATGCCGCGTGGGGCTCGAAAGACGTAACCAGCAGCGTTTCTCCATCGTCGAATCAAAGTGTTAAATTTGTAAGCCGGAATATGGGAGTTCGCGGGGTAAGAAACAGGAATGGTGGTAAGCGCCGCGCGGCGAGGGAAGACTTGTAGTCAGCCACCCCAAAGCATACCTCTTACGACGGCATAAAAGGTCTGCCGCCCTCGAGTTGAGCGGGCGGCGAGGTGCTATCGGCAGCAGCAGAAGCCCTGTCCTGCGAAAGCTTACATGGGGCGAAGTGTCGTGTGTTTTCCTCAGCATCAGCAGAGGCTAAGCGATTATGAATCTGGAACAACCCAACACGCTAGACCGGCATGACGTGCAAGAAGCCATGCCGGGCTTTCAGATGTCAGAGGTCCCCCCTCCCGGAAAGCGCAAGAGGTACGGATGGCTGTGGCTGGTGATTCTGGTTTTGGTGGGACTGGGCGTCTATTATTTCCGCTCTCGTGCAAGTTCGGCCAAGGCTGCCAGTGACTCTGCCTTAGCGCCGGGCGGCAGGGCCGGACGAGGCGCGGGGGCGATTCCCGTGGTCGCCGCCTCCGTGCGCAAGGGTGACATCGGCGTCTATTTTACGGGTCTGGGCGCGGTGACCCCCATTTATACGGTAACCGTCAAGAGCCAAATCTCCGGATACCTGATGCAGGTATTATATAAGGAAGGCCAGATCGTTCAAAAAGGCGATCAGCTCGCCCAAATTGATCCACGGCCCTATCAAGTCATGCTGGAGCAGGCCGATGCGGGATTAGCCAGGGATCAAGCCAACCTGGAGAACGCCAAGGTGGATTTGGGGCGCTATCGGGTCCTGAGCCCCCTAAAAGCCGTTCCCGAACAGCAACTGGCGACGCAGGATGCTTTGGTCAAGTCGGACGAGGGAGTTATCCAAACGGATCAAGCGCAAATTGACAACGCCAAGCTTGATCTTATCTATTGCCATATCACCGCCCCGATTACAGGCCGCGTGGGCCTTCGGCTTGTCGATCCGGGAAATTATGTTACCGCGAACGACGCTACGGGATTAGTCGTCATCACCCAGGTTGACCCCATCAGTGTAATTTTCACGCTTCCCGAAGACCAGCTTCCCGCCGTCCTGGGAAGGGTGCACGCGGGAGCGCAGCTAAAGGTGGATGCCTTCGACCGGGAAATGAAGACAAAGATTGGCCAAGGGTTCATGTCAACAATGGATAATCAGATCGATCCCACCACCGGCACCGTCAAACTGCGCGCGAACTTCGATAACCGGGACGGGAACCTGTTCCCCAACCAATTTGTCAACGCGCGATTATTGGTGGAAGAAAAGCAGGGCGTCACCTTAATCCCTACGGCGGCCGTGCAACGGAACTCGCAGGTAACTTACGTTTACCTGGTGGTCCCAGGCACACGTGATAAGCCTGATTCTACGGTCACAGTACGGAATATTACGCTTGGTACCACCGAAGGGGAGGATTCGGAAGTCACCTCCGGCTTGGCAGCCGGCGATCAGGTAGTGATGACGGGCGTCGACAAGCTGCAAGAAGGGAGTAAGGTCAAAGCGCAAAAGTTCGGCGAGAGGGGTTCGCGAGGGAGTTCATGAGCCCGTCACGGATCTTTATTCTCCGGCCGATCGCAACGTCGTTGCTAATGGCCGCAATTCTTCTGGCGGGCGCGGTGGCTTACAAGCAGTTGCCGGTCTCAGCGCTGCCGGAGGTGGACTATCCTACCATCCAGATCATCACTTTTTATCCGGGAGCCAGCCCCGATGTGATGGCTTCGTCGGTCACGGCTCCTCTGGAGCGACAGTTCGGCCAAGTGCCGGGGCTCCAGCAGATGACCTCGACCAGTTCCGACGGCAGTTCCATCATCACCTTACAGTTCAACCTCAGTTTAAATATCGACGTGGCTGAGCAGGAAGTGCAGCAGTCCATCAATGCGGCGGGTACTTACCTGCCTCCCGACCTTCCCACCCCACCGATATACAGCAAAAGCAATCCGGCCGATGCCCCGGTGCTAACCCTGGCGCTTGCTTCCCAGACGCTGCCTTTGTCGAAAGTCGAGGATCTTGCGGACACGCGCCTGGCGCCGAAGATTTCCCAGTTGCCCGGAGTGGGCTTGGTAAGCATTAGCGGCGGGCAGAAACCCGCCGTGCGGATTCGGGCCAATCCAACCTTGCTGGCCTCTTACGGCCTCAACCTGGAAGATTTACGCAACGTCATCGTGGCCGCCAATGTTAACCAGGCGAAGGGCAACTTTGACAGCCCTCACCAGTCCTATCAGATTGGCGCCAATGACCAATTACTCTCGGGCGCAGACTATGCGCCACTGGTTGTTGCCTACCGAAATGGCTCTCCGGTAAAGATGACCGATGTGGCCACGGTCTCTGACGACGTGGAAAACATCCGCCAAGCGGCCTGGATGAACGACGTTCCCTCTGTGATCGTCAATATTCAGCGCCAGCCGGGTGCGAACGTCATCGCGGTGGTGGATCGCATCAAGGCCCTTTTGGACCAACTCAAGAATTCACTACCATCCGCCGTCCAGGTCACTATTCTGACCGACCGCACCACCACCATTCGCGCTTCCGTTGAAGACGTGGAGTTTGAATTATTGCTCACGGTGGCTCTGGTGGTGATGGTCATTTTCCTCTTCTTACGCAACTTGGCGGCCACCGTCATTCCCAGCGTTGCCGTTCCGCTTTCCCTGGTTGGTACTTTTGGCGTGATGTATCTGCTGGGTTACAGCCTTAACAACTTGAGCTTGATGGCCCTGACTATTTCCACTGGGTTCGTCGTGGATGACGCCATTGTGATGATCGAGAACATCACGCGTTACATCGAAGAAGGCGAACCGCCGCTGGAGGCGGCGCTAAAAGGGTCCGCGCAGATTGGCTTCACTATTGTTTCGCTCACCATCTCCTTGATCGCCGTGCTGATTCCGCTCCTATTCATGGGCGACATTGTCGGGCGGCTTTTCCGCGAGTTTGCCGTCACCCTGGCGGTCACCATCCTGGTTTCCGCCGTCGTGTCGTTGACGCTCACGCCCATGATGTGCTCGAAGCTGCTCAAACATTCCCCCGAGGCCGATCAGACCCGGTTCTATCGCGTTACCGAGCGTGGTTGGAAGGCCATCATTTCCTTCTATGACCGGACGCTCCAGGTGGTCCTGCGCCATCAAACTGTGACTCTGGTGATCGCGGCCGGAACGCTTATCCTCACGATTCTGCTCTATATTTATATTCCCAAGGGGTTCTTCCCGATTCAGGATACCGGGGTTATCCAAGGCATTTCCGAAGCCGCGCAAACGGTGTCTTTCCAGGAAATGTCCAATGAGCAGCAAGCGCTGGGAAGAATCATTTTGCAGGATCCCGCTATTGCCAGCCTGTCCTCGTTTATCGGCATCGATGGAACCAATGCCACGCTGAACAGTGGGCGCATTCTGATTAACCTGAAACCGCTCGACGAGCGCAAGATAAGTGCCAGCGATGTCATCCGCCGCCTGCAACCGGAATTGGCCCGCGTCCCGGGAATCACCCTGTATATGCAGCCGGTGCAGGATATTAGCGTAGAGGACCGGGTCAGCCGCACGCAGTTCCAATACACTTTGGAAGATCCCAACATCGACGAGTTGGATACTTACGCCCCCCGCATGGTCAAAAGACTGCAAGAGGTTCCTGAGTTGCGGGACGTGGCAAGCGACCAGCAGCAGGGCGGACTGCGCGCCAAGCTGGTGTTCGACCGCAGCACGGCTTACCGCCTCGGTATCACTCCCTCCACTATCGATCAGACGCTCTATGACGCCTACGGCCAGCGGGAAGTTTCTACCATCTTTACCCAATTGAACCAGTACCATGTGGTGTTGGAAGTGAAGCACGATTTTCAGAGGAATCCCTTGGACCTCCGCGACCTCTTCATTCGCACCAACGCGGCCAGCACCGCCACCGGTTCGACAGGATTGGTATCGGGCGGGTCGTCCTCCGCCCAGTTGTACGGCCCCACCAGCTCCCTGACTGCTGCCAGCACCAGCCTCTCGAATTCCACCTCCTCGGCTTCCCTCACCCCCACGATCGCTTCGGATAATGCCTTCGGGGGGGGACAGATTAAGTCCACTACACAATTCCCCAACGGCGGCCAAGTGCCGCTGTCGGCCTTCACGCACATCGAGGAGACGAACGCTCCCATTACCGTGAATCACCAGGGCCAGTTCCCCGTGGTCACTCTTTCTTTCAACCTGGCGCCCGGCGCTTCCCTGGGAGATGCGGTGAAAGCTGTGAACAAAGTAAAGACCGAGGTCGATATGCCGGCCAGTATTCAGGGGGCATTTCAGGGCACGGCGGCCTCCTTCCTATCCTCGCTCTCCAACGAGCCCGTGCTGATCCTGGCGGCCCTCGTTACGGTCTACATCGTTCTGGGCGTCTTGTATGAAAGCTACATCCACCCCATTACCATTCTGTCCACACTGCCTTCCGCGGGGGTGGGCGCCCTGTTGTCACTCATGATCTGCCGGGTTGATTTCAGCGTCATTGCGCTGATTGGTTTGGTTTTGCTCATCGGCATTGTGAAGAAGAACGGCATCATGATGATCGATTTTGCCTTGGAAGCGGAGCGCAAGGAAGGGATGACCCCGGTGAATGCCATTTATCAAGCTTGTTTGCTGCGCTTCCGCCCCATCATGATGACGACGATGGCGGCATTACTGGCCGGCGTGCCCCTGGCGCTGGGAACCGGCATGGGTTCGGAACTGCGCCGGCCTTTGGGGATCGCCATGGTCGGTGGTCTCCTCTTGAGCCAATTACTGACCCTTTACACGACTCCGGTCATTTACCTCTGGTTTGATCGCTTGGCCACACGTTTTTCCCGGGGGCATCGTAGCAGGCCGGGTGCTGAGCCGGTCCCGGCGGAGTAAGCTATGAACATTTCCGAGCCATTTATCCGCAGGCCGATTGCCACGACGCTCCTGGTCGTCGCCGTTTTCCTGGCCGGCGCGGTGGCTTTCCGCCTGCTGCCGGTGTCGCCACTGCCCCAGGTGGATTTCCCTACCGTATCGGTGTCGGCATCATTGCCGGGCGGCAGCCCCGAGATCATGGCCTCGTCGGTTGCAACCCCGCTGGAGCGCCAGTTTGGGCGCATTGCGGCGGTCACCGAGATGACCTCAGCAAGTAACCTCGGGTCCTCCAACGTCATCCTGCAATTTGACCTGAACCGGAACATCGACGCGGCGGCGCGCGACGTCCAAGCCGCCATCAACGCGGCCCGCGGTTATTTGCCTACCAACCTGCCCAGCAACCCCACGTACCGGAAAGTAAACCCGGCCGATTCTCCCATCTTAATCCTCTCGCTTACCTCCAACGTAATGTCGAAGAGCAAGATGTACGATTATGCTTCTTCCATTCTGGCGCAGAAGCTTTCGCAGGTCAGTGGGGTAGGCCAGGCATTCGCGGGGGGGGGCGCTTTGCCGGGGGTTCGGGTGGAACTAAATCCGAATTTGCTCAACAAATATGGTATCGGCCTGGAGCAGGTGCGGGGCGTATTGAGCAATGCCAATGCCAACGTTCCGAAGGGGCACTTTTCCGACGGTTTCCGTATGTGGGAGGTGGGCGCCAATGATCAACTGCTCCACGCCAGTGAATATAGCCCTCTGATCGTGGCTTACCGGCAGGGCTCCCCCGTGCGCCTCTCGGATGTCGCCGAAGTGGTTGACGCACCGGAAACACTTCGCGCTTCAGGCTACACCAACGGCAAGCCCTGTGTATTGGTCATCATCTTCCGCCAGCCCGGCGCCAATATCATCGACACCGTGGACCGCGTCCGGGCCATGCTGCCCCAGCTCAAAGCCGATATTCCCCCCTCCATCAATATGCGCGTGGTCATGGATCAGACCCTGACTATCCGCGCCTCCGTTCACGATACGGAGCGGACCCTCATCATCTCCGTGTTATTAGTCATCGTCGTGGTTTTCGTTTTTCTGCGCAACGCGCGGACTACCTTTATCCCCAGTGTGGCTGTTCCGGTGTCACTGGTGGGGACCTTTGGGGTCATGTACCTCCTGGGCTACAGCCTCGACAATCTTTCCCTGATGGCGCTATGCATCTCCACCGGCTTTGTGGTTGACGATGCGATTGTGGTGATTGAAAACATCACGCGCTATTTGGAAAAAGGGATGGCGCCGTTCCAGGCGGCGTTAAAGGGGGCCCGGGAGATTGGCTTCACCGTGCTGAGCATCAGCATTTCGTTGGTGGCGGTGTTTATCCCCTTGCTGCTGATGGGGGGAATAGTGGGCCGGCTGTTTCGCGAGTTTGCCGTGACCCTCTCCGTGGCCATCGGTGTTTCCCTGGTGGTCTCACTCACCGTGACGCCCTGCATGTGCGCGCACTTGTTGCGGGAGCACGAATCCCATGGCCGGATGTATCGGACTTCCGAACGCGCCTTCAACTGGGTGGTGAATGCTTATGGGAGGACCTTGGCTACCGTGCTGCGCTTCCCCGCCATTACCCTGACCGTATTGTTGGCGACTATTGCGCTGAACGTATACCTCTACATTCACGTTTCCAAGGGGTTCTTTCCCCAGCAGGATAACGGACGCCTTATGGGGTCGATTCAGGCTGACCAGGACACCTCGTTTCAAGCCATGGACGGTATTTTGCGGCGGATGGTTGACATCGTAGTTGCCGACCCGGCGGTGGATGCCTGCAACGGATTCACCGGCGGAGGCGGCCCCCGCGGGGGTGCCATGAACACCGCGCAGATGTTCATCTCGCTCAAGAATCCCGCGGTGCGAAGAATCAACGCCGACGCGGTCATTGCGCGGCTGCGGCCCCAGCTCGCCAGGGTGCCGGGCGCCACGCTCTATATGCAAGCCTCGCAAGACGTGCGCGTGGGCGGCCGCTTCGGCGCCTCCCAGTATCAATACACCATGCGCGGAGACAATCTTAAGGATTTGCAAACCTACGGCCCCCGCATGTTGCGGGAGTTGCGGACCATCCCGCTGATCGCGGACGTGAACACGGATCAGCAGGATCAAGGTCTCCAGGCGTTCGTGCAGTATGATCGCGCCACCGCGGCGCGCTTTGGGATTTCGCCGAAACTGATTGACAACAACCTGTACGATGCCTTCGGGGAGAGCCAGGTCTCGACCATGTACACGCCGCTCAATCAGTATCACGTCATCATGGAGGTGGCGCCCGAATTCTGGCAGAATCCGCTGTTCCTTCGCCAGGTCTACGTGAACTCGCCGGCGGGGCAGGAAGTTCCCCTGAATGCCTTCACCCAATATGCCCCCATTACCGCGCCGCTGGCGGTGAACCATCAGAGCCTCTCACCTTCGGTCACCATCTCGTTCAATCTCCAACCGGGAATCGCGCTGGGAGATGCCGCGGACGCCATCACCGACCGGGCCAGCAAAATTGGGTTGCCCTCGACCATTCGTACTGGTTTCGCGGGAACCGCACAAGCCTATCAGGATTCTCTCGGCAGCCAGCCTCTGCTGATCGCTGCCGCGCTCATTTCGGTTTACCTGGTGCTCGGCATCCTCTATGAAAGTTACGTTCATCCCATTACGATCATCTCCACATTGCCGTCGGCAGGCGTGGGCGCACTGCTGGCGCTGATGCTCACGCATACGGACCTCACGGTGATCGCCATCATCGGAATCATTCTGCTGATCGGAATTGTGAAAAAGAACGCCATCCTGATGATTGACTTTGCTCTGGCCGCCGAGCGCAACGAGGGCAAGACCTCCCGGGACTCGATCTATGAAGCGTGCTTGCTGCGCTTCCGCCCCATTCTGATGACCACCATGGCGGCGATGCTGGGCGCTGTGCCGCTCGCCCTTGGCACGGGCACCGGATCGGAATTTCGCCGCCCCCTGGGAATCGCCATCATCGGCGGCCTGGCCGTCAGCCAGTTGTTGACGCTGTACACAACTCCCGTGGTGTACCTCTATTTTGACCGGTTGCAAAACTGGCGCCATCGGGTTCGGGGAACAAGTCCGGAGGGGATCATGCCCTTGGCCCCCGAGGTCTAGCCTTCAGAAAGCAGTACACAGAAGGCGGAAAGCAGTAAGCGGTAGGCAGTCGGCAGAAAGGAGTAGGTAGATGGACAGGTGGGAAGCGCGAAGTGAAAAGGCAAAGGGCAAAATGCAAAAGTCAAAACCCAGGATGCTCGCCCTTTTGAGTTTTGCCTTTTGCCCTTTGCCTTTTCACTTTCTCGTTGGCCTCCTGCTTACTGCCTTCTGCTTACTGCTTCCTTCTTGCATGGTGGGCCCCAATTACCACCGCCCGCCCGCCCCCGCGCCACCGGCTTACAAGGAACTCCCGCCCGCAAACTCTCCCCAGGCATCGGAGTGGGCGCCCGCGCAGCCCAACGACGCCCTCGCCCGCGGAAAATGGTGGGAAATGTATGGCGACGCGGAACTCAATGCGCTGGAAGAACAGGTGAGTATCTCCAATCAGAACGTCATTGAGACTGAGGCGCAATTCCGCGAGGCTAAGTTCGCCGTCAAGATCGCGCGCTCGAACCTGTACCCCACCGTTTCCGTCACTCCTACCATTGTGAACTCGCGATCGTCATCTAATGTGGCATTTAGTGCGGGGCGACAAACCACTTACGACCTGCCGGTGGATGTGTCCTGGGAAGCCGATACGTGGGGAAGTATCCGGCGCAGCATTCAGGCCAGCGCGGAGGCCGCGCAAGTCAGTGACGCCGAGTTGGAGAACGCGCGGCTGTCGTACCAGGCGGAGCTTGCGCAAGATTACTTTGAGCTGCGCGGCACGGATGGCGAAAAGCAGTTGCTCAATACCACCGTGAAATCCTATCAGGATTACTTGAAGCTCACACAAGACAGATTTAATGGTGGTGTGGCGTCGGGCTCAGACGTTGCTCAGGCGCAGACCCAACTGGAAACCGCGCGGGCCCAGTTGATTGATTATGACGTGGCGCGCGCACAGTACGAGCACGCCATTGCCGTCCTCGCGGGCAAGGCCCCTGCGGAGGTTTCCATCTCTTACGGTTCCATCAAGATTACACCGCCACCCGTGCCGGTGGGACTTCCTTCCACCCTGCTGGAGCGCCGGCCCGATATTGCCACAACCGAACGGCAGATGGCCGCGGCCAACGAGCAGATTGGCATTGCCAAAGCGGCCTTTTACCCCACCATTGGCCTCACCACCAACAGTTCTCCGGTAGGACTTGAAAGTACATCGTTCTTACAGTGGATCTCCTGGCCAAGCCGTTTCTGGTCGGTGGGACCGGGGTTGGCGGAGACCATCTTTGATGCCGGCAAGCGCCGCGCGACGTTGAACCAATCAGTAGCAGCCTATGACGCCACGGTGGCGAATTATCGCCAAACCGTCCTCACCGCCTTCCAGCAAGTCGAGGATAATCTGGCCGCACTGCGCGTCCTTGAGAATGAAGCGAAGGCCGAAGACGCGGCCGTGCAAGCTGCCCAAAATTCGCTGGATATTTCCACTTATCAGTACAAAGCCGGCACCGTCAATTACCTCACCGTCATCACCGAGCAAGCCATCCTTTTGCAAGACCAGGTGCAAGCCCTGAATATTCTGACGCGCCGCATGAGCTCCAGCGTTCTTCTGATTGAAGCGCTGGGCGGCGGATGGAACTCCTCAAAGCTTCCTGCGGTGAGAGATTTGAAGAGCGGCAAGTAGTGCCGAATCTTGCGCCGCCAGCCGGAAGTTTTCAATATGTTTTGGGGAGGGCGGCCTTTACATGCTTGGGAGAACCTCCTCTCTAACCTTGTCTTCTCACCACGGTTGGACGCTCTTGGAAGGGCGGGGCTTTAGCCCCGCCGTTGCAAAGCCATCACGATTATTTCCAAGTCCCGCACCCCGCGCAGCTTGCAGCCGCAAGCTGCGCGGGGTGCGGGACGAATTGAGGGCGGGAGCCGCGATTTCGGCGGGGCTTCAGCCCCGCCCTTCCGGTAGCCCCCAAAAGCGCTTCAGTTCTGGTTAGAAATCTGCGCTAGAATGGGGGCGTTCCGCCACACGCTTATTACATGCAGTAACGCATGAACACGCTGCCGAGCCACCGCCTGCGAATTCCGATGATTGCCGCCGCTGCGACGTTTGGGTTGCATCTGGCGGGTAATCCGCATTATGGATATTTCCGCGATGAACTCTACCTCATCATTTGTGGGCGGCACCCGCAATGGGGCTACGTTGACCAGCCTCCGATGGCGCCGCTGCTTGCCGCCGGATCGCAGATATTCGGCCACTCGTTCGTCCTCTTGCGCGCGGTCGCCGCGTTCTTTGCCGCCGCCGCCGTTTACGTTACGTGTTTGCTTGCCGCGGAATTGGGGGGCGGAGGCTTTGCCCAGGTTCTCGCCGCGCTCGCGGTGTTTTTCGCTCCCGTCCTGATGAACTTCGGGATGAAGATTTCCACCGACACGGCAGGTCTCTGGCTTTGGCCCCTGGCGGCGCTTTACACGCTGCGCCTCGTCAAAGGCGCCGATCCCCGCGGGTGGCTGGCGGTAGGCGCTGTCGTCGGGGTCTGCCTTCAGAGCAAGTACACGGTTGTGTTCTTCGCTGCGGCTTTGCTGCTGGGCTTGCTCCTTACACCGGAACGCAGGATTCTCCACTCGCGCTGGTTCCTGGCGGGTTGCGGCGTCGGCGGGCTGATTGCATTGCCGAATTTCCTCTGGCAGGTGTATTACGGGTTCCCCACCCTGGAATTCCTGCGCAATGCCGCGCACGGGAAGAACCTGATCGTCAGCCCGGCGCAATACCTCTTTCAGCAACTTCTTATCACCAATGTATTTCTCTCTCTGCTGTGGATTATCGGCCTCTTCTGGCTGCTGGGGAATGCGCGCTTTCGTTTCCTGGGTTACACTTATATCATCTTGATTATTATCATGATGGTGCTGCATGGAAAACACTATTACCCCGCCGATGTATACCCCTATCTCATGGCGGCAGGAGGCGTAGCGGTCGAAGCCGGGACGAATCGACGGAAGGTTCTCCGGCCGATTGTGGCGGTTGCGGTGATCGTTTTGGGGCTCGTTTTCGTCCCCTTCGCCATGCCCATCTTGCCGGAAGAGCAGGTGGCGACATACCAAAACCGGCTGTTCGGGATCCTGCATGTCTCACGCCAAGCGGTTGCGACCGAGCACGCGCCCCAAGCCGAGCTTCCCCAGGACTGGGCCGATATGCACGGTTGGCCGGAACTGGCCGCGACCGTGGCGAAGGTTTACCAGTCGTTATCGCTTGCTGACCGCGCGCAGGCGGTCATCGTCGCACAAAACTATGGCGAAGCGGCGGCCATCGATTTCTTCGGACCTCAATATGGATTACCTCCGGCGATAAGTGGCCATAATCAGTATGATCTCTGGGGAACACACGGGGCCAGCGGCAACGTAGTTATCGACGTGGCGGGCGACTGCGGCGCCCGCGAGCATTTGTTTGCGTCCAGCGAGCGCGCTGCGACCTTCACATCGCCGTGGGTTATGCCGTTTGAAGACGGTATCCCCATCATGGTGTGCCGGGGAATCAAAGAGCCGCTGGCGGAGTTGTGGCCCAGGGTCAAAGCGTACCGGTAAGCCGGATTTCTCACCACGCGTTCGGAAGCGCGGGGCTGAACAGGCTGCGGAAAAACTCGGTTGGTCTATCACCACCAACACCACCCCTCAATTCCTTTTTCAGCACCACCCCGGCGCTCAGCGCGCCACCCCTCCTCATCTGAGGAGGGGTGCATTT
>JBEKQO010000108.1:0-26313 GCA_049519635.1 Terriglobia bacterium | reverse complement strand
TGGTCAACGTGCAGTGGGACGACCTCTTCGTGCGCCTGCTCGATCCCTGCACCGGTCAACTGCTGCGCGAGCATGTCCGCCAGAAACGCGGCCGCTATCGCATCAAGCCGGAGGATTACCCCAAACGGGCGCCGCTCGGCACCCTCCAGTTGCTGGCGCGGGCGGAACGCGCCGGCACTCACATCGGCGCCCTCTGCCAGGCCCTCCATCGTGCGGAAGGAGAACTGGGGGTACGTCGCATTCTGGGCGTGCTGGCCTTAGCCAAGAAGTTCGGACTGGCAGCGGTCGAGGAAGCCTGCACCGCCGCCCTCGAACTGCAGGTGCACGAATACCGCTTTGTGCGCCGTTATCTGGAACGGCGTCCGCAAGCCCCCTTGAGCTTACAGCAGGTCGATCCCTTGATCCGCGAACTGGGGCACTACCGCGATCTCATCCAGCAGCGGATGCAGCAACAGGAACAACAGCGGTCGCTCTTGGAGGCGGTCCCGGAAGCACCGCCCCCGACTTCCCCGGAGGTGCAGCCGTGAACGCGCCGAGATCCAACGCTACTCTCCGCCTCCGTCCTTACGGTGATCGTCAACCCCGTGAACCCCCTGAAACGGGGCACGGAGAAACATTATCGCAAGTCTTAGGAAAGGTGGTGAACGGTGCACAGGAAGGTCGTGGAAGGGAACCTCTGGGGGCTTCGCCCCCAAGACCCCCAGGATTTATCGCTTTCTTGCCAGGATGGCGGGGAACAGCGGGAGCGAGGTCCTCTCGCCCCCTCCATCCCGGCCCCGAGGTCGGCGCTCAGGTCGCATCCCTGCGTTGCCCTATCCTCCGCCCCGGCCACCAGAAAGTTTAACTTAACTTCGAGAGAGGAGACGCAATGAATCTGATCGAACTCAATCGTGCTTTACGGCAGTTACGCCTCGGAGGCATGGCCGCGGTGCTGGAGACCCGTCTGCGTCAGGCCCAAGCCGAATCCATGGCTCCCTTGGATCTGATCTCCTGCCTGGTCACCGATGAACTCACCCGCCGCGCCGACCGCATGCTGGAACGCCGGCGCAAACAGGCCGAGTTCCGCGACCCGCTCCGGACCCTCGACAACTTCGATTTCAACTTCAACAAAAAGATGAATCGCAGCCTGGTCTTCGATCTGGCTACGGGTACTTTTATCGCCCGGCATGAGGACGCCCTTTTTCTCGGTCCGCCCGGCAGCGGCAAAAGCCACTTGGCCCAAGCCATCGGCCAAGCGGTCATCCAACAGGGGTATCGCGTCTTCTACCGCGAAACCCACGCCCTGCTCGAAGAGATCGCCGACGCTACCCTCGACGGTACCCGCAAAGAATGTCTGGAGTCGCTGACCACCGTCCCGCTGCTCATCATCGACGACTTCGGCATGCGCAAGCTGCCCCTGACCGCCGCCGAAGAACTGCTCGAACTCATTATGCGGCGCTACGAACGCGCCAGTACGCTGGTGACTTCCAATCGACCGGTGGAAGACTGGGGTAAGTTGCTGGGGGATGCGGCGGCGGTCAGCGCCATGCTCGACCGCCTCCTCCACCACGGACATCTGCTGAAGTGCGGCCCACGAAGCTGGCGAACGAAAATCGGCTTGCCAGAAGGCGAGCAGGCAGGGTAAAACAACTTAGTCCCGGACGGCCTCCCATTGGCCGGTTTTGACCCGCCCACCTATGGCCGGTTTTGAAGTGACCACTGAGGAGCGGCGGGTTATTTTGAAACGCCACGGGAGCGTTAAAGAGTATCCCGATGATTTGGTGTGGAACCGTTAAAGAGGACTCCCCGATGAAGAGGGGACTGAAATCAGCACGGCCCCCCTGGTTTCACTTCCTGTAGTCAGTTAAAGAGGACTCCCCGATGAAGAGGGGACTGAAATCAGCACGGCCCCCCTGGTTTCACTTCCTGTAGTCAGTTAAAGAGGACTCCCCGATGAAGAGGGGACTGAAATGGCATGGGTCAATGCGCATGACCTAGGGCATCGCGGTTAAAGAGGACTCCCCGATGAAGAGGGGACTGAAATCAGTCGCAATTTGTCCAAATGGCGACAATGATCCTCGTTAAAGAGGACTCCCCGATGAAGAGGGGACTGAAATGCCAAACGCCGGGAACCCATATCCTACGATCAGGGTTAAAGAGGACTCCCCGATGAAGAGGGGACTGAAATCGCATCGTTCGCAGGGGGAGCGGACGGCCCCGAGGGTTAAAGAGGACTCCCCGATGAAGAGGGGACTGAAATATTCAGGATGTAACCAGCCTGCCGGGGTATCAAGCGTTAAAGAGGACTCCCCGATGAAGAGGGGACTGAAATGAGGGTCCCACTAACAACATAGAAACTGGTTTGTCAGTTAAAGAGGACTCCCCGATGAAGAGGGGACTGAAATCCTTCTTGTCCATCAGGATGTAGGTGTTGTACGCGCGTTAAAGAGGACTCCCCGATGAAGAGGGGACTGAAATTAAGGGAAAAGAGATGTTTCGCAACACCCAAGAGCGTTAAAGAGGACTCCCCGATGAAGAGGGGACTGAAATGCGAGCCTTGGTGCTGGGGGGCAAACCCCTTTTGGGTTAAAGAGGACTCCCCGATGAAGAGGGGACTGAAATGTGGGCGACCGAACTCGATCAGTACCTGGCGGCACTGTTAAAGAGGACTCCCCGATGAAGAGGGGACTGAAATTTCGCCTTGTGAATCGTGGAAAGCGTCAGAAGCCCGTTAAAGAGGACTCCCCGATGAAGAGGGGACTGAAATGGATATCCAGGCCCCCCCGCCGCCGTAGCGGGAGTAGTTAAAGAGGACTCCCCGATGAAGAGGGGACTGAAATGATAACTATCATCCACACGACTGCGGCATATTCCCGTTAAAGAGGACTCCCCGATGAAGAGGGGACTGACATTTCACGCAAAAGCCCCACTTGTGGTAGGGCCGACCGTTAAAGAGGACTCCCCGATGAAGAGGGGACTGAAATGCCGACGCCAAAAGCGGAGTACGGAGTAAGGTAATGTTAAAGAGGACTCCCCGATGAAGAGGGGACTGAAATTAGCCATCGAAGAACCGATCAACTTCGCCCGGTCGGGTTAAAGAGGACTCCCCGATGAAGAGGGGACTGAAATGAAGCCTTGACCCTGCATGTAGGCGGTGAGTTCTTGTTAAAGAGGACTCCCCGATGAAGAGGGGACTGAAATTCCAAAACGACGACGGATCGTGGACGGTATCGCGCCGTTAAAGAGGACTCCCCGATGAAGAGGGGACTGAAATCGTCGATAGGGCGGGACGCACGCTCGGGGAGCTTCGTTAAAGAGGACTCCCCGATGAAGAGGGGACTGAAATGGTTCACCGAGGCCACAGCTAATCCGCCTGGCCCGTGTTAAAGAGGACTCCCCGATGAAGAGGGGACTGAAATTGATTCCCTTCAAGGGGCCGCCCAGTGTGGCACCGATGTTAAAGAGGACTCCCCGATGAAGAGGGGACTGAAATGCGAAGGTATCTACTCCTGGCGTTAAAGAGGACTCCCCGATGAAGAGGGGACTGAAATGCATCTCCCAGGGGGAACGTATGGCGAGCCGTTGAGTTAAAGAGGACTCCCCGATGAAGAGGGGACTGAAATACATGCTTCCATAATGCTCAAGGCGATCCATGACGGTTAAAGAGGACTCCCCGATGAAGAGGGGACTGAAATGGATATCCAGGCCCCCCCGCCGCCGTAGCGGGAGTAGTTAAAGAGGACTCCCCGATGAAGAGGGGACTGAAATGGCATGCCCGTCTCTTCCACGGAGATCCTGCGCTCGTTAAAGAGGACTCCCCGATGAAGAGGGGACTGAAATCGTTATAAGCCAGAGCGCCCAAGCCGGTTTCAAAGTTAAAGAGGACTCCCCGATGAAGAGGGGACTGAAATTGGTGGCGGAAGGGCGTGCCCACATACTTCCGCGCGGTTAAAGAGGACTCCCCGATGAAGAGGGGACTGAAATACAGGTCCACCTTGGCCTTCCCACGCGTGGAACTTGTTAAAGAGGACTCCCCGATGAAGAGGGGACTGAAATTGGGTGCCATACCGATGATTTTACTCATGTTGAAAGTTAAAGAGGACTCCCCGATGAAGAGGGGACTGAAATGTCTATCTCTCTGACTCGTGTGTGTTTTCATATGCAGTTAAAGAGGACTCCCCGATGAAGAGGGGACTGAAATGCGCTGCCGCAGTAGAGGAATGAAATGTTGTAGAGTGTTAAAGAGGACTCCCCGATGAAGAGGGGACTGAAATGCCGAGGCCGGCGAGTTGCAAGGCCAGACCCTGCCGTTAAAGAGGACTCCCCGATGAAGAGGGGACTGAAATTGCTTCAAATCCATGATGATTTGGTTTCACTTGTGTTAAAGAGGACTCCCCGATGAAGAGGGGACTGAAATTCGCCTTTTCTTCTCTTCTTCTCCTTTTTCTTCCCGTTAAAGAGGACTCCCCGATGAAGAGGGGACTGAAATGCGCCAATTCACTTCTGCTGGACCTGCAGGTGGGTGGTTAAAGAGGACTCCCCGATGAAGAGGGGACTGAAATCTAAGCTCACACCGTCACGACGCAACCCTTGCGGGTGTTAAAGAGGACTCCCCGATGAAGAGGGGACTGAAATGATCATCCAGACCGCCAGGGACACCCGATCATCCAGTTAAAGAGGACTCCCCGATGAAGAGGGGACTGAAATCGCCTGGTCGCGGTGGCTTGACATTGCCCGGTTGCGGTTAAAGAGGACTCCCCGATGAAGAGGGGACTGAAATAATTATCTCACGCGGCTATGAGTGCTGGGGTGAGAGTTAAAGAGGACTCCCCGATGAAGAGGGGACTGAAATCATCGTCTGGGGTTGCGGCGTCAATGTCGATATACCGTTAAAGAGGACTCCCCGATGAAGAGGGGACTGAAATTGGATACTTGCCGCAGTATACGGTAGACGATCCTGCCGAGGGCTACCTCCCGACTGAACACTTTCGATATTACGAGCGAATCAAAAGCAAGCAGAAGCTTGTCGTTCCGAGTTAACTTGTTCCTAAACACGAACCGAATCGGGGTAAACTGGGCGGGTTGGCCTCGTCCGTCCGGTGGATTCCGCTCCACCGCATGGCAGGAACATTGCAGGTTCCCGCTCCGTGTGACGAAATCGGGGGCCAACTGCCATTTCGCCGACCTGCCAGTTTCCACGGCGTGTGTGCTCGTAAGGAATTTATCGGGTGCAACCCCAGCCACCAAGCGTTTGATCCCTTCACTGCGGAAAACCTCGCTCTGTGTTCGAACCCAGTCCGCATAAACGTTTTCCGTCGCGACGACCTCATGAGCCTGGAGGTAGCATTTGGTGCGGCACTTGAGAAAGGCCTCCAACAGGCCGGTAGTAATATTCATATTCACCAGCCGACGGCAAGCCTTAGGCGGCTACAAGGGCCGCCTTGCAAACTTACCTATTCCGAATGGACAAATACGGGCTCCACAATTAATGGGCCCGCTTCCGGACGAAGGGGAGGACGTTCAGGAACCTGCGTATATTTTAAGCAGCACATCAATAGGTTCGGAGACTGCGTATTGAGTATGAGCCGGAAGCCGCCACTCCCGGTCGACGCTTTCCCTTTCAGGCGGAGATCAGCGGCTGTGGGATAGAAATGGCCCATTTTCCGCCCAATCGTTGCCATACCTCGACTCGGCTCTACAGCCCAACTTTCGCTGCGGCATTTTCCAGGAAGAGCGATCCCTCGCGGATGTACTTGCGCAGAGTGGCAAGCGACCGGTGGCCGGTCTGGGCCATGATGGCGCGTTCGGGCACGCCGGCCGCGGTGGCGAGGCCGGCGCGCAGGGAGTGGCCGGCGTAGTCGCCGGGGGATGCTACTGCGAGCGGGACTCCTTCCACGTCAGCGGCGGCAGTTCTGAATGGGCGGAAAGCTTCAAGTAAGGATCTGCACGCTAGCCCTGCAGTCATGGCTCTGCAGGCTGCCTGGCTCCAGAAGAAGGCGGAGATCTTCGCCGGCAAGTATCACATTCCCGACCCCGAAGACCCGGACACGGTCAGCCACTTGTCGCGCTGCAGTTTAATCGGCTCTGGCTCAAGTTTGGTGCAGGCTGGTCCTCCACAAATAAGCTATCTATCAGATACCACGTAGCTTACTCACGTTCCCGCAGTAGCGGGCGGAGAGATAATTGCCCCGTGATCCCAATGCCCGTAAATCACAGCATTCAAGGCTTTTCGGGGCGTTGGCCCCTCTGGGTTGCACCAAACTTGAGCCAGAGACCACCCGGGCAGGCGCTTCTTCATCAATTCACTCATTTCTTACAAAAATGTAATCTAGAGTTGGTTTCATCATCTCGCGCCAATTGCGACTCAAGGACGCGTCACATTCCGGCCAAGCCGGAGGGGAAGCCCTTAGGAACGCGATCCCGATTGAGTTCACAATTTGCGTCGAAAGCGCGTCTTAATTTCGACTTCTAAATTCTCCTGGAGGATCTCAGATGCAAAGGCGTCTATGGTGGATTGGGGTTGTTCTTTTCCTGAGTCTTAACGCGCATGGCCAAGCGGATCGCGGCAGTTTGGCAGGAACCCTCAAGGACTCTTCCGGACTGGGGGTGCCCGGCGCAACCGTGACGGTATTACGAGATGCCACGGGATTGACTCGTACGACCGTCAGTTCGAGCACCGGCGCATACAGCATCCCGGAGTTGCCCGTCGGCACGTATACCGCTACGGTGGCCTTGAAGGGTTTCCAGACTGTGAAGTTCGAGAATGTGGAAATCGCGCTTGAGCACACGACCACCCTGAACGTAGAGCTGAGGGTTTCCACCGCCGCCGAGCGGGTCGAGGTGGTGGGCAGCACGCAGCAGCTTGATGAAACCTCCAACACCCTGGGCACGAATATTGAACTCAAACAGGTTAAAGAACTTCCCTTGGACGGGCGTGATTGGGCCACTTTGACCACCATGGTTCCGACCGCGGTTGACACCGCCGGCGGACCCGGCGCCGGCAACCAGCGTTCGATTCGCTATGCCGGCAGAGGCCGCGACGATAACAACTATACTTACGACGGCATCGATTCCACCTATGTTATCAACCAGTCCCAGCTATATTACGTGCGTCTGGCGGTTCCGCTCGACACCATCGACCAGATCCGCGTCGACCCCATGCTGGCGACGGCGCAGGCTGGCGAGACGGCAGGGGCCCAGTTGGCCCTGGCCTCGCCTAGCGGCACGAACGGGTTCCATGGGGACGCCTACGATTACTTGCGCAACGACGTTTTCGATGCCCTGGCTCCGCTTGACGCTTTAGATCCAACGCACCGGCCGCCTTTCCACTTGAATCAATTCGGAGGGTCTTTTGGCGGACCCATCGAGAAGGATAAGACGTTTTTCTTTGCCGCCTACGAAGGCTACCGGCAAGACCTCGGTCAGACTCTTAGCGGTTATGTGCCTACCGCTGCCTTTAGCGCGCAAGCGTTGGCGCAATCGCCCGCGCTTACTCCTGTTATCGACGCCTATCCCCAAGGGCAGATCCCTACCAGTAAACCAGACGTTGCCGAATTCGTGGGGCAAGGCAGACAAAAGGGCACGGAAGACTCGGAGATGTTGCGCGTGGATCATCGCTTCTCCGAAGCGACCAATCTTTTTGTGCGGGCCAGCAACGACAGAGCCATCTACTTTCTCCCGTATTCTCCCAGCTCCGGACAATATCTCAATGAACAAGAGGAACTTAAGTCCTATCCGGTTAACAGCGTGATCGCCCTATCGCACGTCTTTTCTCCGACCCTGATCAACGAAACCAAGTTTGGCTTCAACCGCGGCACGACCGACACCATCTACCTCAATCCGACCGGATCGCTCTACGCGATCTCAGTAGCGGGCCTCACGACCTTGAACAACGGTCGTGTCAGCACCGGCGTGGGCAATACGTTTGCCGGAATCGACGATCTGACCTGGGTCAAGGGGAGGCATGTCATCAAGGCCGGAGCCGAGGTCCGCCGCGTGCAAATGAACCAGGGGGGCGGTTCCTATGGCACGGTCAGCTTTAACTCCCTCACCAGCTTTGCGGCCGACCAATCCTATAAGGCCAGCATCACGGGCATATACCCCGTTAACGGCCTGCGAAAGACGGACTTTTTCGGTTACTTCCAGGACGAATTTAAATGGCGGCCGAATCTCACTCTGAATTTGGGCGTGCGCTACACCATTTTCGGCATCTTTGGTGAAGCATATCGCCGCGGTATTCCATTCGATTTTGCCACCTGCCTCACTAATACCAATTCACCGCCATGGAACGGTACGGGCTACTGTGACGTGGGCGCGAGCTTCGGCCCGGGGAATTTTGGCGACGTCGATCCGCGCATGGCCATCGCTTGGGCGCCGACCGTGTTCGGGGGAAAGACCGTCATTCGCAGCGGCTTTGGCATCTATCATGAGGACGGCCAGTTGGACGATCAGAACCTCCCCGATAAGAACGAAGTGTTAAGCTATGCGCTGACGACGAAGAATTGCATAGGCCTTAGCTTCCCCATAACGGTAGGGCCGACCGGCGCTCCCGTCTGCGGGAACGGGGCCGGCGTGAACGGCACACAGTCACCGAACGCGGAAGAGCGAGACCGCAAAGATACAAATGCAGACCAGTGGGGCCTTTCGGTTCAGCAGGCGCTGCCCAGCAATTTCCTCGCTACGCTCTCTTATGTGGGGAGCCTAGGCCGCCATCTGCTCCAGGAATCCTATGTTAACGTCGAAAACCCTGTCACCGGGCTGCGTCCTTATCCTGCCTTCTCCCAGATCGGTTGGCGAGGCACCGTCGGCAACAGCAATTATGAGGCGCTATCGGTCTCACTGAGGCGTACCTTCTCTCGCGGTTTGCTGGCATCGGCCAACTACACATGGGCCCACGAGATCGACAACGATTCCAACGGCAGCGGCGACGGCGACTCCATTACGCCGCAAAATGTTTCGTGCCAGCCTAGCGGAGCGCCGCAATGCGGTGAGTACACCAGCGGCGCCTTCGACATCCGCCACGCGTTCAATGCGAATGCCATCTATGAGCTTCCTTTTGGTCCGGGAAAAGCGTTCCTGAATCAGGCTGGAGCGTTGCGCACCGTGTTGGGATCGTGGTCGCTCAGTCCGACCTTCACCGCCCGTACCGGTTTCCCCGTGGACCTCACGACCAGTGCTACGGGCCCGGACGGAAACACCGACGAGCAGCGTCCCAACCTCGTTCCCGGCCAGCCGCTGTATTTGGCCGGGGGGAATTTCAACCCCACGGCTTTTTGCACTCCCGGGACTGCAGACCCGCTTTACCCGGGTGGTGTCTGCCCCCCAGGACTCGGCGTCCCAGGCTTCGGCGATGTCCCCCGCAATTTCTTGCGAGGTCCCGGGGCCTGGCAAATGGATTTGGGGCTTTCCAAACGCATTCCGGTTACAGAACAGTTGCAACTTCAGTTCCGGGCCGAAGCGTTCAACATTTTCAACCGGGCGATGTTTGCGAGCCCAGATGGCCTCATTTCGGCTTCCGACTTCGGCATCATATATTTGCCTTTGAATACAACGCCGGTCGGGATGGGTACGCAGCGTCAGCTCCAATTCAGTTTGAAACTGCAGTTTTGAGCGCCCTTCAGGGCGGCATGGTAAATGCAAAGACTCCCCGCCTCATGGCGCCTTCTACGAATACCGGGTCGAAGTGAGCTTCGCATTTGAGGGTGGCTGATCATGAGAATTCTGGTCATCGAAGATGAAGTCAAGACCGCCAAGTTCCTGAAGAAGGGCCTTGGGGAGGCAGGTTTCGTGGTCGATGTCGCCGCAGATGGATTGGACGGGTTGCACTTTGCCCAGGAATTGCAGTTCGATCTCGTGATTCTCGACGTGATGCTCCCGGGGTTGGACGGCTGGCAGGTGCTCACCCACTTGCGCCAGGAAGGTCGGCGCGTGCTGGTGCTTATTCTAACCGCTCGCGATGCCGTTCACGAGCGGGTACGCGGCTTCGAACTGGGTGCGGACGACTATCTGGTAAAGCCGTTCGCCTTTTCCGAATTGCTGGCGCGAGTGCGATCGCTGCTGCGCCGTGGGCTTCCGCGCGCGCAAGAGACGCTTCGCTTGGCCGACCTTGAAATCGACATCCTGCGCCAGCGTGTCACGCGCGCCGGTCAGCGGTTGGAGCTGACTTCCAAAGAGTTCCTTCTTTTATCCCTGCTGGCTCGGCGCGCGGGCGAGGTGCTGTCGCGAACCCTGATCGCCGAATCGGTCTGGGACATGAATTTCGACAGCGACACCAATGTCGTGGACGTCAGCGTGCGACGATTGCGCAGCAAGGTGGATGATCCATTTCCCCTCAAGCTGATCCATACCGTCCGGGGCGCCGGCTATGTCCTGGAATCCGAACAGTAGCCTCGCGCCGGTCTCGCGCTGGTGGGGAACTTTGGCCTTCCGGTTAACGGCGGGCTACGCGCTGGCGGGCGCGTTTCTGGTGTTCTTGGCCACCGCCAGTCTTTATCTGGTGCTGGTGAGGGAACTCGAGAAAAGCACCGATTTGTTCCTCGCCGACAAGGTGCAAGTGCTACGCACCATCTTGCGGGAAAGGCCCAACGACTGGGACGCACTGCGCGAGGAAATCGAGCTGGAATCATCCGCCAGGCGATACGAGCGGTTTTATGTTCGTCTGCTGGATGAACGAAACACACCCCTGTTGATGACGCCCGGCATGGCGGATCGATTAGACCTGGCGCAATTAGGCCGTCAAACCCAAAGCTACCCTGGTCGCACCATCCGCATGAAGGGCCGGAACGGCCAAGTCTTTCGCCTGATCAGCACGTCGGCGCCCGTAGGTTCCCCTTCAACTCAAACGGACACCCTGCAGATTGCGGTTGATGTCTCGCAAAAGCAAGAGTCGCTGGCACGCTATCGGCTTTGGTTTTGGGCCATTCTGCTGGCGACCTCCGCCATTTTTCCATTGGTCGGGTACCAAATTGCACGGCACGGCATTCGTCCGGTGCAGGAAATGGCAACGACCGCGCGCCACATCAGTTCCACGAACCTGCGGGAACGCATTCAGCCGGAAGGATATCCGTTCGAGCTGGCATCCCTGGCCAATACCTTCAACGAAATGTTGGACGGACTGGAAGAGTCCTTCGAGCGCATTTCGAGATTCTCGGCGGACATCGCGCACGACCTGCGGACGCCGGTGAATAACATTCGCGGCGAGGCAGAAGTTGCCTTGGCCCGCGCGCGGACCGCCGACGAATATCGCGATGTGATCGAGTCCTGCCTCGAAGAAGCCGTGCGATTATCGGATCTGATCGGCGACCTCCTCTTCCTGGCACGTGCGGAGAGCCCCTTGATCGATTTACGCCGTGAGCGGGTGGATGTGGGCGAATTGCTGGGCGGAGTTCGGGAATATTACGAAGCCTCGGCGGCGGACGGCGGAGTCTCGCTTACCACCACGGTGGCCGACGAACCGGTCGTTGCGGAACTGGACCGCACCCTCATGCAACGGGCAGTGGGCAATCTGGTCTCAAATGCCTTGGCACACACCCCGCCCGGCGGGACCGTCGTGTTGGGGACGAGTGCCAATTTATCCACGATTCGCATCGAGGTCTCGGATACGGGCGTCGGCATTCCCGCGGAAGCCCTGCCGAGGGTTTTTGACCGCTTTTTCCGTGTCGACTCGTCGCGTTCGCAGGGTTCGGGGGGCACGGGCCTGGGACTGGCGATCGTGCAGAGCATTGCGCTGCTTCACGGCGGCAAGGCGGAGATTTCAAGCCGACCGGGACAGGGCACCCGGGTGACGCTGCACATGCCGGCCTCCTGCCCAAGATGACAAAAATGTAATCTCGGCGTCATGTTGGCGTTTGTGCTCCGTTGCAAGAATGGAAACGCTGGCGTAGTCCCCAAGGCGCGCCAAGCCTCTGTCACAAATTCAAGGAGGAAAACCGTATATGTCCCGAGAATCTTCTCGAAATTTTCGGATCAAGTGTCTGCGTCTACTCGCCGGCCTGCTGGCGGCGGGGCTGAGCTTTGCGGCGCTCGCCGCTGCTCAGTCCGAGCCGTTCCCGACGTACACCCCCGGCGAGAATCTGAGCGGGATGCAAGGCCCGGACTACCCGTCGACCTTGCCTCACCCGTGGGTCGTCAGCGACGGCACAATCATCACGCCCGCCGGCACCCAGGTCTACCTCGGCACCACGACCCGCGCCAAGGCCATCGCGCTGAACCCTAAAACCAGCACGCACACCGCCGCCGTCCTGCAGATGGGCGCGCCACAGCCCGTCACCATCTTCAACACCCATTCCGGCGCTGTCCTGCAAAATTTCACGTACAGCGGCTCCAAAACGGGCAGCGCCACCGGCATCGCCTATACATCGGATGGCCTGCACCTGCTGTTCAGCCAGGACAGCGGCTACGTTGCCTACGTCAACGTCGATCCGGGGACGGGCATGATCACATCCAACGTCGCTCGCATCAGTCTTCCGCTGGACGCCACCATCACTTCCCTCCCCGCATTCGGTGCTTCGGAGCCGGTGCTGAACACCGTCAATTGCACTCAGACCGTCACCATGCCGGGGACCGGCGTTACGCTGCCCGGCCCTGTGGGAACCTCGGGCAGTTATGCGATCCCCTGCGGCGTTCCCTACTCCGGTACCACTTCCTATCCACTAGGCATCGCGGTCTCGCCGGATAACTCGACCGCCTACGTCGTGCTGGATGCCAGCGATACGCTGGGCAAGATCAACCTGAGCACGAATACGCTGGTTTCACAGATCCGTGTCGGCAACGTCCCGCACAGCGTCGTGATCTCGCCGGATGGCAAGACCGCCTACGTCTCCAACGAGGCCGGCCGGATTGCTACCCAGAACGACTTCCAGTTATACTCCGACGGCACCAATGTCGTCGCCGAATATCCCACCGGCACCATGGCTCGCGGCACCATTTCCGTGGTCAATCTGTCCACATTTACGGTCACCGGCAGCATCGAGACCGGCCACCACCCGACCGGTATGGCCTTCTGGGGCAAGTACCTGCTGGTCGCCAATACCTATGACGACAGCATCTCGGTGATCGACACGACCTGCAACCGAGAGGTCAGTAAGATCGACCTTGGGCTGCCCATCGGCGTGTCCGGCGACTGGAAACCGGCTTACGGCGCAGGCCCGAACTCGATCGCCGTGGATGTCAAGAACAACATCGCCTACGTCGCGCTTTACAACGCCAACGCGATCGCCGTGGTCGACCTCCGCGAGGAAGGGGGTCACGAAGGCTGGGGGCATGAAGATGACAGGAACTCGGTCATCGGCATGATCCCGGTCGGCTATGCGCCGAGCTCGGTTGTGCTGGACGCGGCTGACAATGCGTTGCTTGTCGCCAACGACAAGGGCATCGGCTCCACGGGCTTCCAGAACACTCCGCCCGAAAATTCAACCACAACCTCACACGGCTCGCCGGCTGCCCTGAACACCCACCAGGACCTTGGCATCGTCAGCATCGTGCCCGTGCCGAATAGCTGGACCCTGGACGCGATGACGAAGCAGGTCTTCCGGAACAACCACTGGGATCTGCGCCAAAATATCGAGTCGGCCTCCGGCGGCAACCCGTGGGCCAAGCCGGTCGCAATCCCGGCGAAGATCGGCGATCCCTCGAAAATCAAGCACGTGTTCGTGATCATCCGTGAAAACCGCACCTACGACCAGATGCTGGGCGACGTGGCCGCCGGCAACGGCGACTCCTCCCTGGCAGTCTTCGGCTCGACAGGGATCTATGGCAACGTCTCACCCAACGCACACGCGCTGGTCGAGCGCTTCCCGCTCTTTGACAACTTCTACGACCCAAGCCGGCAGTCGGCCGACGGTCACAACTGGATCATGCAGGCCATGGCACCCTACTCCGATGACATCCAGTCGCCGGACTGGGACCGCGACTATCCCTCCAACGGCGGCGATGCGATTGCTTATCAGGTCAAGGGCCACCTGTACGATGTGGCGGCCGCAGCTCACATCAAGGTGAAGAACTACGGCGAGTACATCGAGGAGAATACCTTCAACGTGCCGGGTTGCACCGCGACGGAATATACCGGAAGTTGCGAGCCGAGCTGGCAACAGTTCTACCGCGACTCCCAGTGCTTCGATGAAACGACGTTCGGGTCAAACCCAAATTATGCATTACCACAGCCGAGTGACTGCGCAGCGCCTGGGGCCATGGGCGAGACGACTCTGAACTATCAGAACGCGGTCGGCTCGTACTCCCCACTCCCGAACGTGATGAAACCCACGGTCCAGAATTACCCACAGTTCGATCTGGGGATCCCCGATCAGTACCGCTTCGATGTCTGGTATCAGGATTTCCAGAATGACGTCAAGAGCGGTTCGGTGCCCCAGTTGGAATTCATGTGGATCAGCTCCGACCACACCGGCGGCCCGCCGGCCGCGCAAGCCATGGAGGCCGATAACGACCTGGCCCTGGGACGGTTTGTCGACGCCATCAGCCACAGCCCCGTGTGGCAGGACTCGGTGATCTTCGTCGAGGAAGACGACGCGCAGGACGGCGTCGACCACGTCGACGGTCACCGCAGCCCTGGCTATGTCTTCACCCCCTACGTCAAGCAACAGGTCAACCCAAATGGCAGCGGTGCTGGGGCAGTCGCAGACCACACCTTCTACACGCAGGTCAACTTTACCCGCACGATCGAGCAGATACTCGGTCTGAAGCCCATGAACCAGAATGACCTTGTGGCTTCGCCGATGTACGAGATCTTCACCAACAATCCCCCCGCGGCGAACTTCCTGCCTTGGAACCACGTGCAGAATGACCTCCCGCTGGATGAAGGCACAACCGCCAAATTGAAGCTCCCGACCAAGGACCCCAAGGTTCTGGCTCTGCAGGCTGGTTGGCTCCAGAAGAAAGCGGAGATCTTCGCTGGTAAATATCACATTCCCGACTCCGAAGACCCGGACACCGTCCGGCACTACAACTGGTACGAGGCGACCGGGTTTATGGTCCCATTCCCCGGCGAGATGACCGTTCGCCCCGCGAGCGAATTTACCAAAGCGGCACCCACCAAGGCTGACCAGGACGACTAAAGCACGTTCCGACTGCAACGACCCTCTCCCCGATGACCGGGGAGAGGGTTTTTTTCACGCCTCAAACGCAAAGTCCCCCCCAACCTGAACCCGCCCCGCCACCGGCGTGGACGTTACTGCCCCGGGTTCGCCCCGCGACAACGCAAAGAACACATCGCCCGTCGATTTTCCGGCTCTGGCTCAACTTTGGTGCAGGCTGGTCCTCCACAAATCAGCTATCTATCAGATACCACTTAGCTTACTCACCTTCCCGCAGTTGCGGGCGGAGAAGTAATTGCCCCGCGATCCCAATGCCCGTAAAGCACAGCATTCAAGGCTTTTCGGGGCGTTGGCCCCACTGGGTTGCACCAAACTTGAGCCAGAGCTCAGTTAGGGGTCACCGCAAGAAAGCGAGGAGTTACCCATGACTATTTAACTAGTACTTAGTTTCCGAAATTAGCGCTATTTCAAGTCGGCGGATGGAAGCGCGGGGCTTCAGCCCCGCCGAAGAACTCGGGAGGGGTTTAGGGGCTTTAGCCCCTGAAGCGAGCTGGCTTCAGGGCCTAAAGGCCCATTCAACCCTCCACCGTGCGACGGCGGGGCTAAAGCCCCGCCCTTCCGCGGGCCATGATTAATATCGCTTTCTAATGCAACTTTGCACTAGAAGAAATTCTCGCGTTGGTTTTGCGCAGCCGGTCGGCGAGAATCTTCATCACCGCAAGCGCGAAGTTCGGTGTCTCTTGCACCATATACTCAAACCGACGCCGATCGACCGCCACCAGCCGGCAGTCGGTCTTCGCCAAGGCCGCTGCGCTTCGAGGCTCATCATCGATGAGCGCAAGCTCACCGACAAGGGAGCCCGGGCCAGCGGTTTCGAGAGCGGCCGATCCGCTCAAGATTTCGACTTCCCCTTCGGTGATGACGTACATCGTTTCTCCCGGATCTCCCGCCTTGAAGATGAATTGCCCAGCGGCGAAGCTGGTCCCTTCTTTATCACGAAACAAATTGAGAAATAGATTCGGCCTGCTCATGTGTTTTTCTCATCCTCAAATAAACGGAATAAGTTTCTCGGCTCCTCGGCTGTTGCGAGTGTCCGCCCATCCAGGTCCACGCCGGCGAAAATCAGGGTTTGACGGTTTGCACCGCGGCCTGGGCTTTTTCCACGACGGCAGGCGGCAGAGGGACGTAGCCGAGGTTTGAAGCGTAGTGTTGCCCATCGGCCAAGCTCCAGGCAAATAGGTCGCGAAGCGCCTGGGCTTTGGCGGGGTCCGCATAGTTCTGGCGGAGAAGAATCCAGGTAAACGTGACAATCGGGTAGGCCTCGGGGCCGGGAGGGTCGGGCACGTAAACCCGCAGATTCTCCGGCATCTGTGCCGAGGCCAGGGCAGCTCGGATGCTTTCTTCATTGGGCTTGACGAACATCCCTTCCCTGTTTTCAAGCAGGGCGGCTCGCAGTCCGTACCTGTGGGCGAACTCGGAGCCGACATAAGCCAGCCCGCCGACCGATTGCCGGAGAAGTCCGGCTACGCCTTCGTTGCCTTTTGCCCGCATGGCGTTCCCGGGCCAGTTAACCACCGTGGCCGCGCCGTATTGGCTCCGCCACTTTTCGCTGACGGCATCGAGGTGTTTGGTGAAGGCGAAAGTCGTCCCGCTGGCATCCTGCCGGACCACCGTGACAATAGTGAGACGTGGAAGCTTGACGCCGGGGTTGGCGGCGGCAATCAATGGATCGTTCCAGTTCTTGATCTCTCCCAAAAAGATACCGCAGTAGGCTCTTCGCGAGAGCTTGAGTTCGGGCGGCGCGTCGGGGAGGTTGTAAGCCAGCGCCACTCCCCCGGCCGTCATCGGAACCATGACCACGCCGTCCGCAGCCTGGGCAATTTCCTTATCCTGCAGGGCGGCGTCACTGGCGCCGAAGTCCACCTTGTCTTCATCCTTGACATTGCGGCCCAGGAATCTCCGAATGCCCTCGCCGCTACCGACGCTATCGTAGGTGATAACCGTCTGGGGATGGGCTTGTTGGTAGGCGGCAAACCACTTATTGTAGAGCAGGGACGGGAATGTGGCGCCCGCTCCCTGCAGAAGGACGCCCCCGGCGGGGACTTGGGGTTTTGCCTTCGCCGGGCCTTGCAGCGAACAGGCAAGGAGACTCCCCAGCAGTCCGAATGCTGCCAAGGCCAGCAGTAGGCGGTTGAGTTGCAAGAGCAACCTGCTTCCCGATCCCATAACTCCTCTCCCTCTTCTGTGGCACGGGCGGCAAGGTGGAGGGCCCTACCCGATGCCACCCTTCCTGCACCGGCCCACAAAGGAAAAAGGGCGCGGAAAAGGGTTCAACAAACCCCTTGCAGACCTGGACACTAACTGAATTCCCCGCGGATGTACTCCTTTGTGCTTTTTTCTTTGGGGTTTTCGAATAGCTGCTTGGATTCCCCGAACTCCACAAGATAGCCGGTACGGCCACCCTGGGTGGTATCGACGTACAGGAATCCGGTAAGGTCGGAGACGCGCTGGGCCTGTTGCAGGTTGTGCGTGACGATGGCAATCGTGAAGCGGGTCTTCAGTTCCAGCATCAACTCCTCAATCTTGCGCGTAGCGATGGGGTCCAAGGCCGAGCAAGGTTCATCCATCAGCAGAACTTCGGGCTCCGCAGCGATGGCGCGGGCGATGCACAGCCGCTGTTGCTGCCCGCCGGATAGGGAAAGCCCGCTGTTGTGCAGTTTGTCTTTGACCTCTTCCCAGAGAGCCGCGCGTTTCAAGGCCTCTTCGACCTTCGCGTGCCGGTCTCCTTTGTAGTTGTTCAGACGAAGACCGAAAGCTACGTTGTTATAGATGCTCGTGGCGAAGGGATTAGGCTGCTGGAACACCATGCCGATAAAACGGCGAACGGCCACGGCGTCCACGGATGGAGCGTAGATGTCTCTACCACGGAAGTGGACATGACCTTCAAACCGAAAGCCGCGAACCAGGTCGTTCATCCGGTTGAGGCACCGCAGGACCGTGCTCTTACCACATCCGGAAGGGCCAATAAAAGCCGTGATGGCGTTCTTCTTGACGGGGATGGCGGTGTCCCGAACGGCCTTGAATGTCCCGTAATATAGTTCCTTGATGTGGCAATCGATGACCACCTGGGGGTCCCCCGCCTTCGGTTTTTCATCCCCTTTGGGTTTTCCAATGGGCTGCCGTTCATGCGCTTGACTCGTGGGTGGCATGCTTTGTCGCTCCTTAGGATTGCACTTGGCGTCCGGAAAGACTCTGCCCAATGAGGTTCGTTACCAGCACCATGATAACCAACACCAGAGCGGCAGCCCAAGCCATTTCGACCTGGTTTTGAAAGGGCATTCCGGCAAAGTTGTAGATGAGTACCGCCAGGGATGCTGTCGGCTGCATCAGGTTGAGATGGTGGCCGGCAATCGGCCAGTAATTGCTGAAGAGCGAGGTAAAAAGCAGCGGAGCCGTCTCCCCCGCGCCGCGCGCTATGGCCAGCATGATGCCGGTTAGAATCCCTGGAAAGGCCGTGGGCAAAAGCACCATCAGGACCGTCTGCGTTCTCGTTGCTCCCATGCCGATCGCCGCTTCTTTCATTTTTGCCGGGACCATGCGGATAGCGTCTTCGGCGGTCAGCAGAATGGTCGGTAACATCAGGATGGAGAGAGCCACGGCTCCGGCAATTGCCGAGTAGCCTCCCGTCGTCAACACCACCGCTCCATAGGCGAAGACGCCTGCCAGGATCGAGGGGAAACCGGTCAACACCTTGGCGGAAAACCTGACTACGCTGGCAAGCCGGTTCCCCTCCGGCGCTTGCGCCATGAATATGGCGCTGAGGATGCCGAGCGGCACGCTGATCAGGGCCGCCAGCGCCACAATAATCATAGTCCCCACGATGGCGTTTCCGAATCCTCCTCCCTGCTCCAAGGCGGCAGGGGGGAGTTGGGTGAATAAGGCCAGGCCCAGCTTTCTGCCACCTCGCCAGAGAAGCATCAAGACCACGGAAAATAAAGGGATGAGCGCCACAAGGGTCATTCCGCCCACCAACCAGCTTAGCAGTACATTGATCAGCGTGCGGGGACGGCGCAGGGATTTTTCCAGTTCGGCGAAATCCACCCCGGCCAAGGGGTCAAGCTCCGGTTCACCGGGGCGGGTGGGGGCTAGCGAACCAGGCGTGGCATTGCGCGTGGCCATTATTTCCCTCCTCCTTCCAACCCGACCGAAGCCCGTTGCAGAATGATGGCGCCAAGCATGTTGACGACCAGTGTTATCCCCAAAAGGATCAAGGCGGCATACATTAAAAGTCCGACCTCCTTGTGTTGTGCCTCCGGAAAGTTATTGGCCAGCAGCGCCGCCAGGGTGTTGGCGGGCGAGAAAAGCGAGATGCTGATGATGTTGGAATTGCCGACGAGCATGGCAAGCGCCATGGTCTCTCCCAGCGCCCGGCCAAAGGCCAGGAGAATTCCGCCCACGATTCCGCGGGCAGCGGTGGGGAGAATCACGGCCAGAATCGTCTCCCATGGCGTTGCTCCCATTCCATATGCAGCCATGCGCAGTTTGGGTGGCACCGCCACCAGAGCATTCCGGCTGATGGCGGTGATCGTCGGCAGGATCATGATCGAAAGGACCAACACCGCGGGGAGAACTCCAGGACCGCTGAGATCGGTCCCAAAGAGAGGAAACCAACCCATCTTCAGGTGCAGCCAATTGCAAGCCGGACGAATGAGCGGAATTATGACAAACCACCCCCACAAGCCGTAAACGACGCTGGGGATCGCGGCCAGCAATTCAATCAGGTTTTTCAATACCTGTTCCACGCGCTCGGGCAGCTTCCCCCAAAAGGGGTGAAACTCCACGCGGAAGAACTTCAGAACGGAGAAGACAAACCAACCCAGATAGCCCTCACTCAAGAACACCGCCGCCGCCACGCCGAAGGCGGCACCAATCCCGAGCGCCAGCAAGGACGTATACATCGTGCCCCAGATTTCAGGGAGAATCCCGAATTGACTCTTGTTGGGATCCCAGGTTCGTGTGGTGAGGAACCCCAGGCCATACTGCCGGACCGCCGGCGCGGCGGCGAGGGCGATCTTGACCACAATGAAAAAAATCAGGACGACCGACAACCATGCGAATGCGTAGCAGAGACCGCGAAAGGCTGAATCACTGCCTCGTTGCCAACCCGTTGGTGCTTGCGATATCGTCTTTTCTTCTTCCGCCACGATTCACCTGATTCTTAGACTGCCGGGTTATTTCAAAATCCTCCCCGATGGGCTAGCCTCATAGAAAGCGTGCCTCCCCCTGGCCAGCTTAGGTAGCATTGGGAGCCAGCGTGAGGGTCTGAATAGCCGCCTTGTCTTTGTCCGCGACAGCCTGCGGCAGAGGAATATAACCGAGAGCCTCGGACTCCTTCTGTCCGTCGGTCACACAATACGTCAAGAGGTCCTGGAGGAGTTGTAACTTTCCCTTGTCTCGGTATTGTTTGTAACAGATAAGCCAGGTGTAAGTGGCAATCGGATAGGCATCCGCGACCTCAGGATCAGGAACCCAGGCAATGAGGTTTTCCGGGAGTTGCGCCGATGCCAGGGCTGCCGTTCCCGACGCCGTTGACGGCACGACGAAGCTACCCGACTTGTTTTCAAGAAGGGCCATCGGCAAGTTCTGACTCTTGGCGTAGCCGAATTCGATGTAACCGATGGCGCCAGGGGTCGTCATGACGCTGGCCGTCACCCCTTCGTTGCCCTTGGAGCGAGTCCCAACGGCCCAATTGGGAAGGGTGTTGACGCCGGGATTTTTGGCAAATTCCGGACTAATAGCGCTCAGGTGTTTGGTGAACACGAAGGTTGTGCCGCTGCCATCCGCGCGGACGACAACGTTGATGGGTTGGTCGGGCAGAGCCACGCCGGCATTGTCTTTGGCGATGAGCGGATCGTTCCACTTCTTGATTTTTCCCAGGAAGATTCCCGCATAGGCTTGGCGCGAGAGTTTCAAACCCGTCACGCCCTTAAGGTTGTAGGTCAGCACGATGCAGCCGCCCGTCATCGGCAAGAGCTGGACGCCGACGTCAACCTTGGCCATGTCCTCCGGAGTCATCGCAGCATCGCTGGCGCCAAAGTCCACGGTCTTATCAATGACGCTCTTGACGCCGCTTCCGCTGCCGACCGATTGGTAGTCAATCTGGACGCCATTGTGGCTGGTGCTATACGCCTTAAACCACTTTTCATAAAGCGGGGCAGGAAAGCTCGCCCCTGCGCCTTGCAGTTTTGCCGGTTCGGAAGAGGTAGAGCTCTTGTTCCCACTGCACGAGGTTAAGCTTACGGCGATAATTCCGACTAAGGCGATCAAGCTCCTTCGCGAGGTCTTCATTTTATAACTCCTTAATATCGAATCCAACATGTTGAGATTATTGGCTTTTACTATATTCGGGATTTGTTAGGTTAACGTTACGGGCGCATTGCGTTTCCGTTTAACCATAGGGCCAATAAACCTGTCCGGACATCTTTGTTGATAAAGTTGTTAGAGCCCGGCAGGTTTGGCCCGATAAAGCTCCGCTTTGGTGTAAAGTGGAATGGTCACCAATTTTAAACTTGGCCGCAGGCCACAATACAACTGACAAGGTGCGAACGTGAAGCTAACAGACCTGCGCGGGATTCTTCAATACATCCCTCAATTCCGGGAAAAGACGTTCATTATTGGTGTGGATGGAGTCATCGTCACGGATGAGAACTTCGCCAACATCCTCCTGGACGTTGCCGTGCTGCGTTCATTGAACATCCGTGTGGTGCTGGTGCACGGCGCGGCGGCGCAGATTAAGGCTCTCGCCGAGAAGCAGGGTGTGCAGGCATCCAACCTCGATGGCACCGGCGTGACCGATGCCCCGACCTTGCAACTTGCCATGGACGCCGCGAATCGTCTCACCCACGAGATTCTTGAAGGCCTTTCGGCCAACGACCTCCGCGGCGCCTGCCCGAATGCCATTATTGCCCATCCCCTGGGGATCTTCCAGGGCGTCGACCACCTGTTTACGGGGAAGGTCCAGCGTGTCGACACGGAACTTCTTCAGACGCTGCTCGACCGCGGAATCATTCCCGTGCTTCCACCCTTCGGCTTTGATGGCGACGGCAAAACGTACCGGGTTAACTCCGACAGCATTGCCCTTGCGGTGACGGAGGCCTTGAAGGCAAGCAAGCTAATTTTCTTTACCGCGGAGGATGGGCTGCGGCACAACCATCAACTCATTCACAAGATGCAGGTGGGGGACTTGCAGAAACTTGTCCACTCCGCAGCCGGCGGGTTTGTGGGGGAGACGCTCTCCAAGGCTTCCCATGCGGCGGCCGCTTGTGCTGCGGGCGTAGAGCGCGTCCATATTGTTAGTGGCCGCGAAGATGAAGGGCTGCTGGCCGAAGTCTTCTCCAACGAAGGCATCGGAACGCTGATTTATGCCAACGAATATGAACAGATCCGGCCGGCCAAGAAGAAAGACATCCGGGCCATCCAGAGGCTGACCAAGAAGGCGGTGGAAGCCGAAGAACTCATCCGGCGGACGCGCACCGAGATTGAGAAGAATCTGGCCGATTACTACATCCTGGAAATTGACAAGAACCCGGTGGCGTGCGTGGCTCTGCATATTTATCCCGAGCAAGACCAGGGCGAAATCGCCAGCCTGTTTGTGCACCCGGCGCACGAGAACCAAGGCCTGGGACGAAAGATGATTCAGTTTATCGAAAATAAAGCGCGCGAGGCCGGCATGACGGAACTGATCACGCTCTCGACGCAGGCGTTTACTTACTTCCAGTCGAAGGCCGGCTTTGTGGAAGGTACACCGGATAACCTTCCGCCGGCCCGCCGGGCAAAATACGACCAAAGCGGACGGCACTCGAAAATTCTGGTAAAGAAGCTGCAGGTTTCCGGATAGGATTAAATTCCAACAAGCGGACCAAATGCGCAGCAGGGTTTCGGCTAAGGTGTTTACTATCTTTGAGTTCGATCCATTTCGAGACTCCTAATAATTTGCTTCGTTTGGGCCAGCGATTTTGGGGGTCACGAAAGCGCGATAAGTTATTTATCCACAATGCGTTGTGAAAAATCCTACGTCGCATTTGGTACCTTTGTTGGTGGAGACCTTCTTTTCGTGATGGGCCTGCATGCGCCGTAGGATGTCGTCGAGGATGCGCACGGCGGTCATGATGAAGGGCCCCTTGTTGAGCATGACGCATTCGGCGCGTTCACCCATTGCCGCATCGGTGATTTCCGCACGCGAGGGAATTCCATTCTTGGCCAGCGATTCCAGGACCTGTGTCGCCCAGATCACCGGTATGTGGGCAGCCTCGCAAATCCACAGAATCTCTTCTTGCACCTCGGCCAGCCGCTCGTAACCGCACTCCACGGCCAAATCGCCACGGGCAATCATAACCCCGACCGCGCGACTGCGCATCGCCGTGAGCAGCAGACGCGGCAAGTTGTCAAAGCCCTCGCGGGTTTCGATCTTCAGAATGATTCCGAGCTTTTCACCGGCTCCCAGGTCGGCCAGCCGAGACTGCAATTCCCGCACGTCGGCTTCACTTCGGACGAAGGAGTAGCTGACGATACCGGCGTTTTGGACCACAAATTTGAGGGCCTCCAGATCCTCCGTCATCAGCGAGGGCAGGCGCAGAACGGTCTCTGGGACGTTAATTCCCTTATCGGCGCCAAGCTTTTCCCCGAAGGGCCGCGCCTGGGTGATCTCGACGGTGGCTTTCTCCGGGGCAACGCTGCGGATTACACCTCCAATCCTGCCGTCATCGAGCCAGATGGGGTCACCCGGCCGCACGGAATCGAAAAATTCCGGCCGGGAGACTCCGATTTGCGCCGGACGGAGGATATTTCCCGCGGTGTTGTACCTGGCGGGGCATCCGGGCTCGAGCGACCGAGTCAGAACGAGCGTGTCCCCGAGTTTCAATCGCAGGGTTTGCGTCTTAGGAGGAATGTTTCCGACCTTTGCGCGCCAGACGCGCGCGCCAGATTCCCTTCGTGCGGGTCGGCGAATCTTCAAAGCCAGACCGGGAATGATGTAAGCGGTTCGAACCGCCTCCGCCCACCGGCTGTATCCCACCACAGCGGCGATCGTCATGGCGCGGGATGCTCCGCGAGCGTCGGTGAAGTGTACGCGGTCTTTCCCCTTCAGCCGCCCTAGCCAGGCACGGGGCACAGGTATGACGGCATCTGCCGGCGCGGGAGGGATCTCCGGTGTGGAACTTGACGTCAGCCAGATCCGCGCCGGCGAGACTACACGCCCCAACCTATCCCGGTGCGGGCGAAATTTCAACACGGCAGGTCCTGGCTCGACCGGTCCCGTCCGCAACTTTGGCCCGGCCAGATCCATCGCCAGCATACAGTGCTTATTCGTTTCTTTCTCGGCCCGGCGCAGGTTCGCAATCATTGCGGACCACACCTCCGGGCCATCATGAGCGCAATTGATCCGCATACAGTCCATTCCGGGCACGAGAAGGTCTCGAACCAGCGCATAATCGGTGGCGGCTTCCGGTGGCATGGTCACCATGATCCGGACATTGCGCCCAGGGGGAGGCTCGCCGAGCAGGGTTTTGGCGTGTTTTCCCAAGAGGAGAGCGCCTTCGCCCAGCCCCGGTGCGCCATTGAGCGGCTGCACGAATGCTTCCTCGGAACCGGTGAGCCTCCTCAATATGTTGACGACGGCGTCCAAAGAGCTCAATACGTGCGGCTCCGTGCGGCCCAGCGACGACAGGCCCAGCGCGGCGAGTTGCGATTGCAAACGCCGTATATCGTGTCGCCGCAGCGCCAGGTAGTGCATCAGGTTCTTCGCGCTGCTACGATGCTCCGGATGCACGTCGGCACAGCCGACCAAGCCCGAAGCTTCCAATTCCAGCATTTCCGACCGCAGGAGATTCAGCTTTTGAAGGAGTTCCTGTAGTTGGGAGCGATCTGTATTTTGCATGTCCGGCTCGTTCGTAGGTAAACGCTTCTTCGGAATGAGTCCGAATGCAAAGAATTCAACCTGACCCTTCTCGCAATTCTCGCGTCACTCGCGTTACTAGCTGATGAACGGTGAGTTAAAGTATCGACCCTAACCGAACTTTCGCAGTTGAGGGGTAGACGAGAGCTAAGTGGTTTTTTTTTAATGAAGGGTTCTCAAGGGTCGGCACTACATTTTCAGTGTCGGTTGCTCCGTCTGTGCCGGGTTCTCCTGGGCCTTGATGCGAGGTGAGGGTTGTGAAGGCAAGGACAGATTGAGCTGGTGCAGCATCAGCGCTTGATCGGGTTCCGGCTGGGTGTAGCGTGGCATGATCAGCCAACGGTCGTCGGTGGTGGGCAGACAGACGTCCAGCATCTGGATCGTCGCCAGCTTTTCCAACACCGCCCGGGGGGTGAGGCCAGGGGCCAGGGCTTGCAACCTTTGTTTGAGCGTTACCGAAAGAGCGAAGGCGAGGAAGGCCACCAGGATGTGGGCCTCCACGCGGTTTTCGAGCTGGTGATAAATCGGCCGCAGGCCCAACTCACTCTTGAGCGTCTTGAACGCCGCTTCGATCTGGGTGAGTTGGAGGTAGAGTTCCCAGAGCACGGCGGCATCCTCGCCCACCAGGTTCGACCGCAGCAGATAGTGCCCGTCGCGGAGTTCGGCCTTCTGCCGCTTGTCTTTGTCCAATTGAAACGTGAAGGTTGGGCGCGTGACGGCTTCGCCCTCCTGGGGCAGGTGAATGCGGACAAAGCCGAAGGCTCGTCCAGCGTCCTTCTTGGCCGCACCGATCCGGAGTAGCAGTTGATCACGCGCCGGAGATTTCCGTCGCAGGTCGCGCAGTTTCCAAAGCAACCGCACCAGCTTATGACGGCGGATGGCCTGCTCTTTGGCCCGCCGTCCTGCGCTCTTCGCCAGCACGTATAATTCCCCCTCCTCGGCGAACAGCTTGACCTCGACCGACTCGCGCACTTTCTGCCACGGCAACTCCAACCAGTTCTTCTCGTACTGCTGAATCTTGCCCCGCGGCGTGCCCACCAGGTAGAACCCTTCCCGCTCCGGAGTGCGCATCTCCGTGAGCACTTCCTCGGTGGGAATCCCCCGGTCCATCAACCACACCCGCCGCGCCCGTCCATACTGCGTTTCGATCTTGGCGAGAAACCCGCGTAGCGTCGTGCGGTCCGAGGTGTTGCCCTCCATTACTTCGTAGGCCAGCGGAAAACCTTCCGGCGTCACCACCAGGGCAATCACCACCTGCCGGCAATCGCCGCGATGGTCGCGGCTGTAGCCGTGTTTCGCCTTGGGAATCGCTTCTCCCTCGCCCTCGATGTACGT
>JBEKQO010000107.1:0-21623 GCA_049519635.1 Terriglobia bacterium | reverse complement strand
GGACTGTCCCGTACCCTGCCCCGATTTTCTCGGCGATGGTGCGCAGGCTGTGACCCTCGGCTTTCAACCGGGCGATGTCGTCAAAGTCCACCACCCGGCGTGGACGCCCCAGTTGTTTGCCGTTTCTCCGTGCGTTTTGCAGTCCGGCCCTGACCCGCTCCCGGCAAAGACTCAATTCAAACTCCGCCATTGCGGCAATTATCTGGAACATCAGCCGCCCGGAGGGCGTGCTGAGGTCGATGTTGTCCTTCAGGCTGACGAACGCCACGCCATAAGCATCGAGGTCGGCGAGAGCATTAACCAAATGCTTCAGTGACCTGCCAAACCTGTCAATTTTCCAAACAAGGACGATGTCGAACAGCCGCTGGTGGGAGTCGGCGATGAGGCGGTTCAGTTCAGGGCGGGACTCCTTCGAACCTGACACGCCCTCATCGACATACTCACCAGTAATCTCCCAGCCACGTCGGGAAGCGAATCCACGCAACTCCGCCAACTGCATTTCGGGATGCTGGCCGTTAAGTGTTGAGACCCTACAGTAAAGTGCCGCACGCATGAATTTGTTGTCCTCCCCAAACGAACTCTACAGCCTCACGGAGGGCTTGGTTCTGAGTAGACATGCCCCAGTTACGGTATACATCGTAGGCTGGGCGTTTCGGTGGAAATCTGGTAGACCGGGATGATGGACACTGCTGGATTATTGCTTGCGAGGTATATTGTAGATGATGAACTCTGCCATTGACATTGAATTGCGAGACTGGCTTCGATGGGCCTCAGAAAACGGCAACGCCCCGGCCTTCGTGCGCTTGGTCACCGGGGCAGCCCTTTTGGCTTGCACCCCGGACTACATCTTACTAAGACCAGTGCTGGTGGAACTTAAACGCCGGTACCCCCAAGATGAACCGTCTGTGCTTCCCCGCAGCCAACGATGCGAGCGATAGGTTGTACTGTTTTTCGGTAACCGAGGACTCCGCACTATTGGGGGGCCGACCGGGTCGCCACGCCGGTCCATCTGTTGGTGCCCGGATTCTCAGCGACAAGGAGGCTCCTACGTTGTCAGGCGTGGCTCTGCCCATCTTAATCCCCACTTTTTTCTCAGTGCAATGTCCACCATTTGGATGGCGTGCATCATGGTGGGCACATCCCTGACCGCCCTCCTATATCCCCATCTCGTCCTGAGAAGCTGCCGCTTGGCCATCAGCCAAATGCGCTCCGACGTCCTTGCCGGGGCAACGCTTGCCTTGGCCAAAGCGTCCTCGAACGCCATCCTCATGAGCGCCCGACAAAGCGGAAGCAGGTCATCAGAAGATTCCTTCCCTATGCCTTCGCTTGGAGTGTAGCCTTCCAAGGCGGATACGATTTCCTCGACCGTGATGATATCCAGCAATCTCATGCAAATCCTCTAGCCGGTCGCCTTCCCATTCAATTCGAATCGAATTCAAACCTACGCAGACATCGCACGCAGCGGTAGTGGGAGTCCTTGGAAGTCGTCGTCCGTTTTTCGGGCAGGTTCAGCGCAACCATGATTTGTCGCACTAATCTTTTTTTCGCAAGGATGCAAGGGTCGGCATACAGCACAAACTCATCACGCTGGGGGTAGTACGAGACCCGCCCACGGGGCGGCTCCTCGTACTCAACAATGTCGGGAACCTGCCCCGTTCGCTGAAGTTCCGCCCACTGTTCGATATGGCTCCGAGGATGGGTCATGCCATCAGCGTAAGGCTCTGCATCACTGACGGGTGTGCTGTCGGCGATGAGCTTTCCATCGAGCAGCCAAAAGATGCCGACTCTTGGTTCAACTTGTGCTCGTCTGGTCATTTCTTCCGCCTGCCCCCGCTGCCCTTCAGGGCTTCGCTGATTGCGGCGTCAACATTGCGCCAAAACTCATTCTCCAGTTGGTGCATGTTTCCCGGCAGGCGGATTGCGGACGGGTCCTCTCCAACTGTTCTTGACCAGTAGCACCTTGCATACGTCCAATAATTGCGGGCGTCCCGCCTCGCTGATGCGACCATCGCATCGAAAGCCGGGCGACTGAAATCGTTGTTGGCGTGCCTGAGTAGGCAATCGAGGATGGCGACGAGTGGGACCTTCCGCATGTCTATCGGGTCAGATTCACTTTCGCTCGAAGGGTCATTAGCCTTTCGGACTTGTTCCTTGACGAACTCGGATGCCCTCCCTCGGAGGACCCTCTCGAACCAATCCTTGAAGCCGCAGCGCACACGTCCCCCCATGTGCTTGTGTAGTCCTTTCCCCTCTTCATGCTGCCAGCAGCCCTGACCAGAAAAGCTGAGCCGTCCTGCTCTTGGTGAATCAGGGTTGATGCAACATCCCCAATCCGGCCATCTGTGGAAAAGTTCGAGGAACCACCGGCACGTGGAGCAGTCAGGACGGTCTTCCGGTCGGCCTAACCACTTGCGCCTGCCGGATGGCTCCCAGTCGGTATCGAGGTTCGGGCACACATTCCACAATTGCTCGTCTGTCAGATTTCTTGCCTGCATTGGCGTATCACCTCTGACCCGCGCCCCGGCACACACGGCAAACACCGGATTGTTGGCAAGCAATGCAGGGAGTTCGGTAGGCGTCAACCTCCCCATAGCCGGGGTAGCCGAGGCGACCGCTGCCTTTGCACTGCTGGCATTTTCCTGCTCCGTGACAACTGCTGCACTCCTTACTCATGGCAACCTCCATAAGAATCCATGCCTACTCCATGGTGTTCTGACGCCCGCAGAAATTCAGTGCCAATTGAACCGCTGGATTCCTCTCCCACGAAATGCCGCAAGCCTTCAGCCACTCGGCGTCCTTCTCGGTGAAGCGGGCACGGCGCTCTTTGCGCAACGGCTCGGGGCTTGGGTCATAAATCAGACAGGGCTGTATTCCGGCTTGCCTCAGGAAATCACGGTCGCCCCGCTTGAATTCAAAACGCCTGTACTGTCCCCATTCGGGCACCGGTCGCTCCTTGGGTGCTGGAGATTGAGCTTGGGCTGTCGGGCGCAGCCTTTCGGCTTCCGGCACACTCGACGACCTTGGGAGGGACTGGGCAAAGACTCAGCGGGTCCCCTAGTAAAATACGTCGGCAATTCACATTAATCCGGAGAGTTCGAGCCTTCAGTTCGGGATGGCAGCCGGTCCGGCAGTCAGGCGGCGGTCGTGGCGTAGTGGCCTTCGGGAGGGACTGGTCCCATCGTGGGAAGGTCCTTGGGAGTCTAGTGAACAGACAATTCCAGATTCTCACATCGGCTTCGAGGGCCGTGCGGTGTGCCCACAAGCAAATTGCGGCCAACATGCCGATATTTTTTTTATGGCTCCTTGGGTATCATGAATGTGAAGGCTTGTCGCACGGTGTAGGATGGATGCGCAGCAGCGAGTAAAGGCGGAACCCAGATGAGCATGCTTCCCTGCACCAAGGAAATCATAGAACGGACCGAGCGCCTGACCGGCAAGCCCGTCCACTTGGAGGAGGACCGCTCGCTCCCGGTCATCTCCCGTATACAAATCGTCCGTGGTCCGGCACGGATGCACAGGCTCCAGTACCGACCGCTACCCGAGGGGACTCCCAATTACTTCATCTGCTTCCAGTGCGGCTTTATCATCCGCCTCTACGAGAATCCACCCGACGAAAGGTTCGACTTCGAGGCGACAGCCGACGCCCCCATGAGGATGCAGGCGCTACTGCGGGGGAACCCGGCGTCGTCGCAACTGAAGGGCATGTTGCTGGACGGTTTGATGACGCAGCTTCGGTCCATGCCAATCGGCATGAGGATTGACGACTGGCTGTTCCGTGACTACCCGGAACTGCGGTTGCAGCAGGTTGCCGCTGCCAAGGCGCAACTCCGCGACAATTCTCGGGCGCTGGCTCCCGAGATAAGGCGGCAGGTGCCGAAGCCCGTGTACACGGCGAATGCGGCGATGAACTCGGCGTTCGCCCTATACTGGGCGAAGTCGCTTGCCGACGACTCCATCTCGTTGCCATACAAGTCAACGGGGTTCCAGCCCAAGGGTGAGGCATTGATGGGGATTTTTGAGAAGGTGGAGAGCGCCCCTGCGGAGGACCGGAAGCTCGTGGACTCGTGGGCGGAGGAAGTCGGCCTGAACGGGTGGTATCGTTGGATTCCCCACAGGACGGAAGGGTAACCGATGGGCACGGACGACGTTAACGTTTTTGAGATTGCACCGGAAGATTTCGATGCGGGACTGCTACCCGAATCCGCCCGGCAAATTGGGTCGCCGGGATTCAAGGACCAAGTGCGGTTGTTCTTCGAGCGGAACCTTGCGGCATTCGCTGGCTGGCACGACATCTCGGTGGAGGACGACAAGATACGGGTCTCTTGGAAAGCGAGCGCCGACAAGGCGAACGCCCTTTCAGAAATCATCAAGAAACTTCGAGACGGCGAATATCAAGAAGGCATCCAGTTGCTGCGCTTCCTGCTCCCTTCGAGGGAAAAGGACGCAGCCGTCCACTACAACTTGGGCATGGCGCTGAGCGACACTGGCGAGCTAGACGAGGCCGAGGAGCACCTGCGGAAAGCCGTCGAAATCGACCCGGACTTCACGGAAGCGAAGGTAGCGCTTGGAGTGGCGCTCTCCCGGAAGCACCAGTTGGACGATGCGGCGGTCGTCCTCGAAGACGCCGTGGCGGGGGAACCCGACAATCCTTATGCGCTTCGCACCTTAGCGGCCTGCCTTCTAAAATTGGGGAGGGATGCGGAAAGGGCCACGGATTATCTTCGCAAGGTGACGGCCATCCTGCCGGACGACCAGCAGTCTTGGGTGAACTTGGGGCAGGCGCTCGAATCCCAAGACAGGATAAGCGAGGCGGACCCGGCATACCGGAAGGCTGTCGAAATCAATCCGGGTAACCCAGTCGCCGAGTCGGCCCGGAGGGCGCTGTCCCGGATTGCGGAAAGCAGCTTCAAGGGGGCGGGAACAGGCGGCGTCCGACCTGACGCTGTGATGTTCTGCCTTTCAGCCATCGAGAAGTTCTCCGCAATGAGCCGGGACGAAATCCAACGGTGCGCATTTGAAATCGCCATGCTGGGGACGAAGGGAATCAGCGTCAATAGCCCTGACAAGCGGTACACGCTGAAGTCGATGGAGGGGAAGTTCTCTGGTCTGCAATTGGTTTGCTACGAGTACGTGGGCTTCAAGCGCATCGCCCCCGAGATGGACATAGGTTTCGACCTGTCGAAGGAGTATGAATCCGCGCTTCGTATTTCCGAACGTGGTTGATAACCCGATTCCCCCCGTCCGCGAAAGCTGCCTTGAACTGCTTGCTCACCCCGGAAAGCGAAAGGCTGTCGCCAAACCATGGGCCGCACCCAAACGTGAAATGTATTATACGAGGTCGTCCTTTTCCCCATCGAGCCGCATCTGGCGTTTCTTCGGCAAGATTCCGTGAACTTTTGTGATGACATTCTCTGGGACGAGCCGCGTCCCTTTCGTTAGAAGTTCCCATTTCAGGTGAACGCGAAGTCTGTCGCCATCCGCGAACTTGACCTTTCGGTCGTGAATGTCTCTGAAGAATTGTTCATCCTTAATCTTCGCGTTCAACCATGACCCTCCCTCAATGAAAGACCATTTGGTCCCTTCCTTGAATGAAAGTTTGGAAATGGTAAGAACCGCATCGCGTTCCCCGCTGTGTGCCTCGTCTTCCGTCAGTTCAAGGTCGTCTGTTTGAAAGTACGGCACTTCATCCTTTTTTATAGTCTCAGGCTCGGCATCCTTGTGTTTGAAAGTGATGCTCTCAATCCCCGGATATTCCAATGCTGCCGTGCCGTTCCGCAGTGCTTTACGAATGGTTTCGTCCCCGTACATGTTGAATGTGATGTGGTTGACTGTCTTTTTCACACCGTTTAGCTCGATGTCTACCGTTTCATCGCCTTTGACGACCTTGTCGGGTTTCTTGCCTCGTAGGAACTTCAGTAGGTCGATTAACGAACCGGATTTGTGGATTATGCCGAGAAGAACAGCCAGCTCGAACGCTGTCTTTAGGTTGGAGATTATGCCTTGCGCTTGCCCTAGAAGTCCTTGCGCGAGTTGAAGCAAAACGTCGAATGAGCCTCGCTCGAACTTAGCATCAACTCGGATGCTGGCTTCACTCTTCTTGCCGTTGACAATGGTATCGGCCCGGATGAACGCATCCGTGAACGCGGTGAGGGCAGTTCCAAGCACTCGGGCATCAATGGTGCCGGACTGAACAGCCTCGCCGCTGAAAACCAATTCAACATATTCAGATGTGACCTTGCTTGTACTTATTTCTATGTCCGCCATAATTGGCAAAGCCCCCCGATGTCTGTGAATTGAAGTTCTGTGTTTCGTGGCGGATTATTTGAGTTCGACTTTGACCGCCTCGGCAAGGTTCAGGTCCCGCAGTATTTGCATCAACTCCTGCTGGAATCCCTGCGCCGTGTCCCCGTCAACTTGAACCGACACGCTCAGCGCGACCGACAAGTCGGTTCCAGATTTCAACTTCGGTATGAGCGTGCGGCCAAGCCGGTTCCAGACCTCTGTTGGAATCTCACCTCGGATGGTGACGGTCCGTCGAGGCGATACAGGTGTCGTCGCTCCCGGCTCTCCGGTCGTCGGTGGCGTAAACAGCGTGCCGCCCGGTTCGGTTGGTGTGGCTGCGGGAGACGGCTCGGTCACGACAACGACCGGCAGGGAGCCTCCTTCCTTTAGCTCCTGCGCCACCTTCGGCAGCAGCAGGTATACATCGGAGTCGAAGCTGATTTCCTCCTGCGGCAGGAGTTCCTTGAACCATACCCGCGTGTAACCACTGCCGGTCGCGCCCGAGGCATACCCGAAGTCGCCGCGCATGACGAACTCGGGAAGCTTGTTCCTAAGGTAGGTATCGGGTTCGAGGAGGCGCTCCATGCTGCCGTTGAGGAACGCCTGCCGCAAAGCGGAAACCGGCCATGCGCCCGTCTTCTTGAATGGCTCCGGCCACCGCCGCTCCAGGTAACTTGCTCCCGGAGATTCGTTCAGCAAGGCTCGTGATTTCAAGGTGGTGATGACACGCCCGGTCAGGGTCTCGCCGGAGTTCGCGTGCCCCGCACCCAAGTCGATGACGGTCAACCCCGACTCAGCTTTCGTGTCGTACAGCGCCACATAGCGGTAGCTGGCCCACACCTCATCCCGTGCGGCCTCCTCGGCGTCGCGGAGTCGGGCATTGATTTCCTCGCTGTCGGATTTGTCGAAATCCCCGGCAAGCGTCCCATCAAGATAATCGCGGTTGACGTTCCGCCATGCCAGCAGAATCTCGACCTTGTTCCTGAGGTCGCGCCCCTCCTTGCGGACGCACCAGATGAGTGAGCCAGGATACAGGCGAGGCGAACTTCCCCGATTGCGGGTCCATTCATAGATGGTCTTGCGCAATTCGCCTTTCTCCGCCCACTCCTGCTCGGGACCGAGCACGACCAGTGAAAGCTTGTTCGTATCCTGCACGGAGGTGCCGTCTTCCGGGAAAGGAATAATCGGAAGCGCCTTGCCACGCTCGAATTCCTTCTGCACGATTTTCAGGGTCTCTGCCAGAACCTCATCTTCTTCCAGCGAGGCTCGTCGGTCGTTGACGACCTTCTTCAGCGTCGGCTTGAAACCGAACTGGAACCCGTCCGAGCCTTTCTTGCGGATGAAAAATCCACGCGCCTCCATCTGGGTTGCGGCGTTGTCGATGGAGGTGGTCTCAATGCCCGGCTCGCCCAGCGCAAAGCGAAGCTCGGGCGAATGCGCAAACTTGTCGGTCTGCCCTCCCGATGACTCGAACAGGATTGCCGTCGCCACTCGGCGGTGAATGTCGCGCAGAGGGCCGCTGGTGTCGGCGTCGAGCGCACGCGCATGGCTGTTCTGGCCCGCGATGTCGGTCTCGATGGCGTTCAGCAGCCGACTCTCGCCAAGCTGCCCGAGAACAGCGGCACGGAAGTTGGGCGACTCCAGCGGGGCCGAGCCGAGCGTAATCAGCGCCTCGTTGCGTCTCGTCCGTTGCCCTTCCGCGTCGGCAGAGGAAATCCATTGCGCAAGCATCGCCAGCGCCCCACGGGTCTGCTGGAACTGCCGCAGGGCTTGCCACTTGCGGTGGAACACCGAGAGGGTCGCAGGGTGGAACGGATAGCACGCCTCAAACCGGGAGCGGAGGAATTCCCGTGCCTTCGCCTCGGTCGTGGCGGTGTCTACCGCCGTCCATTCGGGCGGAAGCTGGGTTCGGCGCTCGAAGCACCAGTCCGCGTATGCCTTCGCCACCGCTTTCCTGACTCTCTCTGAACCTATGTCCTCGAACAGCCGTTTTCGCACGACCTCGCTTATTTCAGCTTCATCGTTGGCGATAAGGTCCTTGGCGACCCGGCGCACGACCTTGTTTATCTTCTCCTGCCACTGGCTGTCGTATTCGGTCATCTCCACCTGGCTGCGCGGCAGGCTGATGACCGCCGCCGACCGCTGTGTGCCGGTCATCGCCACAGTCAGGTTCTGGACGAATGAATGGAACTTTTCCGCATCCTCCCCACGATAGCGGTTGATGTAGTTCAGCACCTCGTCGCAGAGAATCAGCACGGAGCCGCCTGCGACCTCGATGAGCTTGCCGATGGCGTTTGTGCCGGGAGGTATCTCCTGCGCGGAAGGGCCGAGCGCCTTGACGCCCTCGTCCCCGGCAAGCTGGCGGGCAATGTCAATCCACGGCGTCTCGCGCCCCTGGCCGCCGTCCCAGGCGTTCCCCACAAATACTGCCACCTTGGCGGTTGGCACTTCGCTGAGCGATGCATCGGAGAGCAGTTGCGCCACGCCAGGGTCACGCCTCAGCTTGTTGCCGGATTTCGCCAGGTGGTAAAGCGCAGTGAGGGTGTGGGTCTTGCCACCACCGAACTGGGTCACAAGCGTCATTACCGGTGCGGAGTTCTCTGTCCGCCCAGCGAGACGGCGCACGACCATGCCCATGTGCTCGCGCAGGGCGCGGGTGAAGCAGGTGCGGGAGAAAAACTTCTCCGGCTTGCGATAATCGTCCGGGCCTTTGTCCGCGACGACCTGCTCCAGGGCGATGGCGAACTCGTTAGGATTGAATGAGCGGCCCTCGCGCACTTCGGCACAGGGGACAGTGTTCTTGTACCAAGGTTCCATGGTTGCATCTCTCTTAAGCCATGCTGAGATTAACTACCTGCGACCGCTGGTACCGCATACGGTCGATAGTACAATCGCTCAAGCAGACTGGCTCCGCTCGCTTTCAACGCGAGCAAGTTGGCATAGGCAACAGGCTGGAAATCCCCAGCACCACCGTAGAGCCGATATCGGAAGCCGTCCGTGAGCAGGACATCGCAGCCATCGGGCAGCTTCTTAGAATAATCGACCGCCTGCTGGAGTGCGCTCTCCGCGCCAATGCCGAGCCTCTTCGCTTCCACCACGAGGCAACAATTTTCCGGGAGCCGTGGAAGTGAGCGAAAGACCGCTAAATCGACGTAATTCCACTTAACCGCCAGCAACTCCTGCGGCCAGCCCATGCCGCGAAAAAACGGGATGACGAAATGCACCAGCATCTCGTCTTCGCTGGGAAGCCCTCGGAATCTCTGCTCCTGCCAAATCATCCGTGACCAGTCCTGAGCCAGTCCAATGAGACCGTTCAGCCATTGGGGAGGGCTATCCCACACTGCTTCCGGAGGAGGCAAGCTCGGCAGGGGCGCACTCTGCCATGCGTCAAGCTCAACCGCCATGACTTCATTGGCAAACCGGATGACCTCTTCGGAGTTCACCCGTGAGAACCTTGGGGAATTAGCCCCAAATACACGGTTGGGAAAAACTTGGGAACTCGGGAGCACCCTCCAACGAACGCGGCGTGCATGCTGCAAATCCCACCCATGTACGTCATCAAACTGTTCAAGGTACTGGTACTCGCTGGCGATAATCCCGACTGCGACAACCCGGTCGCTGCCGACTCGGAGTAGCACTACATCGCCTGCCTGCGGTTCAGTGGCGAAGCGGCGAACCCACCCGCCGTCGTAGTCCTCATCGCTTCGGTCGGAGGCCCACTTGCCGGGGTCGCCCGGCCCAATCAGGGCGAGCCCGTGCTTGATGAGAAGCTCGTGGTAAGGGCTCCCCGACATTCCTGCGCCGACCTGCCATATAGTTCGCATCGCTTATCGAGGCACCGCCAGCAGCATGGCATCGAGCAGCCGCTTTTCTTCGCTGTCTTTCGGGTACAGAGCGGAAAGAGCGTTTGCCAACCGCAGGAAGTCCGGACCACGCTGGATTTCCTCCCGCAGCATCGCCCGCAGGCCGTTCGCCTGACCACCGGACTGAAGGAGCATGGCAGCGTGTAGGCGGTCAAGCGTGGTTACGGTCTGCGGCGAGGGCGCTTCCGCTGGTGCCGGACTTGATGCCGCCGCCTTGCCTCGTCCGCGAGGTTTGATTTCCGGAGCCGCCCCGACATCCTGCATGAACGCGAATGTGTAATTGAGGCTTGCCTTTACGTCCCGCTCAATTCTGTGGGCGATGGCAGAGGCGTCAGCATCCCCAAATAGCTGCTTGCCGCGCTCGGCAACCGGGAGAAGGCGAACAACGCCCTTATCCGTCTCGATGATTCTGCCCTCCCATTTATCGAGGTGGATGCCGAGCGGCTGGGCGAAGCGTCGGGCTACGTCATAAATCAGACTGAATCCCGCCATTTTCTTTTTCGGCGTTTCCTCTTCGTCCTCATCGTTATCTACCCTGTCGTCCGGTTCGGCATCAGGGCCGTTCGATGCTACTTCCGTGCTTTGCAACGTCCACAGGAATAGAGCCGTCAGCCGGGAATCCTCCTCCAAAGCCCCAGCCCCGCCGTTCCGAGCGAGTGCCTCGGCGGTTCCTAGCACCTGTTCGAGAGCAAGCCGACCTACTGTCTCCCAGACATAAGCCAGAAAGCCGCGCTTATACGGTTCCGTGGCGGTCGGGTCGCCGCCGAGAGGAATCTCCCGTCCTTCAGCGTCCTCTACGCTGCGGTAACGGCTGTATATTTCCATCGCAGGCCCGATGCATGCGAACACAAGGTCAGCACCGCGTACACCCTCTTTTTGGAGGCGTTCAATCCAGTCGCCCACCCGAATGGGAAGCTCCCGCAATACGTCCGCCCAATCGCCGATGGGTGCCTCCTCCGGGCGCGGTCGGCAAACGAGGTGAACGCTAGCCAGCAGCATCGCTTTGGCGCTGCCTCCGATTTTGTGCGCCATCTCTGTAGCGATGGGCCATGAGGCGTTAATTACTAACTGAGCGTCCAAAATGCCTTTAAGGAGAGCCTCCCAACCTTCGGTCGTCTTGTGGGCAAACACCACACAACCAATTCCTTCAGGAGCCAATATCCGCCGCGCCTCTCTAAAAGCTTGCGATGCACAGTCCTCAAAGAACTGAGGAGTCTTTTTTTCGCCGTGGAACCCCTCGTGTCCCTGATTCCAGACGCATTCTTCCAGCTTTGGGGTTAACCCCGCATCTAGGGGAATCGTTTGCGGTAGTAATGGGGTTGGTAATGACCGCTTTATCCAGACAAAGAAGAAGTCTGAGAGGTCAGCATAGGGTATGGCGTCATAATAAGGGGGGTCTGTGAACCAGACATCTCCAGAACTGTCCGGCAAGGGCAGTCTCCGTGCGCTTAGTTGCTGAACCTGACCCGGATTCGCGCAAGCTCCGATGAGTACATCGAGACTTCGACTAAGATTCGATACGCAAGTTGCATACCCGCCACTGCTGCGGGATGTGAGCACGCCCTCGGAGAAATCCCAAGTAGCCGCAAGTGATTGCCTCGAAAACGCGCCACGGGGGCATTCAGCAACTGGCTCCCATCTGCTCTGCGTGTTGAGTAATTCCGCAACCTTGGAGACTGAAAGTGCCAGCAATCTAGACACGCTAGGATTGCAGTTTTCTGACGCTCGCAATATCTCTTTACTCAGCGTCAGCATTGCGCCCTTCTGCCGCGACGTGAACAAGTCCCCGAATGTCTTTACCCCAAAACGTGTAACCGCTGAGAGGCCACGCGCATTTGGTGACGGGCGAACAGGGTTGACTAATTCCGACAGCGGCTGGATTTGTTCAGCGGCTGCTATTCCATCCAATATCTTGGTTGCGTTAAATACGCCCTGATAGTCTGCGGCGATGGGAGCACGATAATCCCGTCCAGCACTCTCAGTCGCTAAGATGACTACCGCAAGCAACCGAGCGCCACTGACGCGATGTCCGACATCGTCGAACTTCACGTTCGCCCCCCCACGTGTCTCGCGGAGTTGCACCTTCACGCGTTCGGCAGACAGCACATTCAGACAAGCCAAACATCGTGCCTTGCCATTGCTTACCGTGCCTGATGAAACGTCTGAATCCTTCTTAGGATGAAAAATCTCAAAACCGATTTTGGGTTGCCCCTCGCGTCCGATATGAAAGCGTAGGGCAGTTTTCTTGTGCGATTTCTTCGACAGCCAAAAGGAGCGAACTAATGGGATTTCGCATCCGCACACGTCGCAAACCACGGTTCGTGCCCATATGTACGCAATCGGTGAGCGTCCATCCTCGCCGGACGGATATAGCAGTTTTTCTATTTTCGACGACGTTGATGCGAGCACTTCATCGGCAACCTTTCGCAGTTCATCGGCCAATTCACTACCATATCGGGGGACATCCTCCAAAATTACCTTAAGAATTAGCGTGGCGACAGGGTTGAGGTCGCTGGCGAACGTTTCACACCCAAGCCGCAGAGCTTCAAGCGGAATCGCTCCACCACCAGCGAACTGGTCGATGACCATCGGCGCTTGCTCTTGGTATGCAGCACGAATTAATCCTCGGGCACCATCAAGATAGGTTTGATTTGCTGAGTTATCCCAATTGGCGAACTCCCCAATGAACCTCAAAAGCTCATTTCGTAACGGCAAATCTCCAGCCTCAGCTACGCCTTGAATTCGCGGAAGGATGTTTCGTGCTTTCCTCTTAAAATCCTTTGGGCAGTTTCTATCGCATGGGTCGGGAAGGAGCAGGGCAAGGAGAATAGCTCTGCACGCTGCAAGAGGGCGGCGAGCCCACCAAAGGTGGAGCGAACTGGGATGACTCTGGCGAACCGCTTTCTCGCGGGCGGAGTGTTTACTTACTACCGCAATAGGAAAATCGACCTCCGCTAGCCGCTTGCACTCCTTCGGTATCATTCAGCGTCCCAGTCCTTGTCTTTTAATGTTTCTTGCCGCCATTCGGATACAGCTTTGGGTCCGTCGAAGCAACGCTGATGGCCGACAGCGTGAGGTAGTAGTGTTCAACCTTCTTGACCTCTATCCACGGCATCTTTGCCGGGTTCGGAATCGGTTCGTTCAGCAAGGGCTGCTCGCTCTCGCAGTTCGTGACGACATACAGCCAGTAGCAGTCGGGCCTATCCTCAGCCACCCGCTTCTCGTTGGGCGTCAGGCACACCGTCCCGGTGCTTGCGCCGATGCCCTTGACCTCGATAAGACGCAACTCGCCGGACTGTGGGTCGATGCTGGTCAGGTCGTATCCGAGGTTCTTGTCGGAAACGTCCTGCACCACTCGGCCAAGCTCGCGCTCATGCTCCATGGATACCCGCATGGCTGTGGCCTCGGTCTCCGGGTTAGACCGAAGGTTGGCGATATCCGGGCGGTCGCGGTCAGGATGCGGCAGGATGATGATGCTGGTCAGGCGGTCAACGGCCTGAAGCGTAAGCGACTTCTGCCGCTCCATCTCGCGGCGTCGGTTTTCGCGGCGTTCCATCAGCAAAGCGTGGCGGTCCTCCGCCTGCTTCAGATTCCCGGCAGCGCCCTCAACACCACGGCCCGCTTCATCCTCCCACCGACCTATCCCTGCGTCTTCCTTTGCAATCAATTCGGTGAGGGACATCTCGATGTGGGCGGCGATGCGCTCGACCTCCGCCGTGCGCTCCTTGCGGACATCCTCTAGGAACGGCAGCAGCGCATTCTCTTGGAGCCACGCTGAAGGTTCCGGCACGGCAGCAAGGTGGGGCGGAAACTGGGCAGCGGAGGCTGGCTGCAAATTGCCGAGAATGTTTGGCCCGGAGAGCCGCGTGGAGCCATCGCCGCCAAGCTCGGCGGCGAACAGCCGCTCATGGACGACACGCCCGAGGCCGTCAACAATCCGTGCGCGGAAGAGGTCCACCCGCACGGGGGCATCGACTTCGAGCGAGTAAAAGCAAGCGCCTTCGGCAAGGGCATCCTGTGACCGGGCTACTGCGTGCCGACGCAGCGCCTCGAAAAGTGGGTGCCCCGGCGTGACCCACTCTAGGTTGTTCCCGTCCGCGACCTCGCGGTCGGTGGAGAACCGGGGATATCTCGCAGCGACGGGCTGGCCCTTCCAGTCCGGCTGCTTGTCGTACTGGCGGAGAGCGGGTGGCGTTGCAGTCGGCTCGAAGGTGTATGGCAGGGTGACGAACGTCCTCAGGGTGAGCGGCACCAATGGAGCCGCATCCTTGACGAACCGGGCGATGGTCTCTGGCACGACGCGGCGTTCCTGCGCCAGCGCCCGGCGCTCGATGAGCATTTCGAGGTTTAGCTTCTTGGTCGCCAGCCCTTCCAGCGCGTTCTGGCAGATGGCTCGGAAGTGGTCTTCCTTGACATCACGCATGAGGCGCTCTTCGAGGTCGGCGTTGCCAATCTTCCCGGCGTAATAGTCCCGGAGGATGCGCTCAATCTCGTTGGGCGGGAGAATCTCGCCAACGACGTTGAAGACGGCATCGTCTTCCAGTGCATCCCGAATTTCCTGCAACTTTTCCAGTAAACGCTGGAGTACGTGCCCTTCGACCGTGTTGGTGGCGACGAAATTGAAGATGAGGCAGTCCTTCGTCTGGCCGTACCGGTGGATGCGCCCCATGCGCTGCTCCAGCCGGTTCGGGTTCCACGGGAGGTCGTAATTGAACAGGATGTTGCAGCACTGGAGATTGATGCCTTCACCAGCCGCCTCCGTTGCGACGAGCACTTGGGTCCCGCCCTCACGAAACTGCTGTTCGGCATGCAGCCGAGTTCCGGGGTCGTCACGCGAGCCGATTCCCATGCTGCCGTGGATGGTGCCGACCGAGAATCCCCAATCTCTGAGCCTCTTCACCAGATAGTCGAGCGTGTCCTTGAATTCCGTGAAGATGAGCAGCCGCTGCTGGGGGTTATCGAAGAAACCCTGCTGCTTGAGGATGTCGCGGAGCTTTGACAGCTTCGCCTCACAGTGCGCGTCCTCGACACGCATGGCGTGCCTTGCCAATTCGTTGAGTTCGCCGACTTCCTCTTTGACCTGCTCGGGATTCCGGGCGAGGCTGACGGCGGCAATCATGTCTTCCAGCCGCTCGCGCTCGTAGTCCTCCATCTCGTCCAACTCGTCCATGTCGGGCAGGTCGGTCGGGGCGTACCGGGCAGTTTCCTGCGCCTTCTTAAGCATTTCACCGAGGCGCTTGGCACGGTTCCCAAGCGAGCGCCGGAGAGCATACGTGCTCGACGCCAGCCGACGCTGGTACAACGCCATCAGGAACCGGATTGCCCTCGCACGCGGGTCGTCGCCGTTTGCCGCTGCCCGGTGGGACTGCGCCTTCACGAAGGCTGTCACCTCCCGGTAAAGCTCATCCTCGGGGCCGTCGATGTGGAAGTCCACCGTCGTCGGGATGCGCTTGGTGAAAATCTTCTTCGCCTCCCAAGTACCGTCCGGCTTGCGCTGCGGAAAATAGACCATCGCCTCTTTTGTCCGGCGAAGGTAGAAAGGGGCGCGACGGCGCTCCATCGCCTCCCGGATGGACTTCACGTCGGCGTAGGCGTCCTCATCCAGAAGCTGGAGGAACAGGCTGAAGTTGACGGGGTCGCCCTTGTGCGGCGTGGCGGTGAGGAGCAGGAGGTGGTCGGAGGAATCACGGAGCAGTTCGCCGAGGGCGTACCGGGCGGTCTTGCGCGACGGCGGCGTCCACGACATGCGGTGCGCCTCGTCCACGATGACCAAATCCCAGCGAACCTGCTTCAGGCCCGACAGGATGTTCTCGCGCTTCGCCAAATCCAGCGACGTGATGACCTGCGGCGTCTCCATCCACTGGTTGATGCCAAATTGCTCGCGAATCTGGTCGCCCTTGAGAATTACGAACTTCTCCTCGAACTTTTCCTTTAACTCCCGCTGCCACTGGAACGTCAGGTTGGCGGGGCAGATGACCAGCATCCGGTCGGCGAGGCCACGCAGCTTCAATTCGCGGATGAGCAGGCCCGCCATGATGGTCTTTCCCGCTCCAGCATCGTCGGCGAGCAGGAAGCGGACACGGGCGAGCTTCAGAAGGTAATCATAGACGGCCTCAAGTTGATGGGGCAGAGGGTCTACTCGGGAGATGGACAGGCCGAAGTAGGGGTCAAACTCGTAGGCAATTCCGAGCGAGTACGCCTGAATGCCGATGCGGAGGACCTGCCCGTCGCCCAGATATGTGAACTGGGGCTTCTGGACATGGAGTTGGGCGAGGTCGGCGGTGGTGAGGGTGACCCTACGGAATTTCTCAGTGCTGATGCCACAAAGGCCAACCACCCATGTGCCGGGGCCGTTCTCCCGAATCGTCTCCACCCGCATCGGCTCGCTGAAAAGCGTGCCGGTGACGACTTGCCCCTCAACAAGTGGCGGAACAGATTGCGCTGACTTCGCACCAGAGTCCGACATTACCGCCGTGCCTCCTCAAAGGTCCTCTCGTGTACAAGTGGTCCGGCGCAAGTTTTCCGCGTTCTGGGCTTGCTCAGGCGAGGGACTTGGCTGTGGATTCTACTGCGGGTTGCCGTAATAGTCACCCCAATTCTCTGCGTAATTTGAATGGATGAATATGCGTGATTGGTCACGAGGGAAGCTTATAGAAAGGATTGCGGTCAGTTTTTGCCCGATGGATTTTCTCTTTGAAAAACGCCTTTAGGTCGCCCTCGCTGTTCATGACCTGAACAATCTCTTGGAGTTCAGTCAGAACAAAAACCTTCTGCGCTAGTCCAGTTTTCGCATCGTCGATAGCGGCGGGAGTGAAGCCCGAATACGAGATGAAAATGCCGCTGACATCTCCACGACCATAGACGCTTACAAAGTGCGGGGCTATTTCCTGTCGGCCAATCGGTTTATCCCACCATTTCATTTCCACGAGGTAAAGTACGCCGTCGATTTCGACGGCCCCGTCAATCTGCTCAATGATTCCCTCCCCATTCAAGCCTGTGCGAGTAAAGGCTTCTCTCACGAGAAATCCTGCGTATGAAAACAGGCTGTTGAGAACGCCTTCAAGCTGCTTGCCCCGTTTGTGCGGGTCGGTTTCGCTGAACAATTTGAATAATGATGCTCGGATGGCCTCGCGTGCCTCTGCATCCTTTTGCTTGGCGAGCACACTCGCTGCATATATAGCCTGACGACTTTTTCGTTCTTTCTCCCGCTCCAGATTGATGCGTGTGAAGCTGTCCTTGACGTTCACCAATTTTTGAATTTGCGCCACCAGCCCCTGCGCTTTATAGCGGTCGTTATCCCAGCAACTGCTGAAATCGTCGAATTCCGAAACTCGCTTGACAACCTCCCGGCGCATCGCGAGAGCGGCCTCCCCGGCGTCGTTTAGGCGACACAAGACCGAGCTTGCAATCTCGTGTTTTTTCACGCTCTCCTTGTCCTGCTTCAACTTGGCTTTCCAGTCGCCCAGATGCGTACTCGGGACCCCCGCGCCAACGAAAAAATCAATTACGCCCTGTTTGGAGCGGAATAAGGCTGGGACGGCATCGCAGAGCAGTTCCAAAAGTTCAGGAGGATAATGATAGGAAATGTCCATGTGAATCTGGGACTGACTACTCTCCGGTTAAAAATTCCTAAATCCGCCAAGTACAGATAGGCGGGAGTGCGCAAGACGAACGACACTCATCTAATGTTAACGCAATCGGGCACGCGGTACAATTTGCGTCGTCGCCGGAGACCCTTATCCGATAGATTGCTGGTGTTTGAAAAGTTGAACATCGGCAGCGACCGTACGGGCGCTTTCCTGCCCTTTCAAAACAACCCGTCTGCATTTAGGCCAGATTTGCGATAACATTGCGACTTGAGGAACCAACAATGTCAAATAAAGGGGTGGACGCACCCAGTGAAAAGGAACTTCGCCGCGAGGGCTGGTGTGCTGCTGATACAGCGCCCACCGGTCTACAGCTCCTCATGGAAAAGGAGGGCGCACATTTCTTCATGCCGAACCCGAACGGTGAGGGGACCTTCATCCGTTTTGCCAACGGCAGGAAGAGGCTCATTCGACGGGAGGAATTCACGAGATGGGGTATGTATGGGGGGCGTTTAGAGGAGATATGGATTTCCTTCAACTCAGAGTTCGAGAGGAGAGCCAAAGAGCGGTCCCGTGACAAAAAAACACGGCTAACTCGCGACAGAAACAAACTGAGACTGACTGGATGCTATTTCGCAAAACTACCTCCAGATTTCCAAGCTGAGGAAAAACGTGAAGTGACGCTTACGATTGAATTCCGGCCTTCCAAGGCAGTCATTGATTGTTCTTGTGACCCCGCGCAGTTTTGGGGAGGGAGGAAATTTCAAATCTCCACTGAAGAAGGTAGACTCCCCATTCTGGATGGGGAAAAGACGCTTGACGCTAGTCATGCCGCAATCCAAATTCTTGAAGAATTCTGCGACAAGCTCGAACCGTGCGGTGGCTCGGTTGTTGTCTAGTTCGGTGAGGGCAGGTACGCTTCGATGAAAACCAGATTGAGTTGGTGGCTGTCGCTTCTTCCCTGTCTTATTGTTGTCGTCACTTTCCTAATTGCAAGGCGGATTGGAAACGAACAGGCCAAGACTTTGCTTTCGTTCGTCGGGTTGTTTATCGCGAGCCTGAGCATGATTCCGGCAGTACATCAATTCATTGAGAATCGAAAAGTAAAATACCTCTTCGGCGCAAACGATAAAAACAAGCGTGCTTTTGTGTGGGTTACTAACCTTGGGGTTCCGGTCTTCACCGTCACCAAGGTGCTTTTGCGAACCATGGATTCCGAGCAGGCGATGAGCACACGACACCCGGTCAAGCAAGGGGACCAGTGCGAGATAGACATCACGGAAATCCTTCTGCGAGTGGTTAAGGAAAGCCTCTGGGACGATATCGAAATTGGCTTCGCCTTCTCATCCCCTCATGAGTCTGGAACTAGTACATTTCAACCTTGTCACGTCATGGCCCCCTATGGGTCGGTGGATAGAATAAGCTGCGGGTTTGAAATGCCATCCGATATCCGGTGCCCAAAATGTGGCCAGACTGCTTTTGTACGGGTCGAAGACCTGCAAAGCTTTCGCGAACTAGCCAAGAGGCAGGAGAGAACTCGACGCGACCTGATGCGCTCCTGCCCACAGCACAAATCGAAATGGCTTGCAACGATTCGAGCCACTCCCTCGACCCAACACATCTCAGGCCAGTAGCTAAGCAACGGCAACGATTTGCTCGGTCCCAACCAATCTCTCGCCTAATTCAACGGCAGACGCGTCATGTCAACCGCGTGGGCAGCAAGTGGATGGCAGGTAATAACGACATCCGGTAATGACCGGAGCTGGCTCCCTTCCTGCCGCAACCCAATTTTCCCCCGCAAGGTCCTACCCTCGATGTATACCGCAACTGGGAGGAAACACATGACCATCGGGGATGACCAGTTCTTGAAAGCCATAGGAATCGGCCCTCGCAGTCTTGACGACCCGTTCCCCAATCCCCCCCATCGCCTCCACTTTCGGAAGTGCCAATCCCTAAGTTGGCTGAGGAAGAATCTCGTTGGCTCCACAATCTCAGGGTCACGTGGGACGAAACCGAGCATGACGTCATACCGCCGAAGACTTTGCAGGAGTACCTGACCCTGCACCCAACGGGTATTCGGATGGCCGTGGGCGAAATCGCCGACGAAATGGGGCTTGCCCTTCCGGACGGCGGTCTGGACAGCTTGGCGCAGGAAATCACACGAATGTTTCTCGACTTTGTTGAGGCTGACCTTGAGGACGTGATTGCGATGTTCCCGTTCGACACGGCCTTCCGTCCCCGAGCCGGGGAGAATGGTCCGGCGAAATTCCAAAGGTACGTCCGGTTTCGTGTAAAGGCTGCCGTGCAGGCTTTGCTGAAGCTCGACCCGTCAAGAGGGCGCAACGGGGGATGATAGCTGCCTTGCGGCGGCAAGCAATTGCGCCCGGTCGATGATTCCCTTCCAAGTCAGGTGGAACACGGCGGCGGTGCGCTTGGGGCGCACACGGATGCCGTCCGGCCCTATCCATACCAGCCAGCCATTGGGAAGCTCCCTGCGAATGGTGCGGGTCATCTTGACGGTTTTCATGAATACCCCCTCAGGCTACGGCCTGTGCAACTTGAGGCACAGGCACGAAGCTCGTAAGAACAATAGCCGCCAACATATGAGTGCGAGGTTAGGCACCGGTCCATCAAATCGGTGAAGTCCGGTGACCGCTGGGAAGGTGGTGCAAAAAGCTGTGGCGCAATCAGTGACGGCTCGCCGCACCACAGCATATGGTTAGGTTAAGACCGAGGCAGCAATCGCCCACATCTGCAAACTCCTCGGGGACGGCGGTGGGGCTTACGGCACCTCTCATCCTGCTGGTCAAAGTCAATGTCGAGGCTCGTGGGTGCCGGGTCTATATATCTCAGGTCCATGTCCAGCGGATTTGGGTTGCCATCGAGGGCAGCGATGGCGAGGTCCACATCGTTCGTCATTGGCTTCTTTGGTCGTGGATTTCTAACCGCCATTTGCTCACCTCCTCGGCTTACCGGCTACGCTGTAACTCCATTACCTGTCTCGGCTGCTGCGACCGCCAGCCCTATCTCCGTGGGGGCGACCGCATTCTCGTCCCTCGCCTCCTTTGTGGCGGCAGGGGTTTCATCAAAAGCCTGCGAGGCCGGACCGCAAGCAGGGACGGAGCAGGGCGATTCATCAGTAGCCGTGGACACCGCATGGTAGACCAACAAGCCTTCCTCACGCCATTGGTGCGGGACCCCTGAGATTTTGGCAATCCAACCGAAGAACTGGACGACAGACTCGTTGGTGGTGAGTGCCTTCCTGAAGGACGGCCACAAGCCCCTTGCCAATTCCTCGGCAGCTTCATTTGACGTTCTGGGAATCGACTCATGAGGCAATTCATAACCGGGCAGCGTTGCGGCGAAGCGTTGGACGAGCCGGTCGGCGCTGGCACGGCTGATTCTGCGCTCCTTCAACCATGCTGACCATTGGCCGTTCCGTCCGGGGCGGGCAAGAAGCTGCTTCATCTGGAACAGCCGCTCGCTCAACCGCTCCCGGATTTCCTTGAGTTCCTCTTTGGTCTTTTTTACGACGCCTTTCGCCTCGACGTGAACTTCCCACAGCCGGGCAATTTCTTTGTCGAGCCTTTGCTCTTCTTCGGACCCCGGACCCATCACCGTGGCAAGTGCCCCGAGGTCCGTTTCTTCCGTGATTATCGCTTCCATGATTTCTTCTCCCCAAGTTGGACTTGGGAGCGTGAATCGCATCGGGAAATCGCTCCCTAATATAAGGGGCAGAAATTGGTCGAATTTTCTGTAGATGATTCTCCCGGCAAACAACTGGGGCGTCCACGCCGGGTGGTGGACTTTGACGACATCGCCCGGTTGAAAGCCGAGGGTCACAGCCTGCGCACCATCGCCGAGAAAATCGGGGCAGGGTACGGGACAGTCC
>JBEKQO010000106.1:0-21687 GCA_049519635.1 Terriglobia bacterium | reverse complement strand
ACTTTCTACGGCCACGTGGTGCGCATCAGCGGCGGTCTGGGCCCGAAAAAAATACAAACCGATAATCCCACGGAAAAAATCGATATGGACGTGCTCGAAGGTTTTGTGGAAGTCGATCCTGGCGCGCCGTTGCGGGTCGGGTTGAGGGTAGACGTATACATTGAACTCGCGCGCAAGGATAACGTGCTGGTGATCCCTGTGCGGGCCGTTGAGTATCCGGAAAGCGTCGCCACGGTGCGAGTCAAAACCTCCACGGGCGTGCAGCCCCGGAGAGTTCAGTTGGGGGCGCAGGATGGTCTTAACGTCGAAGTCGCGGAAGGGCTGCGTGAGGGTGATATAGTCGTTTATTAGGTAGCGTCGGGCTTCCGCCCGGCACGTGCCGCCCTAGGGGGCGGCGCTACGTTCAATCCACCGGGAGGCAAAATGAAAATCGAATTGCTGGAAAAAGAACAGGCGGCGGAATCTATACGTCCCATTTACGAAGGCATGGAAAAGAAGTCCGGACGCGTCATCAACATGTATAAGGTTATGGCGCACAAGCCCAACGTTTTGGGGCCCTTTCTGGAATTCTACAAGCAGGTTTGGGCGCCAGGAGCGCTCGACCCGAAAATCAAGGAGCTTGCTTACCTGCGCACTTCCATCATGAACGGATGCACCTATTGCAGCCGCGCCCACACCGCTTCAGCCAAAAGGCGGGGCGTCACGGATGAGCAGGTGCAAGCCTTGAAGGAACCCGGCGGGTCCAGCCGCGATGTTTTCACGGAGGAAGAGCGCGCGGTAATCCAGTTTGCCGAGCAGCTCACGGCATGGCCCGCCGCAATTCAGGCCGCCGACCTGGAAACGCTGGGCAAGTTCTTCAATACCGAACAAATCGAGGAGTTGGTGCTCACCATCGCCACCGCCAACCTTACCAATCGCTTTAACGAAGGGATGAAAACGCCGGTGGATGTGTAGGGGAAGGTGACGGGGCATTCAGAGACAGATAAGCCGTGGACTCCCGGAAGATCTACGCTTTTGGCGAGAAATCTTGACGTCGGGTGAGTTCGCGGGCGGCGACTACCAGATCCCGAAAGATGCGCGCCTCGAAAGGAGATTGAGCTCCGGTTTGTTTTTGTAATTTAGGCAAGAGTTCTTTCAGACGAAGGTAGGTTTCTTCCATTTCCGGCGCCGCAGGTTGAGATTTGAGCCTCACGAAGGCATTGCACAGTTGGGTGAATACACCGCGGACCGTGCCTTGGTGGACATAAATATCCGTGCCGCTTAGGTCGCTTATAGATTTTTCAGCTCGCCTCGGCATCGCTTCAAAGACAAACCAAGTGTGTTCCCGGGGTCTGGGCTTTTGCCATGCGACCGCGAGCCCCAACTCGAACGGCATGTTAAATCGAGGGGTTCTCGGGGAGTGACGGTCAAGTTCCACTCGAGAGAGGTCATGAAGGGAGTAGGGACAGCTTCGAATCAAGGAGAGGATTCGGTCCAAGCGCCTCTCACCACCCGGGATTTCCAGCGTGGCGCGTGGAACCAAACTGAAGGAACTGACTCCGGCAATATAAGCCAAGTACAATTCACGAAAAGCGGAGTCATAAGGGACGTTGAGGAATACGCTGGGCCGTCGGCCGGGCAAGCGATCAATTACCCCGGCCGTTTCGTGGCCTTGCGCTCTTTTGCCCGTTACGCGATCGCCGTTTGGAAACACTGCGGGCGCGGTCCGCGCTGGGGAGCGCATCAACCATGCGCTGAATTTCCTTTACGCGCTTCAGTGAAACACCCATAATCCGCGCAACGGTCGCCACGGACGGAATCGGTGTGTCGATTACAACTGCCATCAGCGTGCCCCCCCTATGATTCCAGGTTACAACTTCCGACATCCGATGACAAGGAATTCAGCACAGGGCTCCGTCAAAGTCCTATGGGCTTCGAAAGGACCCCTCACCTCCCATCCTCCGTCGGGTACCCTCTCCCCTGGGAGAGGGGGGACCGCAAGGCGGGGGGTGAGGGGTTTCTTCGCGGGTGACGTACTTATGGCTCTGGAGGTAGGCGGCACCCACGGCTTTGATGGAGCCCTGGAATTCAGCACTGCTTCCCCTGCGACTGGCGGGTAAACACGCGATTGGAGAGGTTATCCTTCAGCAGCGTCCAGAAAGAAGCATCGAGGTAGGAGCGAATGGAAACGTAGCACCCGCCGCATTCGTTGTTGGGCACCCATTCCTTAAGGATTTCCTGGTGCGAGGCATAGGTATTCTCGAACATCGAGCACGCGCGCAGGCCGCCGGTGGGTGTGACCACCATGAAGCGCTGGCCCGCCTTGCAGCCGGGAATGGTCCCGTGGAGGAAGAAATTGTATATGCCGGAAATAGTCCAGGGAGAATTGGCGATGCGGCCGTTATGGGCTTTGAGGGTGAGCAGGTCATCCAGGGTATGGCGCAGCAAGGCCAGGTCTTCCGGCGAGTGGATGTAGTGGTCCATACTATGGGTGCGCAGCGGCGTGTAGGCGCTGTAGGAGATGCTGACGCCCCACTGCTTGGCGCGCTCGTAAATGTCGCATAGCGAGGGCAGATTCTCGCGCGTGATGGCCGTGTTAAGGGCCACATCATCGAACCCGTGCGCGGCAAGCTTGGGCACCAGTTTCGAGAGGTGCGCATAGAGTCCGGGCAACCGGCGGAAGCCATCGTGGCGTTCATCGGGAAAATCCATCGAAATGGAAAACTGGTTCACGCCCAGCGCCCGCAAGGCGAGATACTTTTCCTCCGTGAACAACCGCCCATTCGTCACCAGGATGGTGTAGGGCAAGCCGCTCGGTTCCTTCACCGCGCGCACAATATCTTCCAGGTCGCGGCGCAGCAGGGGCTCCCCGCCGGACAATTGCACCGCCATGGGCTTGAACTTCGCGCCTAAGCGCCCATAATCGGCCGGGCGCAGCAGGCCCGCAGGCTCCGGTTTGATGCCACCTTTATCACAGTGCAAACAATCCGCAATGCAGGAATGCGTGAGCTCGAAGGAAATCACCAGCGGGCGGGTGGTTAGGAAACTCCACGTCCCGCGGGAGATCATGCGGGCGGCGTGGTTAAAAGAAATGGCTTTCACACTTTACTCCCCGAAATGAATTTTGCGGACTGGAGTTCTTCGAGATTTAGACGTCGACAGATGTGTAGCCCACCCTGGCAGAGCCAAAGCGTTGCGAGGTTCCTAGGACAGCCAGCATACTCTTCCCTGGGGTCGTAAACAAGGGTAACCTATTGCAATGGAACAATTTGTCCGATATTTCAGATGCTATCCATTTTTGGCTTCCTTCCGCCTGTACCCAGAAACGCGGCCATTTCACGACCACCCCACCCGAGAGCCTGGATTTCTCACCACGCGTCTGGAAGGGCGCGGCTTCACGGGCGCTGAGGAAAAGCCCTCCAGCTCGGACGACAACCCCGGCGCCCGGGGCGCCACCCCTCCTCAACTGAGGAGGGGAGTTCCCTCATAACTCCCCTCCAGATTCAGGAGGGGTGACGCGTCGAGCGCCGGGGTGGTGCAGAACAGGTGTTCAGGGATGGTGCCGGCAAGGCGATGAAGGAGGGGTGTTGCTACTGACGGAACCATTGATTTTTTCCGTAGCCTGTAAAGGCCCAAAAAGTGCATTTCGAGTTTGATTTTTAGCAGTTCGAACAATGGTACTTGTTTGTTTACGATCTATCTTTTACCTTTAACCCATGTAGTTCTCTCGGCTTAGGCCAGCGGAACCTGACTAATTGGCAGACCGGACCCGCAGCGAGTCCGATGCCGGAGGGACGAGTTGAAGGGAAAAAGAACAATTTGTCCTCCGACGGTCCTCGGGATGAAGCGATGAACTTGGCCCAGCGGCGAAAACTTCGATTCGTGAATACGCGCCTGCGTGAGTGGCGGATGATCGCCAAGGGGCTTGTCTCGAAGCGGCACCCGGTCTTGGCGCACTTGATTCCCATCCGCCGATGCAATCTTTCCTGCACTTATTGTAACGAGTTTGACACTTCCTCCAAGCCCGTCGCGCTGGAAGAAATGCTCCACCGCGTCGATCTTCTGGCCGCGCTTGGCACCACGGTCGTCACCATCAGTGGAGGCGAGCCGCTGCTGCACCCCCATTTGGAAGAAATTGTCCGGCGCATTCGCCACCACGGCATTCTGGCGGGCATGATTACCAACGGCTACCTGCTGACGCCGCAACGCATCGAGCACCTGAACCGCGCGGGTCTGGACCATTTGCAGATTTCCATCGACAACGTCCACCCCGACGAGGTTTCCAAGAAAAGCCTGAAGGTGCTCGATCGCAAGCTCCAGATGCTCTCGCACTATGCGATTTTCCAGGTGAATATCAATTCGGTGCTGGGCAGCCCGGTGCGGCATCCCGCGGATGCGCTCACGGTGGCGGCTCGCGCCCTGGAACTGGGCTTCACGAGCACGGTCGGCATTCTGCACGATCACGACGGCCAGCTTCAGCCCCTGGGTGAGCATCAGCAGGAACTTTTCGCGCGGATCATGCAGATGGGCAAGCGCTCTTACGCGCGCTTCAATCGGTTTCAGAAAAACATTTCACTGGGCATCGCGAACGACTGGCGATGCCGCGCCGGCAGCCGGTACCTCTACATTTGCGAAGATGGCTTGGTGCACTATTGCTCACAGCAACGCGGCTTTCCGGCGATCCCTCTGGAGAAATACACGCCGGACCACCTTGCCCACGAGTACCATACCCAAAAATCCTGCGCGCCGCATTGCACCGTTTCTTGCGTGCAGCAAGTCGCGATGATCGACAACTGGCGCTCGCCCCAAACCCGCCCCGCTTTTGTCCCCGTCGAAAATCTTCTCCCCTTCCCGAATTCGCTCAGCGAGGGGTAAGGATCGAGGATTTAGGATTCGGTCTGGCGCCGCGCTTAGCTTGGATTTCTCACCACGCTTGGACGCCGCCGGAAGGGCGGGGCTCCACAGGCTGCGGAAAAACGCGTTGGCGCTGCAATTATCAACAACACCCATTCATTCCCTTGTCAGCACCACCCCGGCGTCCGGCGCGCCACCGCTCCTCAACTGAGGAGGGGAGCATTTCCAATAACTCCCCTCCTGATTCAGGAGGGGTGGCGCCCTAAGCGCCGGGGTAGTCGTCCACTGGGGGGGGCCGGAACCTCTGTAACGCCCCGCCCTTCCGCAAACCCCTTAACGGCGTCCATGCTTGGTGATAAAAATACACGTTCGTGGTACTTCGCGCGTCCACTGCAATCTTAAAACTCTCCTACGGAGGGCACGAAGGGCCTCCGCTGCCTCTAGGTTGAAGCCGTTTTCGGCACGCAGACGGGGGTGGGTTCGAGGGAGCTTTTCCCTTACGCGGTGGCAATGAGGGCGGCTTCTTCCAGACCCATTTCTTTGATGGAGAATTCCCGCATCTTGTATTTCTGGGTCTTGCCATTGTTGGTGACGGGGAAGGCATCGACGAACTTGACGAAGCGGGGGATTTTGAAATGGGCGATGCGGCCTTGGCAGAACTCCCGGATTGACTCCGTGCTCGCGGTGGCCCCGGGCTTGAGCTTGACCCAGGCCATGACCTGCTCGCCATATTTGCGGTCGGGAATGCCGATCACCTGCACTTCGCTGATTGCCGGGTGGGTATAGAGGAATTCCTCGATGTCCCGCGGATAGATATTCTCGCCGCCGCGAATAATCAGGTCTTTGGAGCGTCCCGTGATCTTGCAATAATCATTCTCGTTCATGGTGGCGAGATCGCCGGAATGCAGCCAGCCGGCGGCGTCGAGGGTCTGGCGGGTAGCCTCCGGATTCCGGTAGTAGCCTTTCATGACGGCGTACCCCCGCGCACACAGCTCGCCGGGGGTTCCGCGCGGAACAATGCGGCCCGTACGCGTGTCGATAATCTTGATTTCCGTGTGCGCCATGGGCTTGCCCACCGTGGTAACCCGCAGTTCCAGAGGGTCGTCGGGAGTAGTCTGGGTTATGCCCGGGGAGGTTTCGGTAAGGCCGTAGACGATGGTGAGTTCCGTGCAATGCATTTCGCGCACCACGCGGCGCATGACGTCGATGGGGCAAGGCGAGCCTGCCATGATGCCTGTGCGCAACGAGGTAAGGTCGAACTCGCGGAAGCGCGGATGCTCCAGTTCGGCGATGAACATGGTGGGCACGCCGTGCACGGCCGTGCAACCCTCCCCGGCGATGGCTTGGAGCGTGGCCAGCGCGTCAAAGTGTTCCGCCGGAATCACCATCGCCGCGCCGTGCCCCACGCACACCATATTGCCCAACACCATGCCGAAGCAGTGATAGAAGGGCACCGGGATGCACAGCTTATCCTGGCACGTGAACCGCATGCCCTGGCCAATCAGCAGGCCGTTGTTCACGATATTGTGATGGCTCAGCAGCGCGCCTTTGGGCGTGCCGGTGGTGCCCGAGGTGTACTGAATGTTGATCGGGTCGTCAAATTCCAGTGTCGCGGCACGGGCCCGCAAGCCGTCGGCGGGAACGCTCTCACCCATTTGCAGCAGATTATTCCAGGGGATCATGCTGGGGGGCGCCGGGTGGCCCATGAAGACCAGGTTGCGCAAGTGAGGCAGCTTGGCCGATTGCAGTGCCCCCGGAACACTGTGGACGGCCTCGGGACAGATTTCGAATAGGATGGAAAGATAGTCACGCCCGCGGAAGCCCGGCGTTAAGAAAAGGGTTGAACATGCGGACTGCTGAAGAGCGTGCTCAAACTCCACCGTGCCGTAAGCGGGGTTGAGGGTGACCAGGATGGCGCCGATTTTGGCTACCGCGAATTGCGCAATCACCCACTCGGCGCAGTTGGTGGACCAGATTCCCACCCGCTCGCCCTTTTGAATCCCCAAACGCAGAAGTCCCCTCGCAGCGCGCTCGACCTCGCGCAGGAATTGGGAATACGTGTAACGTTTATTCTGGTGGCAAGCGATCAGGGCCGGGCGCTCAGGGTAGCGATTAGCGGTGCGGTCCAACAATTCGCCGACCGTGAGGCCCACCAGCGGCGAAAGGCCTATGCCGTGGCTGTAACTCAGATTTTCCACCTGTTCCTGCTCATGGCTCATTCGCGCCCCCGTGATGGATCCTGCCGCCGGAAGGGCAAGACGCGTTAGTATCCGGGGCAAAAGGGGAGATGTCAAGCCCCTATACGCGGCGCCGTTACTCGGTTGCTCCCCCCCAGGATTTCCCAATCCCCCTTGGTTGATATGCGGTTCTCGCGTAGAAAACCGTGTTCGCCGATTTGACGTAGGCAGCCCCTAACCTGGATTTCTCACCATGCTTGGAAGCTCTTAGGGGCTGCCGGAAGGGTGGGGCTCTACAGGCTGCGGTAAAACTCGGCGGCACTGTCATTCTGAGGAGCCCCCCGCGACGAAAAATCTCGCATTGCCTTGAAAACACTCAGAGCGAGATCCTTCGCTGCGCTCAGGATGACAGCATTGTAGGGTTTTTCCCCAGCCTGTTTAGCCCCGCTGTTCCAGATCCGTGGTGAGAAATCCGGGCCAGGAAGATAAAGCCGCCGCGTCCGCCGCCATCAAGGAATTCCTACGTGACGCATTTCCAGTCCTCCGCGAGGAGGCCGTAGACCTCGATATCCAGGAAGCGGTCGTCGAACGCCTGGGCCTGGCGCATCACGCCTTCTTTTGCGAAACCAAGCCTTTTGGGGACCGCACAACTCTTGGCATTACTGGAAGCGCAGCGGATCTCAATGCGGTGGAGTTTAAGTTCGGAGAAGAGATAATCAACCATGGCGTGGCACGCGCCCGTCATCAAGCCCCTTCCCTGGTACTGTTCACCCAGCCAATAGCCAATCATGGTCGAGCGGTTTTCCCAATCGATGTGACCCGCGCCAATGACTCCCGCCAGGCGGCCTTTCCACCAGATGCCCAGAGTGAATCCGTCGTTTGCGGCCTGGTGTTCGAGCGAGGATTTGATGACCGCTTTGCAATCGCCGAGGGATTTCTGCACGTCCCACTCCGGCAGCCAGCGGCGCAGGTAAGAGCGGTTGTGATCGATCAGCGCAAACAGTTCGTTCGCGTGATGATGCTCAAGCAGCCTTAGTTCCGCGCCTGTGGCGAAGGAGTAGGTCAACATGGTCGCATTCAACGCACGGCTGGCAAACAGGAATTGGCTGGCGCCTCAGGCGACGGCTTCGGCTTCAATTTCCACCAGCATTTCGGGATCGATCAAGCGCGCCACGCCAATCAGGCTGGTGGCGGGGTGAATTTGACCGAAGAATTCCGCGTGGGCTTTGGCCACTTCCTCCCACCGATCGATTTGAGTCACATAGATGCGGGTACGGACCACGTGCTCCAAGCCTAATCCCAACCGCTTCAGGGCGTTTTCGATATTACGGATCGTCTGCACGGACTGCGCGTACATATCACCGGGAGCCAGCACTTTACCCGAGGGATCGGTGCCCGTGGTGCCGGAAACATGCACGATGTCGCCCACCTGCACGGCGCGCGCGTATCCCACTTTGGGTTCCCAGGGGGTGCCGGAGAAAATTTTGTTGCGCTTGATCTTCATCTGTAAGCCTCCGAATTCAACTTCGCAGCGATCAACGAATCGCTGCGGTGTGCATGCCCTTGCTAAGACTTTTCAAAGTAGCGTCGATGGGCTCGCGCCGCGAGGGCAAGGCGTTGCCGGCGCCTTGCGAGCGCTTCGCGATAACGCCGTTTCTCTTCCATGGTGTGAGGAATCAGGGGAGGGACGGCTTGCGGTTTTCCTGCGGAATCGAGGGCCACATAGGTGACGAATGCGGAATTGGTATGTTGCCTCTCGCCCGTCAAGTAATCCTCCCGGTACACTTTTACTTCCGCCTCCATGGACGTCCGAAATGCGCGGGTGATGTGGGCGCGAAGAACTACCAGTTCACCCACGCGGATGGGATAAAGGAAATCGAGATTGTCCACCGCCACCGTCACCACCTGGGAACGCGCGTGTCGATGCGCCGAGATCGCTCCGGCAATATCGATCAGGTGCATCACCCGGCCGCCCAGCAGGTTTCCCAGGGGATTGGCATCATTGGGAAGTACCATTTCCACCATCTCGGCGGCAGATTCCACAACGGTTTTCCCTGGGAGTTTTGTCATTTTATGCAATCTTCAAAACGTCTAGTCGCGGTGCGACACACGGCCGCCTGATGGAGCACTTAGCGGAAGAGCGAGCCGATTCGGGTTCCGATTGGTTCGCGAACCGGCCCGCTCTCGTTCGAAGTCTCGGAATCAGCGCAAGTTCGGAACCGCGGTGCCCTCGTCGTCAATGATCCCGCACAGTCCGTCCGAAAAGTTTTGCCTTGCCTGGTCCGTCCGCCTATACTATGCGAGCCGGTGGGGCGTTGCAACCGGAATCAATAGCTTGGCGTTCCCCAGCCGGCAGAGTGTTCCGGCGGACCGCGCTGGAAAGTCTGGGAAAAGCAAGAACCGGCCCGAAACAAAGGATAAGAATATGTCTCCGGAAGCCGAAAGGACCCGGCGCGAGTTCCTGGAAGAGGCGCTGGGCCAAGATCCTGATAATACTTTCGCGCGCTACGGGCTGGCCCTGGAGCTGGCGAAAGGCGAGCCCGCTGCCGCCTGGACCCACTTCGATTACCTGCTCCTGCACCACCCCGAGTACTCGGCCACTTATTTCCAGGCGGGTACGTTCCTCCTGAAGCAGGGACGGCTTGATGAGGCACGCAAAGTGCTAGCCACCGGGGTAGAAATCACCGGTCGCCAAGGGAAGCAGCACGCCCAGGCAGAACTCCAAGCGGTCTTGGATGACCTCGACGAAAGGAATTGAGTCATTGATTCCCCGGGTCATCGAGCCATTTAAAGGGTGTCCTTGGTCCGTGGTCCGTTGTCAGTGGCCTCCGACCCTTCGATTTCCGCCTGGCGCCGGCAGCGGACCACGGACCACTGACCACGGACAGCCATGACGCGATGACTCTATCCATCAATTCAGGTACCAGCACGCTTAATCAGTACAGCCGGGAGAAGCAGGCTGTGGCCTTGACTTCCGTCGGGGCGGCGGTCCTGCTGACCGCCCTGAAACTGACTGTGGGAATCTGGACCGGCAGCCTGGGAATCCTTTCCGAGGCCATGCACTCCGGCCTGGACCTGGTAGCGGCGGCGATAACCTATATTTCGGTACGTGTTTCGGATAAACCCGCAGATGTTGAGCACCCCTTTGGGCACGGCAAAATTGAGCACCTTTCCGCTTTCGTCGAGACGGGCCTGCTCATCGCCACCTGTGCGTGGATCGTCTGGGAAGCGGTCATGCGGCTTTTTTTCCGCGAGGTGCACGTGGAGCCGTCCCTCTGGGCCTTCGGAGTAATGTTCATCTCCATCACCATTGACACCTTCCGCTCGCGCGCGCTTTTCCGCGTAGCGCGTAAATACAATAGCCAGGCTTTGGAAGCCGACGCTCTGCACTTCTCCACCGACGTTTATAGTTCCACCGTGGTGATTCTGGGATTGATCCTGGTGTACGCTTCCGAACAGCGCCACCTGCATTGGCTGCAAGACGCTGACCCTGCTGCGGCGCTGGTGGTGGCGGGGATCGTGGTTTACATCACGCTGCGCCTGGGGAAAAGGACCGTTGACGCGTTGGTAGACGCCGCGCCCACGGGAACCAGCACGTTGATCGCGGAAAGCGTGTCGCGCGTCTCCGGCGTGCTCAGCCTCGACCGCATTCGGACCCGCGAAAGCGGCAGCCGGTTGTTCGTGGATTTGCGGCTCACCCTCGCCGACAACATTTCACTTGAGCACGCCAAGTCCGTCGCCGACGTGGTGGAAGGAGAAGTCCACCGCTTGTTTCCCACGGCCGACGTGGTCATCCATACCACGCCGAAGGAGCCTTCCTCCGGCGACCTGGTGGCGAAAATCCGGGCGGTAGCGCACCGCCGCAACTTCCTGGTGCACGAAGTGACGGCCTACGAGGTGAACGGCCGGGTCAACGTCCATCTTGATTTGGAAGTTGATCCCCAGTTACGCCTGGCGGAGGCTCACGACCGGTCAACCCAGCTCGAGAGCGAGATCAAGGCGAATCTGCCGGAAGTGAACGAGGTCAATGTGCATCTCGAGCCTCTCCTCGTGGCAGTGGAAACCGGAAACGAGGCGCGCATCGACAAATTGGCGGTGGAGCGTGAACTGGAGGAGCTGGCGCGCGACACCGCAGGAGTGCTGGATTGCCACTCCGTCGAAGCCCACCAGGTCGGCGTCCACGTCGTGGTCCGGCTGCACTGCACGCTCGAGCCCGACCTCCCCATCGCCAAGGTACACGACATTACTGAGACCGTGGAATTCAAATTCCGCCAAGCCTTCCCGCAAATCTCCAAAATCACTATCCACGCCGAGCCTCTGGGCCGGGCGTAAGTGCTGGAAATCCGCATCCGCCTCTGCCCAACGCGGGCCGGGGTGAAATGTGCGGGAAAAGGCGCTCGCCCCCATACTGTTCACCTAAGCTGGATTTCTCACCACGGATCTGGAAGGGCGGGGCTTTACAGGCTGCGGAAAAACGCACCACCGCGTACAATAAGGGAATAACCACCGCGGCGGTCGGCGCGCCCCCCCACCAGATTCACGAGGGGGGTTGGCCAAACAACTCCCCCCCGCCGATGAGGAGGGGTGGCGCGCCGAGCGCCGGGGTGGTGCTGAAAAGCGGGTAAAGGGGTGGGGTGGATACGCGGGCAGAGACACCCGCCCCCCAGTTACCGCGGGGCCCTGGCAGGAGACCTCCGGGGGGATCAACGGGGCGCGGAGATTGTTACTTGGGCTGCGGTGTTGACGGCGGTGCGGCCGGACGGGTCGCGGGCTTGGCGGGTGTCCCTGCGTCCGCCACCGGATTCGCTACGTCATAACGCTTTACAATCTCTTGCGTAAGGTCGAGGTCCGGGGCGGCGTAGTAAATGGGAATTTGTGCGCCATCCAGAACCAGCGTGAAGCCATTTTGCTGGGAATAATCCGCGATGACTCGGACCATCTTTTGGCCGATATGGTTAATGACCTCGTCACGGTCATGATTGAAATCGTTCTGGGCATCCTCGGCAGAGCGCTTCAACTGTTTTTGCTTTTCTTCCGCATCACGGCTCAGACGACCCTGTTCTTCCTCGCTCAGCGTGGCGGACTGCTTCGTCAATTGGTCTTGAATGGATTGGATTTCCTGCTGAAGACGCTGGAGTTCCTGCTGGCGGGGTTGATACTTCTTCTGTAAATCGGCAATAACCTTCTTGCCTTCGGCGGTGCTGGCGATCGCTGCCTGGATATTTAATACCCCAATCTTTCCTTGGGAAGGGGTGGCATTCTGGGCGCGTAGAAAAAGTGGACCTACCAGTACCGCCAGCAGTACGGTAAGCGCGAGTGATCGATTCTTCATTCAAGCTCCTTCAAAATTTTCAATGTTCCGAATCGAGTTCGTCTTTTAAACGACGAACCTCGTTCGGGGGATCCTGTAGGGCCGTCCCCTTCCACAAGGATGGGAAAGACCGAAATTATACCTGCCGGGCGCGGCAGAACAACCTATTTAGGTTTGGTCGCCGGAGACGGAGAGGCCGGGTGCACTGCGGGTTTGGCAGACGCTCCCGCATCCGCAACCGGGTTCGCAGCGTCGTAGATCTTCACAATGGCCTCCGTAATATCGAGGTCTTTCGACGCAAAATAAATGGGCACCTGGGCGCCATCAATGACCAGGGCAATGCCATTTTTTTGGGCATAATCATGAATGACGCTGACTACCTTCTGGCCGATCCGGCGGATGGCCTCATCGCGGTCGGCGGTAAAATCACTCTGCGCGTCGTCGGTCGAACGTTTCAAAAGCTTTTGTTTGTCCTCCAGATCCCGCGACATACGGCGCTGTTCCTCGTCGCTCAGCGTGGGCGTCTGCTTGCTCAACTGATCTTGGATGGCTTGGATTTCGGCTTGCAATCGTTCCAGTTCCTGCTGCCGTGGTTGATATTTCTTTTGCAAGTCCGCAATCACCTTCTTTCCTTCTGCGGTACTCGCAATCGCGGCGTTCATGTTGATGACGCCAACCTTGCCCTGGGCGTGCGCAGCAAGTGGAACGGCTATAAAGGCTAGGAATGCGGTCAAAGCGGTCAATCGGTTCTTCATTCAAACTCCTTCAGGTATTAAAGTTCCAAATCAAATCTTATTCTAACTCATTTCCCTCGTGCCTAGAATGTGCGTTGTACCGTAAATCCGAGGCGGCCGGAACGCTCCTTCAGGCGGAAGGGGACAAAATTTCTCAAGGCGTCGATATAGGTTGCTTCATTCGGAAACAGCGTCTCGGGCGGCAGATTCTGCGGGGGAGTAATCACATCGTCCACCCGTAGCCAATTGTACCCATAAAAGATATGGAGCGGAGCGTTGACGACAGGAAGCAGGAGCTGCAAGTCCAGTCCCGTTGAGCTGCGGGGGCGGAAATTTGTCACGCCAATGGGTTTCAACTCCGCGGGAATGGGAAAGTAGGTGTACTGGCTCTCAATCGAGCTCAAGGCTCCTTGCGCCAGCTTGAGCTGGTTCGGGTACAAAATAAAATCGCCTCCCGCGTCAATAAAATAAGCCATGCTGACCGTAGACCCGACGATCGGAACGCGGTATTCGAAGTTAAAAATCCCCTCCGTATCGCCGCCGGGGAAGATCGGAGAATTGATGGGGAAGCTGGTGGTAGAACCGCACGAATTTGAACTTGCGCCAGTCTGGGTGGTCCCGGTAATCGGCTGGCCGTTAACATTGCGGTTGCACACGGAAACCACGGTCGGATAAAACGCCACCGGGCTAACGGTGCGGATATCAAAACCCCGGAGGTCTTCCTCGCCGCCAACGTAGAAGCGGGAGAAGGGTGGAACCACGCGGCCGCCGTAGCCGATGACGCTGGAGACGAGGAACCGCATGCCGATGGAAGTAGGGTGGTCGGAGCGCGCGTTACGCACGGGGTGGAAATATTTGGCTTCTAATACCGGCCGGATGGTATTTACGTTCCCGCCGATGGCGCTTCCCGTAAAGCCGATCGCCGCATAAAGGTATCTGCCCCGCGTGGGAGTCCAGGAGCTATTGATGGTGCTGTAAAGGTACGTGGGCATGATCTGGCTGGAAATAATTCCCGTCAGAGCGTTGGGGCCTGTCAAGCCGCTAAAATTGATGGCCTGGAAATAAGACTCGGACGCGGCGCTAAATGCCTGCAAGCTGCTGCGGGAAAAGCTATAGGTCAGGCCGAGGCGCGCAAAACTGCGCCGCAAAGGATAGGAGGCAAACATCGTGAACCCGTCGGAATTCTGGGTGAAGTTCTGCCCGTAATATCGGCCGTACTGCGACTGCGCCAGGAGATTGGGATTGATGCCGCTGTAAACGGCGAGTTGGCGGATCTGGTTATAGTTATAGTCGCTCTTGAATACCGTAAAGCCGGCGGTGATGGGGCGATCAAGAAAATAAGGTTGGGTGAAACCAAACGAGTACATTTTCTGGAAAGTTCCCCATTGCAACCCCACGCTCAGGGTCGCGCCCAGGCCCAGAAAATTGTTCGTGGCGTAATTAAGACCGACAAAGTTACCTGCCAGTCCGCTGATGCCGCCGGAAAACCCGATGGAGTTCTTTCCTTTTTCCTTGACCTTCACCAGGACGTCAACCGTCTTATCCTTGGCGTTCTGTTTGATGTCGTAGTCCTCTTTCTTGATCTCATCAAAAAAGCCCAGTTGGTTCATTTTCAAAACGCTATACTCCCACAATTGGGAGCTGAAAATGGCGCCTTCGTCCGTTAACAATTCCCGGCGGATGACCTTGTCGCGGGTCTTGGTATTTCCCGAAAACTCGATACGGTGGACCGTAAACTGATTGTCTTCCTCAAAATCCAGCGCCAGGTTGATGACTTTCTTCCGGTTATCCGGCTCAATATCCGGCGACGCCGTAAAATTGATATATCCAAACTGGCCGTACAGCTTGGTGTAATTTTCAATCGCCTTGCGAACCTTCGACAAAGCGAAAATATCACCAGGCTTCATCCCCAGGACAGTGGCCAGTTTATCTTCCTTGAAGAGCTTGGCGCCGCGAATGTGGAAGGTACCCAAGCGGTATTGGACGCCCTCCTCGACATTGATCTTGATGTCCACCCGCTTGCCGCGCCCCCAGCTCCAGAAAAAGAAGGGCCAGTGCCGTCCCGTGTCAATCATCTTGGTTTCGGGTTCTTTGGGCAAAGCGTAGAAGTAGCCATGGTCGCGGTAAAGGTCGCGAATGTTTTCCATGTCCGCCTCGACGCGATCCCGATCGTAGGTTTTATGGAACCAGTAGAACCAGGGCGGCGCACCCACAGGGCGCGAATACTTCATCGCGCGCACCAGTTGGTTGTCGGTAAAAACCGTGTTGCCGGAAAACTTGATATCCCCAAGCTTTACCTTGGGACCTTCCACGATGATAAACGTCAGCGCCACGGAATTCGGGGGGATGTTGCGGGTACGGTGATGGACCGTGGCGAACATCTTGCCGTGGGCAGACAACAGTTCTTGCAGCACCACCTCCGCGCGTTTGACAACCACCGGGTCATATTGGGATTCGATGGTCAGCCCCACCTTTTCCTTCTTAAACGCGTCCAGGACATCGGACTGCTCAACGCTGCTCAAGCCTTTATAATCGATGCTGCGGACCAGCTTCTTTTCTCGCACGTAGAAGGTGATGATCTTGTTGCCATTCGGCGCGTCGGCAATTTCCAGGCGAACATCGTCCAGGAAGGCGGTATTCCACAATGCCATGAAGTCACGTTCCAGGGCGCCTTCGTCATAAACGTCCCCGGCATGCGAAAAAATGCGGGCGCGCAGCGTGCTGGCAGGAATACGCCGATTGCCGCGGATGATAATCGATTCAATCGTGGGCTTGTGCTCTTCCGGCGGAGGCTGTCCCGGAGCCGTGGGAGTCGTCAGCTTCTGGGGCTGTTGGGGCTGCCCCCCGGGTTTTGCCGCGGGTGGCTGGACCACTTCGGGAGTTTCCAATTGAAGCTGCCCTGGAGCCGGCTCAGGCGCTTTCTTTTCCTCAGGCTTTTGAGGATTCGAGGGTGGCTTTTCCGCCGCTGACGGAGGATTCTGGGCTTTTTGATCCGGTGGGGGGTTCTGCGCTTTGGTCAGGAGAGGCAACCAAAGAATCAGTGCCAGGGCGGGAGCTCCCAGCCGATACAGCATCCCTCGAAGTCCAGGCCCACACCATCTCATCTTTTTCAAGAGAAAGCGATCCCCCCCTCAAACTCGCGAAAACTAAGACAGTCCGATGCCGCGATTCCGCCCGGAGTTGGCCGGGAATATTTTTGCACTTGGAAGCCTCTCGCCCCTCTGCCGGAAATTCCAGCTTTCCAGAAGGTGGGCGCGTGGATTGTCCGCGTGGCGGTCGGGATAACCGTGGCGACTCACCCTAGCGCCGTTCCGGCTCAGTGGCCCAATGCATGATCCGCCGGGGCGGAGCAACACCCAGCACATCCGTACTTCCTGGGCCGAAATGCAGAGCTCCAGATAGTTGGAACGGCACTAGTGGGAGAGCGGTGTGGCACCGACCAGTTTGTCGTTTACGGAACGATAGTAGAGCGCCTCGTTCTCGACGATAACTTCTAAGACCGCCGGAGGATGAATCTCACCTTGGATTAATGCCTCCGAGAGCGGATCTTCAACGTACTTCTGCAAAGCGCGACGCAGAGGCCGAGCGCCGTACGAACGGTCCAGACAGGTCTTGTCCAAAATCCACCGGGCGGCCTCAGGCGAAAGCGTCAGGGAAATATTCTTCTGGGCAAGGTTTTGATTCATTTGCGCAACCAGCAGGTCCATGATCTGGATGAGGTCGCCATCCGTAAGGGAGTTGAACACAATGATCTCGTCCAAACGGTTCAGGAACTCGGGGTTAAAGAGCCGCTTCACCTCGCTCATGACCAGTTCTTCGGCCTTTTTCTCTGTGGCGCCTTCCGCCCCCGACTGGAACCCCATATGCGACCGGCGCTCCAGATAGCGCGCGCCGATGTTCGACGTCATGATGATGATAGCGTTCTTGAAGTCCACCGTGTTGCCAAGCCCATCCGTCAACTGGCCATCCTCGAAGACCTGCAAGAGGATATTGAATACATCCGGGTGGGCCTTCTCAATCTCGTCCAGCAGGATTACGGAGTAGGGAGCACGCCGGACACGCTCAGTCAATTGGCCGCCCTCTTCGTAACCCACATACCCCGGAGGGGACCCAATCAACTTTGAGACCGAGTGCTTCTCCATGAATTCCGACATGTCAAAGCGCACCAGGGAACGCTCCGAGCCGAATAAAAACGCGGCAAGTGAGCGGGCCATTTCCGTCTTGCCCACGCCGGTTGGACCCAGGAACAAGAACGAGCCCACGGGGCGGCCGGGCAGCTTCAAGCCCGCCCGCGAGCGGCGGATGGCGCGCGCCAGGGCGGAAATTGCCCGATCCTGGCTAACGATGCGCCTATGCAGTTCTTCCTCCATGCGGAGAAGCTTGGCGCTTTCCTCTTCTTTGATGGCGGTGACGGGAACACCCGTCCAGCGGGCGACCACCTCTTCAATATCTTCTTGCGTCACCACCCCCATGGCGGTCTCATCGATATTGTACTTTTCGCGCAGCAGGCGAAGGTTCTCGCGTTCCTTCCGTTCTTCGTCAGAGTAAAAGCGCGCCTTCTCAAACTCGTGGTTGGCAATGGCATTCTCCATGCGGTGCACCACAAACTTGATGCGCTTCTGCACGTCGATCATTTCCTCGGGCAACGAACTCTGCCGCAGCTTAACGCGCGCGCCCGCTTCGTCGATCAGGTCTACGGCCTTGTCCGGCAGGAAGCGGTCGGGGATATAACGATTGGAATGGTACACCGCCCCGTTCAGGGCGTCGTCCGTGTAGGTCACAGCATGAAACTTTTCATACCGGTCCTTGATGCCAAAAAGGATTTTGATGCCTTCGGCCTCCGAGGGCGGGGGAACCTTGACGGCTTGAAAACGCCGCTCGAGCGAACGGTCCTTCTCAATGGACTTGCGATATTCCGCGGGCGTCGTGGCCCCGATGCACTGGATTTCACCGCGGGAAAGGGCCGGCTTCAAAATGTTGGCGGCGTCGAGCGACCCCTCCGCCGAGCCCGCGCCCACCAGCGTGTGCAGTTCGTCGATAAAGATGATGGCGTTCTGCGCCTCCATCAATTCCTTCATAATGGTCTTCAGGCGCTCTTCAAACTGGCCGCGATACTTGGTTCCCGCCACAATCAGCGAAAGGTCGAGCGCCAGAATCCGTTTATCGGCGAGGAAGGACGGCACATCGCCGTCGGCGATTCGCTGTGCCAAACCTTCCACGATGGCGGTTTTTCCCACTCCCGGTTCGCCGATCAGCACGGGATTGTTCTTGGTGCGGCGGCAGAGGATCTGGACGACGCGCTCCAGTTCCGCTTCGCGGCCCACCAGCGGGTCCAATTGGTTCTCCATCGCGGCCTGCGTCAGATCGCGGCTGAACTCGCTCAGCAGAGAGGTCTCCTTGGGGCGGGTGGCTGCCGCCTTGTCGCTCTGCACGCGGCTTAGTTCTTCGCGCAGGGTGGAAAGCCGCAAGCCGCGCTCGTGGAGGATCTCCGCCGCAAACGACTTGTCCTCGCGCAGCAGGCCCAGCAGCAGGTGCTCCGTCCCGATATGCTTGTGCGCCAGACGTTCAGCTTCCTCCGCCGCGTACGCCAGCACGCGCTTGCATTCCTGGCTCAGCGGCAGGTCCACGGAGGTGGAGACCTTCTCGCGAATGGGGGTCCGGCCCTCGATCTGTTTGCGAATGGATTCAATCGAGGCGTGCGACCGCAGAAAACGGTTCGTGAGTGCCTTATCCTCGCGCAAGAGCCCCAACAACAGATGTTCGGTCTCAATGAAGGGGCTGCCGAATTGACTGGCTTCGTATCGCGCGAAAAATATTACACGCCGGGCTTTTTCAGTGTACCTCTCGAACATAGCTCCTCAGTTCTTCTTGGAGCCCCGCCTTCCCTGCTACCGGTCGCGCCTCAGGAAGTTCGGGGGTCATGGAACTATTGGAACTACCCATTCCGTCAGCTTTCCCTTCGCCAAGCGCAAGGTCCGATTGGCGCGACGGGCTAGGTCCAGGTTGTGCGTCGCCAGCACCGAGGTTAGATGATGCGCCCGGTGCAGGTTTTCCAGCAGGTCGATCACGCGCTCCGCCGTGCGATGGTCCAAACTTCCCGTGGGCTCATCTGCCAATAAGAGGACAGGCTGATTGGCAAGTGCCCGGGCCAAGGCCACTCTCTGTTGCTCCCCGCCCGACAATTCACCCACGCGGCGTTGTGATGCGTTTTCAAGTCCGACTTCGCCCAGTAAATCTCGGGCGCGGGCCCGGGCATTGCTCATGCCACTCCCCCGAATCAACTGCGGAATGACAACGTTCTCAAGCGCGCTGAATTCCGGCAGAAGATAATGCATCTGCCAGACAAAGCCTATTTTCTCATTGCGATACAGTGCGCGTTCGTGTTCGCGGTACTCACTCACGCGCCTGCCCTCAAAGTATACCTCACCCTTTGTCGGAGTGTCCAGCGCCGCCAACAAATGCAACAACGTCGTCTTGCCGGAACCGGATTCTCCCACCAAGGCTACGAACTCGCCCGCCTTCACCTCCACGCTCAGATCGTCAAGCACCACGACTTCTTCACTGCCCGAACGAAAAGACTTGGTCAGGCTTGCAGCGCGCAGCAGCGTCCGTGGTCCGTGGTCCGTGGTCGCGAATGATTCCCCCATAGTCACGCCGTCACCTTAAATTCGCATTCCGAAACTCGAAAATCGAAACTCGAAAATCGCCCATCACGATGAGTCCTTTCCCCGGCCACCCTCGGTCGCCGACTTCAACGCCAGCGCTGAACGGAGATATCCGTTAAGTACTTGCGTTGCACGCTGGGCGATTCGGTCTACCCGGCGTCCCTCCGCAAGCGGCACATATCCCGCGTCAACGCAGGTCGTCAGGTGATCCCTCAGCTCATAGAGTGACCCTCTGGCCTGCCGGCAGAATTGCGCATTCTCTTGATAACCAAACCGGCCGAACCCTTCGGCAACGTTTGCCGTGACAGAGATTGCTGCCCGCCGAAGCTGACTTGCCAAGCCATATCTTTCGAACTCCGGCAGACCTTTGGCCAGCTTGTTTATCTCCCGACGTAGCTCACGCCTGGCCTTCCAAGCTTCCAGGTCCTTGAAATCTAGAATCCTCGCTTTGGACTGTGCTTGCATGCGCTGTACCGAGTTTCGAGTTTCGATTTTCGAATTTCCATTGCCGCGTTACTCGTATCTGAGAATTTCCACCGGATTCAGCCGCGCCGCCGCCAGCGACGGATAAAGCGTGGCCAGAAAACTGATGGTGAGGGCCGCGGCCGCGATCCACACGCCATCCAACGGATGAGCGTGAAAGGGCACCGACGACAGCGCGTACACATCCGCCTGGAGTGGAATCAACTTGTAGGTATTGCCCAGCCACGCGACTCCGTAGCCCAGGATGAGTCCGAGGAATGTGCCCAATCCCCCGATGGCGACCCCGTGGAGGGTGAACACGGCCCAAACCTGACGCTGCCGCGCGCCCATGGACATCAACACGGCAATGTCGCGGTTCTTTTCCATCACCATCATCACCAGCGCCGTGAAAATGTTCAGCGCCGCCACCACGACAATAAGGCCGATGGTCAAGACGGTGACCAGCCGCTCCAGGCGCAGCGCGCTGAACAGCGAGTGGTTCTGCTCAATCCAAGTGGAGGCGTCGAACCCGTTTCCCGCGGCGCGGCGAATCTCCTCCGCCACCTCCGGGGCGCGGTAAATATCATCAATCTTGAACTCGATCACCGAGGCCACGTCGGGAAGGTCAAGCAGGCGCTGGGCGGCGGCGAGATTCGTGAACGCCCAAACGTTGTCAATATCGAACATACCCGAATCGAAAACCCCCACTACATGAAAATTACGGAATTTGGGAACGACCCCCTGCGGCGTCAAGTAACCTTGCGGGCTGGTGACCAGTACCGTGTCACCCACGTACACTCCCAGGGCGGTCGCCAGCTCCTTGCCAACGATAATGGGGTCGGCGTTGGGAAAAGTCTCTGACAAGTCCGCCAGCGACCCCTCCCGCAAATGGCGCAGAAGGGTGCCCACCTTCACTTCCTGTCCGGGTTCGACCCCCTTCAAAACCATCCCCTGCGCGCGAGAGCCATGGGAGACCAGGACTTCCCCATACAGCGAGGGCGCGGTGGCCACCACGTGCGGCAGGGATGCCAGGCGTTGGGAAACCTGATCAAAGTCCCGGATGCCATCGTTCTCCTTGCGCACCAGATTGATGTTGGCCGTCGCGCCCAGCAAGCGGCTCTCCAGCTCCTCCCGGAAGCCGTTGTTAATGGCCAGCGAAATCACCAGCGCGCAAACACCCGCCGTCACACCCAGCACGGAAATTACGGTAATGATTGAAATCGCCGCCTGCCGCCGCTTGGCCTTCAGGTAGCGAAACGCCATAAATAATGCAAAACTCATACGCGCCATCATTATCAACGAGCGAGAGCAGTGCGCCAAGCAGAATTAGACTGGATTTCTCATTCCGGGGTGTGTCAGGGCGGATATTCACACGCTGGTGTCGCGCGGACCTGTTTTCTAGGCCCGCGCCCCGCCCCCGATCCACAAGTAAAAGCCGCGGACCTAGAAAACAGGACCGCGCTACACCTGCTTATACCTCAATTGAGGAGGGGGTAGGGAGTGAG
>JBEKQO010000105.1:0-21778 GCA_049519635.1 Terriglobia bacterium | reverse complement strand
CCTGTTTTTTAGGTCCGCGGCTTTTCCTTGTCCATCGGGGACGTGCCGCGGACCTAAAAAACAGGTCCGCGCTACGCCTGCTGAATTCCAAGGACTTACGCGTCGAGTTTCTGCAGAGGAGCAACGGCGACGAAGAATCTCGCATTGCCTTGAAAATACTCAGAGCGAGATCCTTCGCGTAGTTTACCCTGAGCGGCAGAGCGAGATCCTTCGCTGCGCTCAGAATGACAGCGAACGGGCTGCAGGATGACAGCATTGCAGGGTTTTTCCGCAGCCTGTAAAGCCCCGCCCTTCCAGAGCCATGGTGGGAAATCCGGGCTAAAGCTGATCGTTTCCAATATTCGCCCCCCTAACCCCCACGACTCGCAAAACATGGGGTGAGGGGGGCTCTCGGGGACAAATTCATGAACAATTTCCTCCAACCTCGCGTAGGTCAGCTTGCTTTACCGGCGGTATCTGGCCACCGGAATCTATTGCATCAAAAGCCAGCGGTCAGAGACCGCCGCTATAAAAAAACCAAAGTGTACCATTACCCAGAAACCAGTTGCGTGGACTCCCGAAAGGGAGCAAACTAATCTGTGCAGTCGATAGCCGTGGTATGGAGTTCACCGGAGCGTAAGGCGCGCATCCATTCAGACGGCTTCCTGTAGGGAGCATGCTCGTTAGGCTTAATGCAAGTACGTGATTCCTACATTTGAACAACTACGGAACATCAAGCAGCTAACCCTGCCATCCACCCCGATTCGGAGGAGAATCATTGGAGCCAGCCTCCCAGCTCTTCCCAAGTTTTCAGCTTACTGTCGATAAATTCCATGATCATTGCGGGGTCATAGGGGTGTATGGACACCCGGAAGCCGCCAAGCTCGCCTATCTCGGACTTTATGCCTTACAGCATCGTGGTCAAGAGAGCGCTGGCATCGCTTCCTCTGATGGCGACAATTTGATCTGTAAGAAGGGCATGGGGCATGTAGAAGAGATCTTCCCGAAAGACGTTATTGAGAGCTTGCCGGGAAGGCATGCCATCGGCCATACGCGCTACTCCACCGCCGGCGATACGGACCTGAGAAACGCTCAGCCGCTGAAAGTGAGCTGCAACAAGGGCCAAGTTGCGCTAGCGCACAACGGCAACCTGGTGAATGCCACGGCGGTGCGCAAGGAGTTGGAGGCTCGTGGCGATATCTTCCAGACCACCAGCGACACGGAAGTGATCCTGCACTATTTCGCCCGCTCGCGACAGGCTGGCATTCCCGAAGCCGTTGCCGAAGCGCTCGACAAGGTTGTGGGAGCTTATTCCCTGGTCATGCTTTTCAAGGATGCAATATACGGCATCCGCGACCCACGGGGCTTCCGTCCGCTGAGCTTGGGAAAGCTGGACGGCGCTTACGTCCTGGCATCGGAGACCTGCGCTTTCGACTTGATTGACGCCCAGTACATCCGCGACGTGGAACCGGGCGAGATGGTGATTCTCGACAGCCGGGGCGTGACTTCGCTGCATTTTGCCCCGCCTGCGCATAAAGCGCAGTGCATTTTCGAGCATGTCTACTTTTCCCGTCCGGATAGCGTGGTGTTCGGCCGCTCGGTTCAGCAGAGCCGCGAATTGCTGGGCCGATACCTGGCGCAGGAGCATCCCGTGGATGCCGACGTGGTGGTTCCTGTCCCCGATTCCGGCGTTCCCGCCGCCACGGGGTTTGCCGAGGAATCCGGCATTCCTTTCAAGATTGGATTGATCCGGAATCACTACGTGGGCCGCACGTTTATCGAACCCAGCCAGGCCATTCGCGACTTCGGCGTGAAGCTGAAGCTCAACCCGGTGCGCAGCTTGTTGGAAGGGAGGCGGGTGGTGCTGGTTGACGATTCTATTGTGCGCGGAACAACCAGTCGCAAGATTGTACGCATCGTAAGGGAGGCGGGTGCTCGCGAGGTACATATGCGGATCAGTTGTCCGCCCACGGTCTCCCCCTGCTTTTACGGGATTGATACGCCAACGCGGAAGGAATTGATTGCCGCCACCCATTCGGTGGCAGAAATCCGCGAATACTTGGGTGCGGATACGCTGGGTTATCTCTCGGTCGAAGGGATGCGTCGCGCCGTCGGGGATAGCCAGGGTCACTTCTGCCTGGCGTGTTACACGTGCGAATACCCCACCGCCATTCAAGAACCGCTCATCGCCATACGTAATCGGGATTGAAACGAATGGAAACACACGAACCGAAGCCAGAAGAATTGCCTGTCCCTGAGCCGGCAGTTGAAAGCAGACCCGTTAAGCCGGAGCGCCATGAAACCGTGTGGGACACTCTCCGCTCATTGCTGATTGTGCTGGCGGGGGTGCTCTGCATCCGCACCTTTGTGGCGGAAGCCACCGTCATCCCCACCGGATCGATGGAGTCCACGATCCTGATCGGCGACCACGTTTTCCTGAATAAACTGCTCTACGGCCCCCGGTTGCCTTACACTTCGCTGCGCATGCCGCCGCTCAGAGAAATTCATCGGCAGGATATAGTGGCGTTTCGTTACCCGATTAACCCTTCGGTCATGTTTGTCAAGCGCGTGATCGGCGTGGGCGGCGACGTGGTGAAAATCGAGGATAAAAAGGTTTACCTCAACGGGCGGCCTTTGTTCGAGCCTTACGCGCAGTTCCAATTTCCCACGGCGCTGCCTTTGCGCGACGACTTTCCTCCCACCCCCAGTTTGCTGGAAACCCTTCCCGCCGCCTGGGGACTTGATCCCACCTGGGCGAGGGAAATGCCTGGCTTCATTCGCAATGACGGCCTGCACGTCCCGCCCGGATATCTGTTTGTGATGGGTGACAACCGGGACAATTCTCTCGATAGCCGGTTTTGGGGATTCGTTCCCCTGGAGAACGTTGTGGGTGAGCCCTTGTTTGTGTACTGGTCCTACGACGCGCCCACCAAAGACTGGACGGCAGAAACAGTGGAGGCGCGCCTGAAGTTTGACGCCTCGATTGTTTGGAACTTCATCACCCACACGCGCTGGTCAAGAACCGGACAGACGTTTTAAGAGCAGTGGATAGTTGCTAGTGGTTAGTGGATAGTCCAGAACACCATCAAAGTCTAAGGGGGTTGAAAGGGACCCCTCACCTGCCCTCCTCCGTCGGGCCCCCTCTCCCTTCGGGAGAGGGGGGACCGCAAGGCGGGGGGTGAGGGTTTTCTTCGCGGGCAATGCATTACTGGCCATAGGGGGATGCGATGCCCGCGACTTTGATGGAAACCTGGTGGATAGTCGCTAGCAACTGATGACTACCTACTAACGACTGCCCACTAGCCACTAAGCACTATCCACTACCCACTGTCTTTCATCTATGCGCTATCGTGACGCTGGCGTCGATATCGACGCCGCCAGCCAAGCTAAAGCTCGCATCAAGCAGTTGGCGCGCAGCACGTTCAGCCCCCGTGTTTTGCGGGAGGTTGGCGCCTTCGGTGGGTTCTTCTCTTTGCAGGGACTCCCGCGCGACGCCGTGCTGGTGTCAAGTGTGGACGGCGTCGGCACCAAGCTGAAGGTCGCCTTTGCCCTGAATCGCCATAACACCGTGGGTGCGGACTTGGTAAACCATTGCGTCAACGACATCGCCGTGCACGGCGCAGCGCCGCTCTTTTTCCTCGATTATCTGGCGACGGGGAAGATGCACCCCAAGGTGGTCACCGAAGTCGTAAGAGGCCTGGCTGGCGCTTGCCGCAAGGTGGGCTGTGCACTGGTGGGCGGTGAGACCGCGGAAATGCCGGGATTCTACCCCGAGGATGAATACGACTTGGCGGGCTGCATCGTGGGTTGGGTAAAACGCGGCCAAATCGTCGATGGCAGCGGCATCCGTCCGGGAGACGCGATCCTGGGCCTGCCCTCATTGGGGCTGCACACCAACGGTTATTCGCTGGCGCGTAAGGTTTTGCTGGAGCAGGAGAACCTGCCTTTGACCGAGCCCATACCCGAACTCGGCCGGACGCTGGGCGACGTATTGCTTGCCCCCCATCGCTGCTACTGGCCCACCGTCCAGCCGCTCCTGGCGCGTGGTTGGTTGAAGGGCTTGGTGCATATTACCGGCGGCGGCATTACGGACAACACGCCGCGAATCCTTCCCCCCGGCGCCCGGGCGGAAGTTAACTTGGGAAGCTGGCCCGTGCTGCCCATTTATGATTTGATCGCACAGCGGGGCAACGTCCCGCCCGACGACATGCTGCGAACCTTCAACATGGGCCTCGGCATGCTCCTCATCGTGTCGTCACGCCACCTGCCAAAGGTCACCTCCGCGCTCAAAAATCGCCGGGAGAAATTCTGGAACATCGGCCGCATCATCCCCGGCCATCCGGGCGTAAAATACCTGCACGGGAAATAAGCGTTCAGCTTTCAGATCTAGGCATATAGGCGTTCATTTTTAGAAATTGTAGCGCAAGGCTCGCACTCCAGCCTTGCGGCTTTTCCACCACGACGCGCACTCGCTGACTCGGCCCTGGAGAATTCGGATTATCTTGTGGGGGCGTGGCAAGAGCCCGCACCGTGGGAAAAGCCGCAGCGCCGAAGAGCGGGCACTGCGCTACCCGCTCCTCCTCACTTCTGCCTGAGCGACTTCAGCTCGCTGGCACAGTTTTCATCGTGCGGAGCGATCTTGCAGGCGATTTCCAAGTGCTGGCGCGCCTCCGGGAGAAGCCCCAGGCGTTCGTCGGCGATGGCCAATTGGAAATGACCCGTGTAACTTTCGGGCGTCAGGGCCAGCACCTGCTGGAAGCGCCGGCGCGCCTTGGCGTAGTCTCGCTGCTCGAGCCAGTACTGGCCGATGGCCTCGGCGGCCGGAGCGTACTGCGGGTCCAGCTTGAGTACGGTGTCCCATTCGCGCAGGGCGTTCTGGACGTGCTTCACCAAAAGATAACACTCGCCCAGATGGAATCGCGCCAGCGTGTTCTGAGGGTCAGATTTCAGAATCAACTGAAACTTGGGAAGGGCTGCGGCGGTGTGTCCTTCCGTCAAGTCCACGAACGCGGTCTGATAAAGCTCGAACTCCGCGAACCGATCCTTGGGGTCGGGCCCGGAGTCATTGATTTTGCCGCGCGGTTCCGCCGCCAGGTATCCGAGGGACTCAAGCTGCGCCAGCGTTTCGGGCGTTAGGGCGGCAGGAGTGGAGCGCTGCGAGGGAGCGTAACGAGTGAGCACCTTCGCCAGTTCGTTCCGGAGTTCCGCTGCCATCGCGTTGTTCTTAGACAGCAAATTCACCTGTTCGTGCGGGTCGGCATCGAGATTGTAGAGTTCGGCTTTGGGCGCTTGTATATATTTATACTTCCCCACGCGCAGGGCGCGCAACGGCGACCAACGGAAAGCGTCGTGGGCGTAGAGGCTCTCGCTGTAGACGGCGCGCGGCCTCGACGCCTCCCCGGCCTTCAGCGCGCCAAGCTGGCTTACGCCTTCGAACGACGGGGGGGGTGGCACGCGCAGATAATCCAAGATCGTCGGTGCCACGTCAATCAGGCCGACAGGAGCGTCCATACGATCGTTGAAAGCCGAAACTCGAAACTCGAAACTCGAAATTGGCGTCGATTTTCCATTTTCGACTTTCGAGTTTCGAGTTTCGGCCTTAGCGGGCCAATGCACGATCAGCGGCACGTGCAGCGTGCTCTCGTAGATAAAGTAGCCATGGTCGGTTTCCTGGTGGTCGCCCAGGCCTTCCCCGTGGTCGCCAAACAGCACCACCAGCGACTTCTCCCACCAGCCGCTCCGCATCAACTCCTGCTGAAAGTGGCCCATGACCTGGTCAACGTATGCGAGTTGCGCATCGTAGCGGGAGATTCCCTGCCGGCGCGCCACTTCCGCCGACAGCGTGTAAGGGAAGTGCAAATCAAAAAGGTGCACAAACACGAAAACGGGTTGGCCGCGGTGGGCATCGAGCCATTGGAGCGCGGCACGCACCACCAAGGCGCCGTCGCGACGCAGGCTCATCGCCAGCGGATTGGCCATTTCTGAAATTTCCCCGCCGAATGGGCTGTCATAATCATCGAACCCCTGGTCTAACCCGTAGCGCCGGTCCAGGAATTCGCTGCCAATGAAAGCGGCGGTTTTGTAGCCGCGCGATTGCAGCACGGAAGCAAGCGTCACGACTCCGGCGGGAACGCGCTCGCCGTTCTCTTCCACACGATTTTCGAAGGGATAGGTGGAAGTAAACAGCGACGTGTGCGAAGGCAGCGTGAGCGGAACTTGCGCCTCGGCCTGGGTGAAGAGCGTGCCGCCTGGCGCGAATGAGTCGATGTGGGGCGTGCGGATCCTGGTGTAGCCGTATGCGCTCAGATGGTCGGCCCGTAGTGTGTCGATGGAAATCAGAATGACCGGGCCCGGGACAGCCGCGTCCTGTGCGGCGCACAAGGTGAGCGGGCAGCACGGCAGCACGGAGAGGCCTAGAGCGAGCGCGAACAGCAGGGTCCGATGTTTCCCGCGAAGCGGAATCCGGCAACGCAGAACCCATAGAAAGCGGCGTCGCATATCGTTGGAGCAGGTGGCGCACTTCTAGAAGCTGAACCGCACTTGGAAATCGACTCTCCGGTTGGCGGCGGCGCTGGAGAAAAACCCGCCGGCCAGTGCATAGGCTTTGCCAAAAATGGGAGAGCTGAGGTTGCCCTCGGGCGAGGCATAATTGACGGTGTTAAAGATATTGCGAGCGGAAAGGCTAAAGGTAAGATTGTACCGGCGATTGGTGGAGCCGCCGCGATTAAAAATATTAGTGTTGCCCATGCTACTGAGCCCACCCCCGCCCAGGCCCCGGCCGTAACGCCCACCCCCGCCCCCGCCGCCCCCATTGCCCCCGCCCTGCACCTCTTTGCCGAAGCCGAAGGTCTTGCTGAGGCGCAGGTTGGCGGTAAACTGGCTGAAGCCGTCCCCATAATCGATGGGGATGACCTTTTCTCCGGCGACGGGCACGGTGTCAAAGTCGCCCCATTTGGTACTGACGGCGTTGGCTTCGGTAGGACTCGCGGCAAAGGAAGGCCGGTTATTGAAAATGGAACTGCCGTTCAGGTTCTCTCCCAGCGTGATATTGAAGGGGGGAGCCGAATTGATAACGACGAAGGGAAAGATTTGAAATCCCCGGGGCAGATTCCAACTGCCACCCAGGAAGAGGCGGTTGCGCACATCGTAGGCGGAGCGCCCATAATCCTCATCCAAATCGTACTGGTTCATGGGGAAGCTGGCGCCGCCGGCGGTATTGCTGTCACCGTAGCTCAGGGTGTAAAAGCCGAAGAGCGAAACCTTGGGACCGCGAACATTGAAATTGGCGATCACCTGATTCTGATTGTAAAGGCCGGCGGACTCGTATTGGTACAAATTGGAGAGGCTGGGGTTGGGCCGGGCGTCGTCGAGGTTTGCCGGATCCGGCGCATTGATGTTCCGTGAAATGAGCTGGTGGACGCCGTGGGTGTTGAGATAGGTCACGGAGACGGTGGCGTTTTTGGTAACCTGCCGCTCCAACCCTATGCCTGACTGGGAGGTGTAGGGTGTGCGCAGATTGGGAGCGATTTGATAGATCGTGGGCGAAAGGGCGCTGGCGGAGAGCGTACCAAGGGGCGGAGGAGTGAACGGAGCGGTGGACGGAAACGGAGGAAGAAAGTCGGGTGAGGCGACGATGTATTGCTGCTGGTTGATTCCGTTCAAACGGTCGGCGTTAAGGATGTAGCTCTCACCGAACCGGTCATAGAAAACCCCGAAGCCGGCCCGCAGCACGGTCTTGGTGGACTTGCCTCTGCCCAAACCCCAGGCAATGCCGACCCGCGGGGCAAAGTCAGCGTGATCGCGAATGTGATCTTGCGTTTCGAATCGCAGCCCGCCGCTAATGGTCAAATTGGGGCGCGCCTTCCAGTCGTCCTCCACGTACGGCTCGAGGTCAAAGTAGCTCACACGGGCAAGGGGGTTCCCGGCAATGAGCGTAAACTGGCTGGCTCCGCCGCCGTTGGCCAGAATCTGGGCGGGGGTTAAACCCGTTTGCAAGCCCTGTTCGGTTATTTGATAGGCATTAAGGGATGGGAAGGTGAAAGTGCCGTTGAAATTGGCGTTGGAGGTCGCGGATTCCGCGCTATCGCGGAACCGGACTCCGAACTTCAGGAAATTTTTGTTCAGGGTAACGGAGGTGTAATCCTGAAGCTCATAAGAATTCGTAACCGTATCAATCGCCCCCACGCTTGAAGCGCCGCTGGTGAAGGCGCCCGGGACTGAGATGGTCAAGAGTGAATTAGCGGGAGTTTGAAGCTCAGTGTCGCGGTAGTAACGGAACCGAACCTCCGTGACCGCCTTCTCGTTTATCACTTGGGCGTCGCTGGCCTGAATGCTTTGGTATCTTTCGGAGGAGTTGTAAGCTGCCTCCGGAAGCGTGAACTGCCCAACATTCGGGTCGTGCTGGTTGTTTTCCCAAAGCTGGTAGCGAACCGTCAACGTATTGTTGTTGCCAAATTGGGTGTCCAGGCGGGGACCAATATTCGTTTGCGTTTGGGGGGTGGGTATGGCCTGAACCAGGGAAGTCGGAGTGAGGCTTGAGCCCAGGATGGTGGCGTTTACAATGGCATCGTCTTCGATATCGCGCCGCTGCCCGTCAACATAGAATGACGTTTTTTTGTTGATCGGCCCGCCAACATTTCCGTTAAACAGCTCCGAGTGATAGCCCGGAATGTCGGTAGCGAAGGGATTCCGCGTGTTGAAACTCGAGTCGTTCCCGCTTACGAAGACCTGGCCATGAAATTTATCGGTGCCCGGCTTGGTCAGGATTTCAATCCTCCCGTAGCCCAACGAGTCGTATTGAGCGGAAAAAGGGTTCTGGTTGACGCGAATCTCGCGGATGGACGATTTGGGGGGCAATTGACCGCCGGTAAACCCGTCGATATAGATCTGGCCGCCGTTAGGGCCTGCTGAGGGTCCCGCCAACGCTTCCAGTTCCGACTGCAACTCATCGGGATCGTCGGAAAGCGCTTCCAAATCTTTGCCTTTGATCACCAGCGCACTGGCGTTTTCATCCGGGTTGACATTGACTTTGGTGGTCGTGTCCGTCACCGTGATCTGTTGCTTTTCCACCGCCACCGACATTTGCGCGTTTACCACCTGCGGCGCGGCGCCGGCGACAACAATGCCGGCCTTTATGAAGTCATCGAATCCCTTCAGTTGAATGGTAAGCGTGTAAGTGCCCGGCTTCAGGTTGCGGAAGGCATACTTGCCTTGTTCATCGGTCTGCACAACCAGCTTCGTACCCGTGGGTCCCACTACCGTAACCGTGAGGGCTGGGATGGCCGCGCCAGAGGGATCAAGCACTTGCCCGCGCAAGCTGGGAGTGGAGGTTTGAGCAAAGGCCAAGGCAGGCAGCAACAGTAAAGAGGAGAGCAGGAATCCGTTAAGCATCCGACGTGCGTTTCGAGACAAAGTTATTTCTCCTTCACAGTATTCTGCGCAGAAATCACCCAAGAGGCGTTTTAATGCGAGGGGTTATGGGGTCGAACTCGCTTCTTCACAGGGATCCCGCCGACGCGCGCAACGTGGGCGTATTTCCCTGAATCGCTCTAGGCTTGGACGCCTTTAGGGGGCTGCCGGAGGGCGGGGCTTAAATCCGCTCTTCCCAACCCGTGGCAGGTGGGTCTTGTCGCTTTACAACACCGACGAACCCTGAAGTTGGAACCTCCCATAACGTAAAGCACTACCTGAATTCAAAGGACTTCGTCCCGTTTTCAGGGAAAAATCCCCGCTAGGGCCCACCTTCACCACCACCCTCACCGCCGCCGAGACTCAGATTCCAGGTTCCGAGATTCACTCCGCCGCCCTTGGGCTGCGCGGCAAGAATCGGCTCAACTCCGGTAAGAATGAATATGGCTGTTACTTCCGAGGGGCTGGCGCCTTCCGAACTAAATATGACGACGGGGTCGCCGCGCTTGATATCGTTGAGAGTTATGGCCGGCATATTCCCCAGCGCCTGACTAAGGTCACTCATGCCTCCACGGCGAGCTCCGCCGCCCCCGCCGCCGGGGCCGCCACCGCCACCAGGGCCGCCGGCTCCGCGCGCACTACCCGCGCCACCTCCAGATGAACCTCCAGCCCCTGCCCCGCCACTTGGCGCGCCGGAGCTGAGTCCGGCGATCATCTGCGCCAGGAACGGAGGGAGTTGGTGCATCTTGCAATCTGCATTGGCGTGCACAACGACCGGCTTATTCGTCGCTAAGTTCTTAACCGTAAGCGTGTTCGCTTGCGGGTCCACAGAAATGACCGTGGCCCCGATGTTGTGGAAGGTGCCAAAAACCAACTTATCGGCGGCGTATTGGCTGCCGTCTTCATTCTTGGTGCCCAAGGCGCGCAACTGGTCGCCAACTTTGAGCCCGTCAAAATTGGTGGGCTTGGCGTCAGCAAACTTGATAGAGTCCGGTGCGTAACGCAAAAGCACTGTTTTGGGTGTGGTGGTCAGGACCACGGGATGCGTCAGGTTCCCCGGGGTCGGCGGGCGGTTCGGCACGGCGAGGGTTATTTCCAGCTTCACCGGGTCCACCGTTTTCACCACGCCTTCGATCCCGCGCGTCTGCCACTCGCGAACCTCCGCCTCATGGAAGCTGGTAAGGTCCGATTTGGACATCACCACAACGCGCGTGGCCTGAATGGTTTGCTGGTCATCTCCCAGATGGCCAAGAACCACAGCGCGGTCGCCCGGACTAATATCCCCGGCGGTAATAGAAACCGCCGAACTCAAATCCTTGGAACCCGGGGGGACGCGCAAAATCTTTACCCCCTCGGGCAGCCCCACTTGAACTTCGCCTTTTAGGGTATGCACAGTAAGATGACCGGGTTGCACCTGGGTCACATCTCCTGTGGCGCGCGCTGCCTGAGCAGCCGGCGGATTCTGCCCGGAAGGCTGCGCCAGGGTAAATCGACCCGCCAACGATAGCCCTGCCAAGACTATCACAATATAGGAACTTACCTTCTTCACTGGGCGTCTCCTCCACCAAAAATTTTAGACGGTCTTACAACCGTTCGCGTTACGCTTTCCCTTAACTTTTTTTACATCCTCGACGGTGATGGACCCAGGCGGCCCATGCGGCGCGCATCTCAGGCGCTGGCTTATTCTGGCAATTCGGGGGCCTAACCCCGACTTCTCACCACGATGGGACGCTCCCGGGAGGGCAGGGCGAAACTGGCTGCGGAAAAAGCCTACCATGCTGTCATCCTGAGCCCGTTCGCTGTCATTCTGAGCGCAGCGAAGAATCTCGCTCTGCCGCTCAGGGTAAACTACGCGAAGGATCTCGCTCTGAGTATTTTCAAGGCAAGGCGAGATTCTTCCTTCGCAAGGCTCAGGACCGCCGCTGCTCCTCAGAATGACCGCGCATTCGAGTTTTTCCGCAAGCTCTAAAGCTCCGCCCTTGCGCCCAGCTACCAGCGACAATTAGGGTCGCGCATTACGGCAATTAGACAAAGGGAACCCCACCCGACTGCAAGCTGCCTAGGGATGGACAGGCGTCAGACTTCAGAATTTGCGCTCAATGCCTTTCTCCTTTTTTTTCAATCATTTCTCAGGGTCGCAGCGATAACTGGTTTATTTTTCTTAAAGTTCTCAGGGTAGGAGGGAATTTGAGCCCAGGCAATTTTTTATCTCGTTTATTTTCAGCACATTCTCAGGTAATACCTTCATTTTACCATCCTTTTTTCCTTCTTATGCCTAGCCTATTAGGTGTCTTTTTAACTTCCTTCTTTTCAACAACTTGATTTTAAAGCCAGTCATGGCAATTCTCTGTTTCTTCGCTAAGATGCTGTCTTTTCATATACTTCTCGGGTCCCAGGGGCATTTCGCAGATTTTTTCCTCGCGAGCGCCCGTGATCCGCAAGCGCGCGTTCGTAATTTGGCGCGGGTACCCTTCGAAATGGAGTTCCTTTCGAAACCCTGATCCGGCCCCGGAGGGGCCAACCGTGGGTAGCCGCAGGTTTTAAGCTGCGGCTCGCACAACCCCATGGCCACTATAACCCCGACGGGGTTGAACGTGGGAAAGGTCGGCCCCTTCAGGGCCGGATTCCTTTCTCGCCTTCGGTTTCCGTAGGTTTCACCTACGGCTACTCACGGTGTCCCGCTCCGCGGGAAGGAAGGCGGCGAATCATCGGGTGGCTTATTCCAGCGCCAATAGGGCCGGCCTCCCGCCCCACCTCGTGGGATAATTGCCATAGCCTCGATACGAGAATACGCCTTATAGGCTACCATGTCAAGATGTTTATGGGCGGGGGCCGATGCCCGAAGTTCCTGGCGAACGATCGAGGCGCCGGGGGCGCGGGACCACAAGAGGGCGATGCCTCTATGGCGGGGCTAAACGGGCTGCGGAAAAAACCTGTGGCGCTGGGCGCGAGCGCTGTCAGCACCACCCCGGCCCTCGGCGCGCCACCCCTCCTCATCTCAGGAGGGGAGCGTTTTCAACAACTCCCCTCCTGATTCAGGAGGGGTGGCGCCTTGGGCGCCGGGGTGGTTATACGCCGGGGGCAGTTTTCCGCAGCCTGTGAAGCCCCGCCCCTCCGGCATCGTCCAAACGTGGTGAGAAGTCCGGCCTAGGAAGAATTCCCGCAACCCACCCACCTCGCTCTTTTCCAACGCTGCAGAAGGTCGCTCGCCGCGTTGTCAGGCCGGTCGTAGCCGGCCAGGGTCAGCAGGCTAAGCGCCAACCCTTTCAGGGTGAAGAAATTCTCCATCCGCTCGTCACACGATGGTGCCTGCTCGTAGCGGGCTTGATAGAGCTCAAACTGCGGGTAGATTTCCCGCAATGAGGTCAAGCGGGTGTCACGGACGGGTCGATTCGCGGACAGAGCATCGATCCGAAGGGCCATCTTTTTCAGCAATTCCTCGCGAGTGGCGGCGGCGCGGCCTGCTGCCTTACCCAGGGCCGCTTCCTGGTCGTACTGTCCGTCTTGTATTTTGCGCAGCGTCGAGCCACTAACGTTATAGCTGAGCGATACCGACCAGGAAAGTTGCAGGTTATTGAGAAGCTGCTGCAATTGCAATGCCTGGCTGAACTGCGGCATGACGCCGACGCTGCTGCTGATGGTCCACCCGCTGAGGATTCGGGTCCACTTGGTGCTGCCGGAAAAGCGTTGGAGCAGAGGTAAGTTGTAATTCACGCCATAGCTCTGCCGGAATGATTGCTGAAATGAGCCGAAACCGATGCCATTCACAAACAGCCCCGTGAGGTCCGTGCCGTAATCCGTCCGGGCGTAGACAGTCCAGCGGTCGAGCAGATACTTGTTGATGGGCAGGTTGTTCTGCCTGCTGATTTCCTTGCCGAGCGCCCCCGCTTCCTTTTGCGCGGCATCCATATTGGCAAACAGTGAAGCCAACGGTAGTTCGCCCGGCTCGGCAGGGGGGGCGGGCGCCGAGGCGCGGAAGGGGTTGGGCGCAGGGGAAGCGGTGAACCAGCGCGCACTTACGGGGTAGATGGAGCCCTCTGTAGCCTCGGAACTCGCATGAGCCCGCGGCGGCAGATGGGGATCAACGCCGTCTCGTGCCGCCTCATAGCCCATGTGGGTTTCCAGTTCGTCCAGAGTGGGGAATCCCAGCACCAGGTTTTCCAGGTCCGGCGACGCCGCTGCCGCATAAATTGGAGGCGTCACCAAGGATACCCGCAAGATTGTCAGGATTAGAACCCACGGGATTGCTTTGATCTGCATTTTCGGACCCCTCAAAAGAATATTGCCCCCCCTTGGCAGGGCTGGGCGAGAGTATGCCAGAACGCCATTGCGGTGGCGGCTGCACTGTTCCGGGGCTTGAAATCGGAATGAGTGCCAGCCTCCATTTTTCAACGAAACGGCGTAGCGCGCAAGAGCGGGGCCGCAGGATTCCGTCAAAGTCCGAGGGGCTTCGGTAGTGGTCTTATTTGCCGTGGCACGGCCATCCAGCGCGTGACCCCTCTGGCGGAATCTCTCCCCTACCCGGACTATGGCTATATCAACTATTGGGAAACTTCGGCGAACTCGAATTACAACTCTCTCCAGACGCAACTGCGGATTCGCAATCTTCATGGCATAGAATCCACGGTCAACTACAATTACTCACATTCAATTGACAATGCCAGTGACGGGACGGACTTTGAGCCCAATGCCGCGCAGCCCAACAACAGCTACCGCGTGGATCTGGAGCGCGGCAACTCCAACTTTGACGTGCGCCATCGTCTTACCTGGATGGCCGATTACAAGCTCCCCTCGCCCAAGGGCGCCGGAGCTTGGTCCAAGCTCGGCGGAGGATGGGCGATCGACAGTGTCCTGACCTTGCAGACCGGCCAGCCCTTCCAGTTGAACTTCAATTACAGCGGCGACTACGACGGCACCGGTGAGTACTTTCCCCGTCCTGATGTGATCGGCAATCCCTTCGCGGGAACCAGCCTCCCTAATGACGTCATTAACCTGTCCGCGTTCAAGGTTCCGTGCACCTTTTCGGAAGGCGCATGCGTCACGGGAACGCAGCACACGGGCGCCGAAGGGCGCAATTCCCTCTTCGGCCCCCCGTTCAAACAATGGGACCTTGCCCTCTATAAGGACACAGCGATAAATGAGCGCCTGAAGATGCAGTTCCGTGCAGATTTCTTCAACATCGTGAATCATCCGAATTTCACCAATCCATTCCTACCGACTTTCTTTGCCGCTTGCGATAACAATGGGCCGGTCAGTTCGACCGGTGTGTGCCAGGGCTTCCTGCCCACCACGGCCACCGGCGACGTGGGAGAAGGCAATCCCTTCATCGGGGGAGGCGGCCCACGGGGGATTCAGTTGGCGCTGAGGTTTACCTTTTAGCGCGGGGTTGGATAGCGAGGATTGAAGACCGCCGCGGGGAGCGCGGCTAGTCCCGGGAACGGACGCCCACTTCGTCGAGGTGCCGCAGAAGGTCGGCGGGGTCTTGATAGACGCGGTAAGCTCCCGCGCGCTCCAGTTCATCCTGACCATAGCCGCCGGAGAGCAAACCCACTCCCAAGGCCCGGCAACGGCGCGCCGCGAGCAGGTCCCACACACTATCCCCCACGACGACGGCATTGGTAATGGGTACGCGAAGGCGTTCGGCGGCGGCCAGGAAAAGATCCGGATCGGGCTTGGCACGGGAAACTTGGTCCCGGGTGATCACGGGGGCGCTGCGCTTTAACCCCAAGCCGTCGAGTGCGCTTTGCGCGGTTTCCAGCCGGCCGCTGGTGGCGATGGCCCAGGGAACCCCTGCCTGGGTTAGATAAGCCAATAATTCCCGGGCTCCCGGAAGGGGCTGAACCTGCTTCGCCTGGCGGAGGTACGCTTCCTTGTGCGCCCGCACCAGTCGCGCCGCCTCTTGGGGAGTGACGCGGTGCCCGGTTTCGCGGAACAGCGCGTGCATAAACAGTCCACCGCTCATCCCGATTCGGCGATGGATACGCCAGACAGAAAGCTCAATGCCCGCTTCTCCCAGCGCTTCCCGCCATGCCAGCACATGCTGATACACGCTGTCGATCAGCGTGCCGTCAAGATCGAATAGGAAAGCCACTCCTTCTTTCGATGTTCCGCGCCGCTTCACCTTCCCCTCCTTAGCCACTAACCACTGCCCTTATTGCTTGACCGTAAACAGCACGACGCCGTGAGAGGGCACTTCGGCGGAAAATTGGTCCGAGACTTTGCCGCGGTCCTTGTGCGCCCACAGATCGCGGACCTCCAGGTTGCCGTGCAGCCCGAGGTCCGACCAGGCGACGGTTATCTTTGCCGCAGCAGATCCCCGATTGAAGAGCCCTACGGCCCACGTGTTGTCTTTGAGCGGACGCGCGGCGATCACCCGCGAGCCTTGCTCGGAGATTCTCTTCACGGGCTGGGCCTCGGGGTCCTGGTCAATGGCGATGACTTCCTTGTTCATCAAAATTGACTTTGTCTCCGCGCTCATTGTGCGCAGATCGTTGCCCGCCAGCAGCGGCGCGGCCAGCAGCGACCACAGGCTCATGTGGGTGCGGTATTCGTCGGCAGTCATCCCCCCGTTGCCGATTTCCAGCATGTCGGGATCGTTCCAGTGGCCGACCTGCGTATAGGAGGCGATATCGAATTGACTGAAGCCGATCTTGTCCATGCTCCGCCAATGGTCGTTGATATCGTCGGTAGTCCGCCAAAGGTTTCCACCCACTTTGGCCCCCCACTTCCAAACGTCGTCCAACCCATACTGGCAAAGGCTGAAGACAATGGGCCGGCCGGTCTTTTGCAGGGCATCACCCATCTTCTGATAGACGGCCTGCATATCCTCATTCTTGTAAATGCTGCTCGCGCTGCACCAATCGTACTTGAGATAATCAAAGCCCCAGGCGGCGTAAGAATCCGCGTCCTGCTGTTCGTGTCCGTAGCTGCCTTCGTAGCCCGCGCACGTCTTGGGCCCCGGTCCGGAGTAAATTCCGATCTTCAATCCCCGGGAGTGAACGTAATCGGCCAGCGCCTTCATATTGGGGAATTTCCGATTGGTCGTGATGTTTCCCTGGGCGTCGCGCCCGGCCTCCCAGGTGTCGTCAATATTGATGTAAGTGTAGCCCACATCCTTCATGCCTGACGCCACCATGGCGTCGGCCATGCCCCGCACGGCAGCGTCGTCCACCTTGCCGGCGAATTTGTTCCAACTGTTCCAGCCCATGGGGGGCGTGCGCGCCAGGCCGTTGTCAGGAACATCATGCAGAGCCGGCAGGGGCAGGCGCGACGGGGGCAGCGCGGCATCCGGTGTGGCGCGCTCGGCAACGCCGGCGATGGGGTCGCGCCCGGGAAACTTCATGGTCATGGAAATTCGGCCGCCTTCCGTCGTGCCATCGCAGGTCATGGTGTGTTCCTGGTTCTCGAACCGCGAGGTAACGACCAGGTGTAGCTTGCTATTGCTGAAGGTTCCGTCCGTGATCGGCGTATCATGTCCATTCCTCAGAATCCTGCCGGTAACTTTCTCCCCGGACACTTTGAGGTCGAGGAACGTCTCCCGGAAGGTGCCGTCGCCGTTGGGCGCACGAAAGACCCAGAAGCCTGTCGGGTCCGTTTCCGCGGCAAGGGAAATTGCGCCGAGCAAAAGTAGGGAAAAAACTAGAAACGTGCGGAACAGCAGACGTCCATCGGGCCGAAGCCCTTCCTTTGACAACTGGTTCATCATTCCAATCCTCCTATAACCAAGAATCATACCCTCGCCCCGGGGGGAGAGGGGGAACCGCACGGCAGAGGGGGCCCACGCTTTGCGGGTCGTGGGGGTGAGGGGGCAGGCACCAATTGGACGGGCTTGGCCTCGCGCGCCCGGCTAACCAGTGGAGCTTTCAGGCGGCGCACACCTACGCATGCAGCTTATGAAATGCCGCAAGACACCTCTGGGCGGTCTCCATTTCGGGGTAATCGCTGCCTTCCTGCTCGATCAAGTAGTACTCGATTCCCCCCGTCTTTTCGGCGGCGGCGAAAAGCTTCTTCCAAGGGGCAATCCCTTCGCCGGTCAGCACCTTGTATTCCTTTTGGGGCGACCAATCCTTTACGTGCATCGAGCGGATGCGGCCGGGGTTATGATTGATCCAAGCCACGGGATCGCTGCCGGCTGCCAAACAGGTTCCCACATCCAGTTGCAGCATAATGCTTTTGTCCAGCGCCGCTCTCAGCACCTCCATGGGTTTCTGCCCGTCGATGGGTTTCCATTCGGCATCGTGATTGTGATAGCCGGCGTGCAGAGCCTGCCCTTTCATTGTGTCGTTCGCCTTGTTCAGGGTCTCCGCCACCCGCTTATAGCCGTCCAGGCCGCTCACCTCACCGGGATGAGCCAACACAATGTAGCGAGTTCCGAGGACTTTGTTTAAGTCAATCGCTTTGCCCATCCCTTCCGGGGTAAACGATTTCAAATCGTTGTGGGTCGAGTAGCAATGGATGCCGAGTTCATCCAATTCAGCGCGCACCTTCCGGGCATAATCGGTTGTCCATTCGAAGTAAGGCGAGTAGAACTCCACGCACTGGTAACCCGTCTTCGCCACACCCCGAACGGTTCCCATCAGGTCTTTCTCCAGTTCGTCGCGAACCGAGTAGAGCTCCAGTCCCACCGGGATTGGTTTTGAGGGCGTCACGGCAGCCGCTAGCGGCGCCGCCGCCAAAACGCTTAGAAAAGAACGACGTGAAATATGGTTTTGTGTGTTCATAGCGGACTTACAATATCACAACTTGGCCCGAGCGGACGTTCCCTCCAAACCCCGACCCCGTAACCCGCATTCAACCGCCGGGCTTGGCCCCGTCTGACCCGGCGAATAGCGAAGGGATGGCCGCGCAACGGTCGGCGGCCGGAAGAACTGGCGCCAAACCATGATTGGTGCGGATCTCTCACCACGCGTTGGGAAAGGCGGGGCCTTACAGGCTGCGAAAAACGCTCCATTGCTGTCATCCTGAGCCCATTCGCAGTCATTCTGAGCGCAGCGAAGAATCTCGCTCTGCCGCTTAGGGTAAACTGCGCGAAGGATCTCGCTCTGCGTATTTTCGAGGCAATGCGAGATTCTTCCTGCGCTTTGCTCAGGACCGCCGGCGGCTCCTCAGAATGACAGTGCCGAAGGGTTTTTCCGCAGCCTGTGAAGCCCTGCCCTTCCACCGCCCATCAAAGCGCGGTGAGAAATGCGGGTTAGGGGGCGACCACGGCTGTCCAGATTAGCGAACTCATCGAGGGGTCAACGCGGCTGCCCGTGGCAGTATGCCTCAAGGTGGAATCATTTCCGCCGATAAGAAGTCTAAGGGGTTGAAAGATGCTGGACCTTCAAAACGCGGAAGTCTTTCGCGCCGCACTGGAAAGTTTGCAGACGGGCGCGTGCATTGTAGATCGGGACCGAAAGATCAGTTTTTGGAATGACGGCGCGGAAAGGATTACCGGCTATTTGCGTCAGGAGGTCCTCGGGCGCTTTTGCGGTGAGATCCTCTTGATCAAGTTTCATGAGAACAAGACGGCGCTCTGCGAGCACTCCTGCCCGCTGGTGGCCGCGATGCGGGACGGGAAGGCTCGTGAGTCGCGCGTCTACCTTCATCACAAGTCGGGGTACGCTGTCCCCGTCAGCTTGCGGGCCGTTCCTATCAGGGATGCCCACGGCCATGTGATTGGCGCGGTGGAAAGCTTTGTGGAGAGGCCCTGCGCGTCGTCGCGGCGCCGCCCGGAGTCCGACTTGGCAATAGGCCACGGGTTGGATGCGGTCACACAGCTCCCCGACTACCCGTTTACGGAATCGCACCTGGTGAGCCTGATCAAATTTGCTTCCGAGCACGTCATTCCCTTTGGTTTGCTCTGCGTTCAATTGGACCACTTGCATGCGCTCAGGGCAACTCATGGCCTGGACGCGGCCGAGGCCATCATGAATGTCATCGCGCACACGCTGCGCAACGGCCTTGACCCCCTGGACTTCGTGGGCCGCTGGTCGGAAGACCAGTTCTTGGCCATCATCGCCAATTGCAGTGAAGTGGACTTGTTGACTACGGCCGAGCGCCTGAAGCGGCTCGCCCGATCCTCCGAGATCGCTTGGTGGGGCGATCCCTTGTCGGCCACCGTGTCGGTAGGTGGAACGGTCTTGCGGCCCGGTGAACCCATTGAGGCACTTTTGGGGCGTGCAGGAAACGCGCTTCAACAGGCCGATGCCAAGGGCGGCAATTTCGCCATCGTGCTTTGTGCTCCCGAAACGCCATAGGTTAAGGAGAGATAACACAGGTGTTCGCAATCATCGGAATCGTCGTGGTGTTGGGGGCCGTGGCAGGCGGCTACTTGATGGAGCACGGAAACCTCAAGGTGCTCTTGCAACCGGCCGAACTGCTCATCATCGCTGGAGCAGGGATGGGAACCCTGCTGATTTCCAATCCCCTCCATATCCTCAAGGGCATCGCCGCCGGCCTGCCGGGGATTATCAAGGGGTCTAAATTCACCAAGGCTTGGTACCAGGATTCGCTGAAGATGATGTACGAACTCTTTAGCCGCGCGCGCCGGGATGGACTGGTGGCGCTTGAGAGTGATACGGATGACCCGGAGAAAAGCACGGTCTTCTCCAAATACCCTGCCTTTCTCAAGGACCATCACATCTTATGTTTTGTTTGTGACACCATGCGCCTGGTGGCGAGCAACGCCGTGGAGGCGTTTGAACTTGACCAGATGGTCGAGTCCGATATGGACATCCACCACAATGACTCCACGCAACCCGTGACGGCGCTCAGCACCACGGCGGACGCACTTCCCGGCTTGGGCATCGTGGCCGCAGTGCTGGGCGTGGTCATCACCATGGGCGCTTTGGGCGGCCCGCCGGAAGAGATCGGGCACAAGGTTGCCGCGGCGCTGGTGGGCACGTTTCTTGGCATTCTGCTCTGTTACGGTTTCGTTGGACCGCTCGCCGCCAATATGGCCAAAACCGCGGATGAGGAGCACGCCTTCCTGCAAGTGCTGCGCGTGGCGATGGCTTCGTTTATCAAGGGGACGGCGCCGATTATGGCGGTGGAAGTGGCGCGGCGCGCCATTCCCGGTCACGTGCGCCCCACCTTCCAGGAGCTTGAGTCCTATTGCCGCAACAAGGGTGAGGCGGCGGCGCCGAAAGAGGCCGCCGCCGCGTAAACGGAGTCGTGGATCACTATGGCAGCAGCTCGCCCCATCATCGTCATCAAGAAGAAAGGCGGCCACGGCGGCCACCACGGAGGCGCCTGGAAAGTGGCCTACGCCGATTTTGTCACCGCCATGATGTCACTCTTCATCGTCCTCTGGCTCATGAACAGCAGCAAGCCCATCAAAGAGGCCGTGGCGGGGTATTTCAAAGATCCCGCCGGGACTACCAAACTAGCTGGTGGCAATGGCAAGGGCCCGGGCCAGAGCCCGGGAGAGGGCCCGGCGGATAGCATGACTCTCTCCAAAGACAACATGGCAAAACTGAAAGAGAACCTCCAGGGTGCGATCCAAAAGATCGAAGACCTCAATAAGCTGGGAAGCCAGATTGAGATGACCGTTACGTCCGAAGGGTTGCGCATTGAACTTTTGGAGTCGGCTAAGAGCACCTTCTTTGACAGTGGCAGTCCCGAGCTGAGCGACAGCGGCAAGGAAACGCTCATGGCGCTGGCGAAGGAGTTAGGCGGCGTTCCCAACAAAATCTCGATTGAGGGACATACCGATTCCAAACCCTTGCTCCGGCATGGGGGTGAATACGGAAACTGGGAGCTTTCCGTAGACCGCGCCAACTCCGCCCGACGGCTGATGCAGGAGAATGGTTTGCGCTCCGACCAAGTGACACAGGTCAGGGGTTACGCCGACCAGCACCTTCGTAAGCCCGAAACCCCTAATGATCCTTCCAACCGGCGAATCTCCATCCTCGTGCAGTATGCTATCAAAGCCGCTGCCCAAGGGACTGCCAATGCTCCAGCCAAATCTCCCGGGAAAGGGGCTGGGGAATGAAAGTCCCTGCTTTGGCTCATCGCGCAGCAGCCCGCCCCTGCGGCTAGCCCCAACCCGGTTCACTTAAAATGTTGGAGGAAATTATTCATCCATCTGTTCCCGGGAGACCCCCTCACCCCATAGGCGCTAGAATAAGCCACCCGATGATTCGCCGCCTTCCTTCCCGCGAAGCGGGACACCGTGAGTAGCCGTAGGTGAAACCTACGGAAACCGAAGGAGAGAAAGGAATGCGGCCCTGAAGGGGCCGACCTTTCCCACGGTCAACCCCGTCGGGGTTAAAGGGGCCATGGGGTTTTGCGAGCCGCAGGTTAAAACCTGCGGCTACCCACGGTTGGCCCCTTCGGGGCCGGACCGGAAATTGCTTAGTCTAGTGTGGTGTCCCACGTAAGAATTGACAATAGGCGAGACCCCCTCACC
>JBEKQO010000104.1:0-21890 GCA_049519635.1 Terriglobia bacterium | reverse complement strand
GGCCATGCCTCACTGAACGCTGCGCATTTTGGACAAGCTTGGGTAGGGGTGGTGCTGATTGCGACTGGATGTTTTTGGCTGCCGGAGATAACCACCCCGGCGCTCGGCGCGCCACCCCTCCTCATCTGAGGAGGGGAGTTCTTTGGCCCACTCCCCTCCTGATTCAGGAGGGGTGGCGCGCCGAGCGCCGGGGTGGTTGTCCGTAGGGAGCGTTTTCCGCAGCCTGTTTAGCCCCGCCGAAATCGCGGCTCCCGCCCTCCATTCGTCCCGCACCCCGCGCAGCTTGCGGCTGCAAGCTGCGCGGGATGCGGGAAGTGGCCTAGAGCGAGGCTTCGTAGATCCCGGGCCGGCGGGCAGTTTCATGTCCCGGCCGTTCCTCCCCAGCAGCATTTTGTAGCCTCTAGCACTGGTTTATGGTCTTGACAGGAGCATCGTTGTCGTTTACAATAATAAGGAGTTAGAAAGAAAGTGGTGCTATGTCGCTGCGTATGTCCCTCACCCTGACTCCCGCCGTGGTAGCCTGGAGCCTTTCGCTCGCCCCAAGGGTCCTCCATCCTCAGTTTACGGAGGCTGCGGGCTGGAGCATCCCCAATGGAAATCAATATATTCCGGGAGCGCCGGTTGATGCGCGCGCGGAGGAAATGAAAAAAGAATTTTTTTTGTACATTCAAAGCCTGAATGTTGATGAAAACAAGCGTGGTGGGAAATGGCCGTTGCTGTCGGTCCGGATAAATCGTTGAAAATAAGACGCTTGCATGGATTACCCGAAGAATGTCTATATATATTTGAAAATGCAGGAGATAGTCGCACCACGAGGGCTGCGAGGCCGGACGCATTTTGTCCATTATCGGGCATATCACTGAAAACACATTGGTTATGCGGAATTGCGTGGAAAATTCGTTTATGTATTTGAAAATGCAGGGGATAATCACTTTTCGCCGCCATCGGAAAGCGGCTTTTTCTCGATGCTGCTAGGTTACTGAAAAAGCTTGTGTTACGTAAACAAGACCGGGACGGGTAGATGCTAACATCAAGATTTGGAAAGAGATCGCGATGGCCGAAACTGGTGGCAATTTTGCCCATGGGCCGCTGACGGCTTTGACGGAAGAGGAGCGTATGTTCCAGGCGATGGCTCGCGAATTCGCCGCGAACGAAATCCTTCCTCATGTCGAAAAGATGGATCGTGAGGGCGCGTTCAACCCTGCTTTGCTGGCAAAAATCTTCGCCCAGGGTTTCATGGGGATTGAAGCTCCCGAGGCTTACGGGGGCAGTCAAGGCTCGTTTTTCCTGGCGATTCTGGCCATCGAGGAATTCTCGCGCGTCGATGCCTCGGCGGGCGTGGTGATTGACGTTCAGAACACGCTGGTGAACAACGCCTTCAAGAAGTGGGGAACCGAGGCGCAGAAGCGGAAATTCCTCCCGCGCCTGGTGCGCGACACGCTGGGCGCCTATGCCCTTTCGGAGGCGAACTCCGGCAGCGACGCCTTTGCGCTGGCGACGCGCGCGCGCGAGGATGGCGGCCACTTCGTTTTGAACGGCCGCAAGCTTTGGATTACCAACGCCAAGGAAGCGGGCCTGTTCATCGTGTTTGCCAACGCCAATCCCGAGGCAGGCTATCGCGGCATTACGGCTTTCCTTGTTGAAAGCGGCACGCCCGGCTTCACCGTCGGCAAGAAAGAGGACAAGCTCGGCATCCGCGCTTCCTCCACCTGCGAACTCATTCTGGAAGACTGCCGCGTGCCCAGGGAGAACGTGCTGGGCGAAGTGGGCAAGGGCTACAAGGTGGCGATTGAGACGCTGAACGAAGGCCGCATCGGCATCGCCGCGCAAATGATGGGAATCGCGCGCGGGGCGCTGGAAAACGCCGTTCGCTACGCGCAGGAGCGCAAACAGTTCGGCAAGCCCATCGCCGAGTTCCAGGCGATCCAGTTCCAGTTGGCCCGCCTGGCTACGGACGTGGAGGCGGCGCGCCTGTTGGCCTATAACGCCGCGCGCCTGAAGGACGCGGGGCGGCCCTTCCTGAAAGAAGCTGCCATGGCCAAGTACTTTTGCTCACAGGTGGCGGAGCGCGTGGCGTCTGAGTGTCTGGAAGTTTACGGCGGCTACGGTTTTACGCGCGATTACCCCGCGGAGAAATTCCTGCGCGACGCGAAGATCGGGAAAATCTACGAGGGTACATCGTTTATGCAGCTTCAGACCATCGCCAAGATTATCCTGGGGAAGTGAGCGGGCCGAAAAGTGGTTGTGGGTCAATTTGATAATGTAGCGGCGAGTTTGCCCCGCCAAATGGCGGCGTAAAGCCGCAGCTACATCTAATTGCCCCACCCACCGGAAGCAGTTCCCGACTTAAGTCTTAGGTCAATCGGGTGTTGGGCTGTAGCTTTCAAGATGAGCGGATTCTGGCAGGATTGCGCTCGGCGGCCGCGGCTCATTACGGTTGAGCCCCCCCTCCTGCGGCCCTGTGGGGTTGAGAATATGGATTGGAAAGATTTTTTCCGGCGGATATTTCTGATTGATCTAATCAAAGGCTTGCGGCTGACATTTTCCTATCAGCGTCCGGACGCCACCTGTACGGAGCAGTATCCGCTGGAGCGGCCGCCGGTGGCAGAGCGCTATCGCGGAGCGCCGCGCTTGAACAATCATCCCGAATCGGGCGAGACGCTGTGCATTGCCTGCAACCTGTGCTCGATCGCCTGCCCGGAGAACCTGATTGTGGTGGGATGGGCGCGGACGGAAGACCGCAAGAAGCGGTTGACCACCTTCACCTACGATCTTTCACGCTGTATGTTTTGCGGGTTGTGCGAGGACGCCTGCCCGGTGGACGCGCTGGAACTGACGCAGGACTTTGAAATCGCCAACTATTCACGCGAGGGCATGATCTGGGACCGGCAAGCGCTGGAAGAAGGTCCGCAGCCGACGCGTTATACGCGGTAGAGATGCAGGAACCTTTGCCCCGGACGCAAGCCCGTCCGCACGGTGCGGCAATCCCACCACGGGATTTGATGAAATAGACCGTAGCGCTGAGAGGCACCTGTCCCGACGTGGCGAGGATGCGCGCGTTTGCTGAGCTCAGCGCCACAACGCGCCCTCAACCTGCCAAAGTTATCCAGCGACAGCCAGAGGCAGAGGCAGCTACCAACTTCCCGGAGGAATACCCACCCGCTCGCCACGCTGCGTGTAGAGGGTCCTCCCCCGCATCGGATTCGTCGCGTGACTGCCGCCGCTGGAAAGGCGCCGCGGGTCGCGTGTGCAGCCCGCGGCATTAACACTACTTCTTTTTGGGAGGCACAACAGCGTCTTTAAACGCCTTGGCCAGACGGAACTTTACGACGGTCTTGGCCGGGATCTTAATCGGCTCGCCGGTTTGTGGGTTGCGGCCGACGCGCGCTTTCCGGTTCGCCTTTACGGCTTTCCCTAATCCCGGGACTACAAATTGGCCCGAGGCCTTGGTTTCCTTGGTTGCGAGTGCGACGAGCTCCTCAAGAAGCCCCGCCGCCACCTTCTTCTGAATCGCTGCCTTCTCTGCCAGGTGAGATACAACCTGGGACTTGGTCAAAACCTTTGCCATTTGCTGCTCCTCTCCGCACTGCGTGTTTTTTGAAATGAGGCCGATACATCGATGCCGGGCCACAATTTAGACAATTACCATCAAGCTGTCAAGTCATTTTAGCGAAGTCGCACCCGAAAAAGCCACAAAAAATGCACCTGCGGAGGAGTCCCCCAGCAGACGACCAGCCAAATTCGCGGGTAAGCGATTGCAATCCGGCGGCGGTTTGGCTATATTCCCAGCAGGAGGCTCAAATGCCGCTCTTTGAATATAAGTGCCGGGAGTGTGGGACCACCTTCGAAAAGATCGTGCCCTCTTCCACTACCAAGGTGGCTTGCAAGAAATGCGAAAGCCCCAAAGTGGAAAAGCTGTTATCGGTGTTTGCCGTGGGGGGATCGTCGCGCTCTGCGGCCTCATTTGAACCGGGGCCCTGCGGCGCTTGTGGCGCTGCGCAGCGCGGAATGTGCGGCGTCGAGTAGGCCGATTTTGGATTTGCGATTTTGGGTTATCAAAAGCAAACGCAATTTCCCCGGCCGGAGGCGCGCGAGCACGGCAATCTAAAATCTAAAATCCGACATCCGAGAAGCCCTTGACTTACCCCCAAATTCCCAACCTGCGCCTCGGCACTTCGAGCTGGTCCAGTGAAGACTGGGTGGGACCGTTTTATCCGCCCGGCACAGCGCCAGCCGACTTCCTCGGCGCTTACGCCAAGCATTTTGATACTGTCGAAGTGGATTCCACCTACTACCGGATTCCTTCCGAGTCCATGGTGAGGAACTGGCGCGTCCGCACGCCGCCGGGATTCACCTTCGCCGCCAAGTTCCCGCAAGCGATCACGCACGAAAAGGTGTTGCAAGATTGCCGCGAGGACGTGGCAAAATTCCTGCGCACCATGAGCCTGCTGGAAGATCGCCTGGGTCCATTGCTCTTGCAGTTTCCCTACTTCAACAAAAAGGCATTTGCGCGCCCGGAGGATTTCCTGGCGCGTCTCACTCCCTTTCTGGAGGAGTTGCCCGGTGGATTCCACTTCGCCCTGGAGGTCCGCAATAAGGATTGGGTGAATGCGCGCCTGCTCGACATCCTGTGCAAGAAACGCGTGGCTCTGGCCTTGATCGATCACCCCTGGATGACTCCCATTTCGCAACTGGTGAGCAAGCTGGATGTGGTCACCGCCGGCTTCGCCTACGTCCGCTGGCTGGGCGACCGCAAAGGCATTGAGGAAAAAACCCGGCACTGGGATGGCATCATCATTGACCGGGAAGATGAAATGCACATCTGGATTCCGGTCATCCGCCAACTTCTCCAGCGGGGAATCCAAGTCATGGGGTATTTCAACAATCATTATGCCGGCTTCGGTCCCGGGTCGATCGAACTGTTTGGAAAGGTCTGGGAGAGCATGCGGGAATAACAGGCAGTACCCCTTATGCTGACCTCGACATAAGGCAAAGTGGTGGTTAGAATATCCAACGACGTTGATGCCGCGTTTGAGAATCTGCTGGATGACGCGAATCCATTCCTCCATCTCGTGCGCCCGGTTCACCATCACTCGGTCCCAGCGGGTAGTTTGTTTTTCAATGCCCTTGCGGTCTCCAATCCAGCGGGTAGAAGAGAAGTTTGCGGTAACGGGATCGCCGGCATCAAAGTATTCATGCGGTCGCGGCATCCACACGTGGTTCATAAGTGCCAGCGCCCACCATGCTCCCTCAACATAGACTAGAGCTATTCCGACAGCCAGATCTTGTTCCTGATTTCTACCGCCCATTTGTAACCCTTCGGCAAATCGTCAAGGAAGGGTTTCAGCCTTTCAAGGAAGAAGCTCAAAGCCCTAAATGGAAAAATGGCGAATATGGGAGTCTGCATTTGAGAGCGCTTGGGGGATGGCGCGGGAGCGAGAAGCCGTGATTCGCCAGCGCGCAGAGAGGAAGCTCGGTAGGGCACCTCTGAGAGCGGATTAATGACGCTCAGCACGACCGGGTCATAGACGTCCAGCGGGGTTTGCGTCGTTGGCCGCCGCGAGACCCGAGGGTTGGTCTGCCCCATGTGCCGACGCTGCCCAGCGCCCGGGCTGTGCCGGCACGAGCCTCATCTCGCCTCACCGCTTGCGTCACACCCGGGCCTCGGACATGCTCCGCTGCGGCATTAGCCTGCCCGCTCTCATGCAACGGATGGATCACAAAGACATCCGTATGACGCTTCGCTATCTCAATGTCACCCAGCTTGACCTCCCGCGCGAGTTCTATAAGGCCCGTCAAAACGCAGTTCAGCCGTATCGCCTTCCCGTACTCTCCGTCTCTGCCCCTACCGCCGATCTCCCCGGAATCTGCCAGGCGCTGGCGCCACACGCCACCATTTGGAGATGTACCGACGCCAGCTCTTCGATGACAAAACCCGCCGCCGCATACAGCGGCTCGATCATCGGCTCCTGAACGTCGCTCAACAATTTCAGAACATCGCAGCGGGATAAAAATGAGGAAAGATTGGCCAGTCAAACGGCAGCCTTGCGCAAATTAGGGGCACCGTCGCTCCTATCGCTTCGCGACACCCCGAAGCATGAAAATGGCCCCTCCCCCGCCCTCCTCCGTCGGGCACCCGCTCCCCCAGGGAGAGGGTGGCGAGCGGAGCGAGACAGGGGAGGGGTCCTGTCGGGAATCTTCGGAGCAGTAGTCCTGAGATTCTGTCGGGAAACTGGGGGAGGCAAGCCCTTAAAAACCATTGACACGCACGGTGCGTTCTTTGTACGATGGCATACGACAATTGAATATCTGATTCAGTAACCCTGAATCTCATCTAGAGTGGCCGAGGGAAGGGCCCTATGACGCCACGACAACCGCCCCGACTTAGTCGGGGGCCAGGTGCCAATTCCTACCCGGTATGGGGGAGATGAGAGGGGGCCGTGGGACCTGCAAAAAAGCCTCTTCTTACTTCGGAAGAGGTTTTCTAGTTTCTGCCTCTTTCCGAACTTCATGTTACTCCCCCAATCACCCGTCCAGCCGCTCAGATGAAAACCGGAGGATTTGTGTGCTACGCGATTCATCTGAAATGTCGGGACTGTGAGCGCACCTACCCGCTCGAGCCCCTCGCCGCCTGCGAAGAGTGTTGGGCCCCACTGGAAGTGGTGTACGACTATGGAAAGCTCTGGGCTGACCTGCGGCGCGAGGACCTTGCCTCGCGTCCTCCCACCATGTGGCGCTATCGGGAATTGCTGCCGCTCGCGCGCGACCCGTACGTGGGCCATCAGACAGGCTTCACACCGCTGGTGGCCGCGCCCCGCCTGGGGGCGGCGCTGGGGGTTCGCGAACTTTATGTGAAAAACGATTCTGTTAACCACCCCACGCTGTCCTTCAAGGACCGCGTGGTGGCGGTGGCGCTCTCCAAGGCGCACGAGTTCGGATTTGACACGGTGGGCTGCTCGTCCACGGGAAATCTTGCCAACGCTGTGGCCGCGCAGGCGGCGGCCGGCGGCTTCAAGGCCTTCATCTTTGTTCCCGCCGAACTCGAGCCGGAGAAAATCATTGCCACGCAGGTCTACGGCGCCAACTTGGTGCGCGTGCAGGGAAATTATGATCAAGTGAACCGCCTTTGCTCGGAGGTGGCGCAGAAGCACTCCTGGGGCATCGTTAATGTAAACCTGCGCTCCTATTACTCCGAGGGATCGAAGACCGTCGGATATGAAATCGCCGAGCAGCTCGGCTGGCGTCTGCCGCAGAACATTGTGATTCCCATGGCAGGCGGATCGCTGATCACCAAAGTCCACAAGGCCTTTGAGGAATTGAAGAAGCTCGCTTGGGTTGAGCCGGTGGCCACCCGCTTCTTCGGCGCGCAGGCGACGGGTTGCTCGCCCATCACCAGTGCCGCCAAGCGCGGAACCTCGGAAGTGGATCCGCAGAAACCCCACACCATTGCCAAATCGCTTGCCATCGGCAACCCGGCCGACGGCACTTATGCCGTCAAGACGATTCTTGGGAGCGGCGGCATGGGCGAGGATGTGAGCGATGAGGAAATTGTGGAAGGCATACGCCTGCTGGGGGAAACGGAAGGTATTTTTACCGAAACCGCCGGCGGCGTGACCGTCGCGGTGGCACGCAAGCTGATACGCCAAGGCCTTCTGAATCCGGCGGAATCCATCGTTCTGGCCATCACCGGAAATGGGCTGAAAACGATCGGCGCTCTACAGGGGCGGATTGCGGAGAGCGCCTTGATCCGGCCCAAGCTGGACGATTTTGAGGACCAGTTCCTTGGCGCTGCGGCCGCCGTTTAGCTCTGGGCTGATAGCTGCCAGCCTGTAGCCGCAACTGTCACCGAGGTAAGCCTCTTGTTTGCCCCGTGCGACTCGAAGAGGTTTGACCGTTGCAGGTTCCCCGCAAGGGGAACGCCGTGAGTAGCCGTAGGTTAAGCCTACGGTAGCGATGCTGATGAAAACGCTCGGCCCTGGAAGGGCCACCCCCTCAGGGTCGGGAAAACGGGTGGTGGCGTGCTCCATGGGCGGCGGGCACAAAAAGCGTGCCCTTGCCCACGGCAACTCAAGGTTAACCCCTGCGGGGTTCTGGCGCCGGCCTGCGGGGAAGCAGAGCGAACGTTTCGGGGAACCGCTTTCCAGGCGGCCCCACTCATCAAGCCAGCCGCTTGACGGGAAGCGTCTGACTCAATTTTTCAAGGAGGCAACTTTGGAAAGAAAACTCGGCTTTGATTCCACAGCATTGCACGGCGGCCAGAAGCCGGATACGGCAACTGGCGCACGCGCCGTCCCCATCTATCAGACTACGTCTTTTGTGTTCAAGGACACAACGCATGCCGCCAATCTATTTGCCCTGAAAGAATTTGGCAATATCTATTCGCGCATTATGAATCCCACCTGGGACGTGCTGGAACAGCGCGTCGCCGCCCTCGAGGGGGGAGTGGCGGCCCTTGTCGCCGCTTCCGGCCAGGCCGCACAGACTCTGGCGATTCTGAATATCGCCAGCTCCGGCGATCAAATCGTCTCGTCCGCCAGCCTCTATGGGGGCACCTATAACCTTTTCCATTACACCCTGCCCAAACTCGGGATTGAGACCGCATTCGTCGATCCGAGCGACCCCGAGAATTTCAAACGCGCCATTACCCCCAAGACGCGCCTGGTTTACGCGGAAACGCTGGGAAATCCCAAGAATGACATGCTCGATATCGAGGCCGTGGCCAAGATCGCCCACGATGCGGGCGTCCCCCTTATGATTGACAATACCGTAGCCACACCCTATCTGTGCCGCCCCTTTGAGTGGGGCGCCGACATCGTCGTTCACTCCCTGACGAAATTTCTCGGCGGTCACGGAAACTCCATCGGGGGGATTATCGTGGACTCGGGAAAATTCAATTGGGCGAACGGGAGATTTCCCGAGCTCGTCGAGCCTGACCCCAGTTATCATCATCTCAAATTTGTGGAGACCTTTGGACCGCTCGCCTACATCATCAAGGTGCGCGTCCAGCTCCTCCGCGACCTTGGCCCGGCTCTGAGCCCTTTCAATGCTTTTCTGATTCTGCAAGGGGTTGAAACCCTCTCCCTGCGTGTTCAGCGGCACTGCGACAGCGCCCTGAAGGTGGCCCAATTCCTGGAATCGCACCCGGCGGTTAATTGGGTGAACTATCCGGGCCTTGCCAGCCACCCCACCCACGCACTGGCCAAGAAGTACATGCCGCTCGGGTTCGGGGGCATTCTCGGTTTTGGTATCAAAGGCGGATTGGCGGCTGGCATCAAGTTCATCAACGCTCTCGGCCTGCTCTCGCACTTGGCCAACATCGGAGACGCAAAATCACTGGTCATCCACCCGGCCAGCACGACTCATCAGCAACTGAGTCCCCAGGAACAGGAGTCGACCGGGGTAACCGAAGATTATGTGCGTCTGTCGATTGGGCTGGAAACCCTTGAGGACATCCTTGCTGACATCGATCAAGCGCTCGCGGTCTCGCAGCGGGGAGGCAGCTAACGGCTAACGGCCGACAGCTTACAATAACTGCCGGCTGTGGGCTGTAACTTGTCAGCTACTATGGATGACACAGGTTCGGTTGGGATTGTCAAAACCCAGTCCCTTATTTTCGCTGAGCCGCCCCAGGAGATGCTCCTTGAGTGCGGACGGAGTTTCGGGCCCATTACGCTGGCTTACGAAACCTATGGGGAATTGAGCCCGGCCAAAGACAATGCCATTCTCATTCTTCACGCCCTTTCCGGAGACGCCCACGCCGCCGGCTTCAATCATCCCCACGAGCGCCAGCCCGGCTGGTGGGATATTATGATTGGCCCGGGCAAAGCCTTCGACACGCGAAAATACTTTGTGATTTGCTCCAATGTCATCGGCGGCTGCCAGGGCTCGACGGGCCCCAGCTCGATTGACCCCCAGACAGGGAGGCCCTTTGCCCTGAACTTTCCCTTGGTGACTGTTCATGACATGGTCAATGCCCAGAAAGCGCTGATTGACCATCTGGGAATAGACCAGTTGCTCTGCGCGGTGGGCGGATCGATGGGCGGGATGCAAGTGCTCCAATGGGTGGTCAGCTTCCCGGAGCGGGTCCGGCTGGCGGTCCCCATCGCCACCACCAGCAAGCTTTCGTCGCAAGGGATTGCCTTTAACGAGGTGGGCCGTCAGGCCATCCAGTCGGATCCTCATTGGAGGGAAGGCGATTATTACGGCAAGGCCATCCCGCGGCGGGGCCTGGCCATCGCACGGATGATCGGGCACATCACCTATCTTTCCGAGAAGTCCATGCACCAGAAATTCGGCCGCAAGCTTCAGGACAAGACCCAGTATGGGTATGACTTTCACACGGATTTCCAGGTGGAAAGCTATTTGCAGTACAAGGGAGACCACTTCGTTGACCGCTTTGACGCGAACTCCTACCTCTATATTTCGAAAGCGATGGATTACTTCGATCTCTCCCAACCGTTCGGAAGCCTCGAACAAGCTTTTGCCCATGTAAAGGCGAAGTTCCTGGTGATTTCTTTCTCATCGGACTGGCTGTTTCCCTCGTACCAGTCGAAGGAAATCGCGAGCGCTTGCCGCCGCGTCGGCGCCGAGGCCATTTATACGGAAATCCAGACGGATTTCGGGCACGACGCTTTCCTTTTGGAGTCGGAACAACTGACCTCCCTCATTACCAATTTCCTGACCCACGGACGGAAGGGGATTTCCTAACCTATGGGCAGCTTGGGCGAGGAAGTTCGGATCGATGACGCCGGCACGGTAGTGTGGCTGCTGCCGGAGCACCGGGTGATTATGGACCTCATTGCGGACGGTGCGCGCGTCCTGGATCTCGGCTGCGGCGAGGGAGATTTGCTGCTGGCCCTGAAGGTCAGAAAGAACGTTCGGGCCGAGGGAATTGAGCTGTCCGAGGCTTGCATCCAGGCTTGTGTCGCCAAGGGTTTATTCAGCGTTCAGCACGGGGATCTGGATGAAGGGTTGGCGAATTATCCCGATAAGTCCATCGACGACGTCATCCTCACCAATACCATTCAGGTTCTGCATCGCCCCCTGTTTCTGATCCGGGAAATGGCCCGTGTGGGCAAGCGCTGTATCGTGAGCTTTCCCAATTTTGCGCACTGGCCGGTGCGCTGGCAGCTCTTTTCCCGAGGCCGCATGCCGAAGACCGGAAAGCTGCCCGACGAATGGTTCGAGACCTTAAACATTCACCTGACCACGATTTTCGATTTCCGCGAATTTTGCCGCAAAGCCGGATTGAATATTCGCCAGGAGATCCCCCTGCGCACTTCGGGTCCCGGCCGCCGCAGCGTGGTGCGGTTTCTTCCCAACCTGCGCGCGGACTCGGCCATTTTTGTTTTGGAGGCAGGCCCCGCGATGATCGCTGGTCCGGCCCTGTCTCATTAACTGCCTTCACACCTTCACCCCATTTCGACCGTTGCCGACTTACCCCCGCGTCGCTTATCATAGTTAGTTCGTTTGTGGACGGGCTTTGCTAATGGGTGAGCGGGTTTCAGTTCGCGTGCCGGCCACTGGCGCCAACCTCGGATGCCTGTTTGATTGTGGCGCGCTGGCTTTGAGCCTTTACCTCGATATCCGCGTCACGCCGCGCGTGGATGAGGAGATCGTGGTTCGTTACCGCGGTGTCAATGCCGATCGTATCCGCTTGGACGCGGATAACTTGATCGCGCGGACCATGCGCGAGACGCTTCGCGGTTGGGGAAAGACTCGCGGATTTGAACTGGAAATTGCGAATCAGATACCTGTGGGCGCCGGTGCGGGCTCCAGCGCCGCGGCCATTGTGGGTGCTCTTGCCGCAAGCTACCGGCTTGCCGACCTCACGCTGTTCGACGAAGAAATCGTATCTCTCGCCGCCCAGCACGAAGGCCATCCGGATAACGTGGCCGCCGCATGGCACGGCGGTTTCACTGTGGCCGTCGGATCCGGCGGCCGTGTTCGGAGTTATTCGTGTCCGGTTCCTGAACCGCTGGGGCTGGTCCTGGTTACGCCGGACTACGCCTTGCCCACGGAAGAAGCACGCAAGGTTTTGCCCGAGAAGTATTCACGGGCTGACGCCGTCCATAATTTGCAGCGTGCTGCGGTCTTGACGGCGCAACTCTTTTCCGGGAAGACGGAATTGCATCGCTGCTTTTTCGACGACCGCTGGCATCAGTCCTTCCGGGCGCACTTGGTGCCGGGCCTGCCGGAAGTGCTGGCCTTAAAGCATCCCGACTTGTTGGGTGTCTGCTTGAGCGGCGCGGGCCCTTCCCTACTGGCCTTTACGCGCGGCGACACGGCCGCCATCGGCGAGTTGATCCGAAAGACCCTCGACGAGAAACAGGTAAAGGCCCAAGTCCACTTGGTGGCTGCCGACAATCGCGGGGCCAAGGGTTGGATACTTCCCGACTGAAGCGCCGCCAACCAAACGTCGCTGTGGCCTTTGCGCATGATTCCGGATAGAATACCCCTGCCATGGATGAACGAGACTTTTTCGAAGAGAGCGAATCACGGAAGCCCGCCAATCTTTCCTGTTTGCACTGCCGGCAAGCGGACACCTATGAAGTTCGATGGTTGGTCCGCAAAAAGAAGAAGGCGCTGCGTGGATATGCTGATGAACGCGACCGCGCGAAATTTGCCAAGGCGCAATCTTACATGACGCGCCTCGATGACTACTTGCTGTGCAAGAATCCGCGTTGCCGGAAGAAGTTTGAGATTACAGGCCTGCAATCGGTCGTGTTTGGCGAGTCGTCACTTTCCGGGAACGCTTAGTCGTGCGGGTGCCCAGGACGCCGGCCAGCCCTTTAATTAGAGGGGGGGTTCGCTTTTGGGTCCGGGCTGCACGGCGGCAGCAGCTACGCTTTTTTCCTGTTGCAGCGTGGATTCCCTATCCTTTCGTACCTTGATTTTCTTCTCCCCACCGGTGAGAATATCGCCGTTCCTCGGGCAAACGACGAGACCCGGCGAGGCTGTTACTTTTACCGCTCGTCCCGCCGGCCTCGTTTTACCCTGCGCTCAGGGCATTCCCAAGGAGTGATACTGTGATGACAGCCAACAAAGCAAATCACCCACGGATACCTCGTCGGGAAGAAAACTTCGATCCGGGAAGGAGAAAGTTTGCCCAATGGGCGCTGGCCGGGGCAATGGGCGGCATGGCCCTCACCTCACGCCCGCTCCCCGGCACACCGGTACTGCCCGATCTTCCTCCCGGCATCAAGATCTCGGTCCAATTGGGACCTGACCCCAGCGGCGAAGACCTCCAGTTCGTGAATCAACTGGGGGTGGATTATGTCACCATCTGGCTGCATGGCGATCTGGCCAACTACGAGAACTTCATGCGCTTGCGGCGGAACGTTGAGGGGGCCGGCCTGAAAGTCTGGAACATCGGAAACATCAACGTGCATAATATGGAAGAGGTTACGCTTAACCTTGCCGGGCGTGACCAGAAAATTGAGGAGTATAAGACCTATATCCGCACCCTCGGCAAGGCGGGAATCTATTACTCCACCCTGGCTTTTATGGGGAACGGCATTTGGAGTTCGGCCCGTGAAACCACGCGTGGCGGAGCCTCCGCGCGGGCCTTTGACCTTGCCAAGGACCCCGCCGGTTATTGGGATCAAAAGGTTTTTCACGGGCCTCTCACCCATGGCCGCGTTTATTCCGAGCGGGAGATTTGGGACAACTACACCTACTTCATCAAAGCGGTCGTCCCCGTGGCGGAAGAGGCGGGGGTGAGAATCGGCATTCATCCCGATGATCCGCCCATGCCGGTTCTGGGCGGGGTTCCGCGCTGTATTTTCGGAAACTTCGACGGCTACCAACGCGCTTTCGAAATTGCCAACAGCCCCAACATTGGAATGTGCCTGTGTTGCGGCACGTGGCTAGAGGGCGGAAAGTACACGCGAAAAAGTTTACTCGAGACGATTCAGTATTTTGGCTCGCGCGGGAAGATTTTCAAGATCCACTTCCGTAACGTCAGTGCGCCCTTGCCGCATTTTGTGGAAGCCTTCGTGGATGACGGTTACATGGATATGTATAAGGTGATGCACGCACTTCGGGAGGTGAATTTCAATGGGGTCATGATCCCGGATCACATCCCCGGCATGATCGGCGACAGGGCCGGGACCGCGTACAGCATCGCCTATATGAAAGCCTATCGACAGCGGGCCAACGAGGAAGCCGCAGGTTAGCAATTAATTGCGCGGTCCATATTCGCGGCGAGGTATCATCGGGCCCGCGTCATAACGGGAGGGGGGCTCCACCTCTTCACGGTCGAAAGACACGGGTTGATTGAGTTCCAGTTCCAGGCTGGTGCCGTGCGGCAACACCAAATCCTTGCCGCGCGAGGCCAAGGTCCAGATGATTCCGGTGGCAGCGCCCGCCGCACTGCCAATGCCCAGTCCTTCCAGCGGCGCGCCCTTCGCAGCTCCCACGATGGTCCCCAGTTCGGCGCCGGTAATGGTCGTTCGACCCACTGTTCCTGCGTCTTTGCCTTTGGATCCTCCCCCTTCGATCTTCCCTTCGTTCGGCTGGAACTTGTCGTTGCCGGTGCTGCCGAAGCCCGCAAGCGTCGCGCGCAAGTGCCGGGTGGTGCCGTTGGGGAGAATCAGCTCATCAAACCGCAGGCCAATCTGGGCACGGCCTCTAACGCGCCCCGGACGAACCACCTGCGTCACGGTGCCGCGTATGGAACTGCCCTTGGGAATGATGACGTGGTTCCCCACAGTTATGGGATAGATGGATTCACAATAGATGGACTGGCCGACGAATGCGGACCTGGTATTGATCGTGTTCTCGAGAATCATCGGAATCGTCGTGTCCGCAGCCACCACGATCTTCGCGTTGGCCACCGCTACAGGTGAGTCCAATGGTACCGCCGGGGCGCTGGGCGCTGGGGTGCTGGTCGCCGGGCTCGGCGTTTCTACCGGGGACGAGGGCTGCGGCTGAGCCGCCGGGCCCACGGGACCTGCCGGGGTTTGGGCAAAGCTCGCCAGCGCAAGAGCCAGCATCAGGAGCGAAAGGATGATTGCCATCATGATGCGCCTTCCTTCTGCGGTTTGTTTGCTTCAAGCCGCTTGGATGAAATCCATTACGGCAAGGTTGCTGATGCCTGATTGCATCAGTAAGTACGATTATTGCGAATCCCGAGGTCTTTCGCAACTTTGTCGCCAGGACCTCCGCCATGCGTCAAAGGATGCTTGGACCTAAAGTCATTTCCCAATTGAGATCGTCTAAGAAATGCCTTAATAGTGCCACTGCCGGTGACTGAATTCCGGCAAGTGGCGATATTTCGGCACATCAGCGCTCCCCGATCCCCGCCAGCATTCATTCTATAACCATAAACAAATGAAAGGAAGTCACTTATAATAAATTTTAGAGCTTCGAATTTTGGCCCCAGCATTGCGCTATATCGAGCCTTATACTTGAGGAGAGTTGCCATTATGCTTCGCATCACGACAAGCGACTTCGATGAAAAAGTCACGCTGAAACTGGAGGGAAAACTCTCTGGTCCCTGGGTGGAGGAGTTCGAGCATTGCTGGCACCTCACGACGGACATCTACAAGAAGAAGGCGTTGGTGGTGGATTTGTCCGGTGTGACCTTTGTTGACCCTGCGGGAAAGAAATTGCTCTGCTCGATCTCCGGCGAGGGGGCGCAACTGATGGGTTCGGGTCTAATGCCCAAGTCACTGATTGACGAAATCTGTTCAGAAAAGCAACTTGCGAAGCCCGCCAAAGCGCCACCCAGATTGAAGCAAGAGGCCGTTCATCTGCTCTTGATTCTTTTGCTTCCGCTCCTTGCAGCGCTGCCAACGCGAGCACAAGATGCCACGGCGTTGCGACTGACTTTACACGATGCGGTGGCCACGGCGCTGAAGGAAAATCCACAGGTACAGATTGCCACTTTAAACTTTGCCGAGAGCCAGGCGGACAACTCCATTGCGCGCTCGGCACTGCTTCCGCAAGCCGGCCTGGAGGTTTTTGACCGGGCGATACGCGCTAACCTCTACGCGGAGTTTGGAAGCAAGTTTCCGGGTATTCCTGAGCATGCGGGGCCGTTCCAGTTTTTCCAGGCGGGCCCGGGCGTGACCATGCCCTTGCTGGACCTAACGCTATGGCGGCGTTTGCAGGCGGCTCACCAGGGAATGAGCGCCAGCCAAGCGCAGGAAATCACCGTACGCGAGCAAGTTGTGCTGTTGGTGGTTTCGCAATATCTGGCGGGGATGCGCGCCAATGCTTCGGTGAAAGCAGCCCAATCGCGGGTGGATTTGGCGCAGGCGCTCTATGACCAGGCCGATGACTTGCAGAAACACGGGGTAGGTACGGGAATTGACACCTTGCGTGCGAACGTTGAGCTTCAAAACGAGAAGCAGCGCCTTCTGGAAGCCCAGACCCAACAAAAGGTTGCGCTCTTTGGTTTGGCGCGGCTACTCAGTTTGGATCCGCAGCGGAAAATCGAATTGGCCGATACGCCGAGTTTCTATGAGACACCGGAGATCGACGCCACCCGGAGTCTCGAGCAGGCTTACGAAACTCGCCCGGAAATGAAGGCGCTCGTCGCGCGCGCGCACATGGCAGACCTTGCCCGGCGCGGAGCGAGTGAGTCACGCCTACCCACGGTCAATTTCCTCGGCACATGGGGCGAACAAGGGTTGTCGGCCCCCAGCGCGATTCCGGCTTATATCTACCAGGTCACCGTGGACGTGCCGCTCTTTACCGGTGGACGGATTCACGCCGAGATTACCAAGGCCGATCTGGAAATTAAAAAGGTCGAGCAGGATCGCGCCGACCTGCGAAACCAGATTGCGCTGGAGGTGAAGACTTCGCAAGCGCAACTTGAAGCGGCGCAGCACGAAGTGGATGTGGCCAACCTGGGAGTGAAACTGGCGCAAGAGGAAGTGTCGCAGGCGCGCGACCGTTTCCAGGCGGGGGTGGCCAACAATATTGAAGTTGTCAGTGCCCAGGACGCCTTGGCTCGCGCCAACGATAACCAGATTGCCGCGCTCTATGGGTACAACCAGGCAAGGGCCGACTTATCGCACGCCATAGGCCAGATCGAAGGGCTTTATTCCAAGTAGCGCCGGGCTTTAACCCGGCAGGCGCCGCCCTAAAAGGCGACGCTACAAGCCAAGTAAAGGTGTTTAACTATGCCGAGTACAGATCCCAACGTTGTTGAGCTGGAAAAAGAAGTAGGCAGCGCAGAACCAATCAGCCCGGAGGTTGCTGTCAAGAGCCCATCGCGCTGGGCTGACCCCAGGGTCCGCCTGGCAGCTATTGGGGCGGCGGCCGTGTTGGTCATCGCAGTGGTGGGATTATTAATTTACTACCACAACCGCGTCTCCACGGACGACGCCGAGGTGGATGGGCACGTGGTGCCGATCGCCAGCAAGGTTTATGGGACCGTCGCCGATGTCTTGATTCATGACAACGAATCGGTCCGGACGGGGCAGGTGCTGGTCCGCATCGATCCACGCGATTACCAAGCCCGGGTGGACCAAGCCAAGGCGGCGCTGGCGCTCGCCGAGGCTCATGCGCGGGGGGCGGACGTGGGCGTCCCGCTGACGCGGGAAACCACGGACAGCACCACCTCCGGCGCCGATGCGCAACTGGCCGCCGCCCAGGCGAATTACGACAAATCCAGGTTTAGCTACGAGAAGGATTCTACGTCGGAGGTGGCTTATGCGCGCGCCAATTTGGCGGCGCAGAAAGCCAACAACGAGCGAGCCCAGGCAGATTTGGCCCGCATGAAGCCCCTGATGGAAAAGGGCGAGATCTCCGAGCAGCAGTACGACGCATACTTAGCCGGCGCACGCGTGGCTGACAGCCAACTGAGCGCCGCGAACGAAAAGCTCAGTTCCGCCGGGAAGGGTGCGGAGATCGCGCGCGAATCCATGCTGGCGGCCAAAGCGCAGGTGGACCAAGCGCGCGCCATGGTTGCGCAGGCGATGGCGAACCATAAGCAAATCTCCATTCACGAGTCCGACCAGGCTTCCGCCGAAGCGGCCGTGGCTGCGGCCCAGGCGGATTTGGAATCGGCGGAGTTGCAGTTAAGTTACGCCACTATGGTTGCTCCCAGCGATGGAGTGGTGACCAGGAAATCGGTCGAGGCTGGCCAAATCATCCAGCCCGGCCAGGGACTGTTCACCCTGATTCCCCTGAACGACATTTGGGTCACGGCGAATTTCAAAGAGACTCAGCTTGCCAAGGTGCGTCCCGGCCAGAGGGCAGAGATCGACGTTGACATGTACGGCAGGACCGTCACCGGGTATGTGGATTCTATCGCCGGCGCTACCGGTGCACGCTTGAGCCTTCTCCCGCCCGAGAACGCCACGGGCAACTACGTGAAAGTGGTGCAAAGGATCCCGGTTAAGATTTTGTTGGACCCGAATTCCTCGGACAAGGCAATTTTGCGCCCCGGCATGAACGTTGAGGCGACGATTATCACCCAATAGGTGCTGAGCGCTAGGGGCTAGGGACTGGGAGAAAACCCCAGCACCCAGTCCCCGGCACCTGGCCCCCAAGAAAAGAGGAACTATGTTCCGAGTGGTGACCGTAGCGCGCGAGTATGGAAGCGGGGGCGGACGGATCGCCCAGTTGTTGGCGGGCCGCCTGGGATGGAAATTACTCGACCGCTGCCTGGTGGAAAAAATCGCGGAAACCGCCAGGATTGAGCCCCAGGTCGCGGAAAAATTCGACGAGCGCCCCGACCCCTGGTTCGATCGGCTGGCGGAGGTCTTCTGGCAGTCTCCGGGTCTGCGGGGTTATATCGGAGGCCCCGTGCCGGGCAGGTTTGATGCTGATGTAGCGGCCCATTTGACCCGCCGCATCATTGAAGAGGCGGCGGCGATTGGCGACTGTGTGATTGTGGGACGGGGAAGCCAGTGCATTCTCCAGCAGCGCGAAGATGCTTTCCATGTTTTCATCTATGCGCCCCGGGGCCAAAGGCAGCAGCGTTTGCTCCGTCGCGACACTCAAATTTCGAAAGCCGAGGCGGAGAGAAAGCTGGACGCGGAAGATGCCACGCGCGCAGCGTATGTCCGTTCTCACTATGGCGAAGACTGGCAGAATCGCCATCTGTACCATTTGATGATTTCATCATGCCTGGGGGAAAAGGAGTCAGTCTCCATTATTCTTTCGGCCCTCCATAGCACTAGAGTCAGCGTTCCATGTAGCGGCGGTCAATGACCGCCGACTCTTGATTCAATAGAATCCGGCGCTCCCTTCCCGCGTCAGGGCAGGCTTTGCGCGCCGGCACAGCAAAGTGGCCCCCTACGCCGGGAAAACGCCGCTCACGAATCGAACCTGGTCATGAAGCAATTTTTTGCGCGAGCTCGACAAAACGGAGAGACCCACCCGTGGCTGATTGCCTTCACGGTGATGCTGGCGGTTTTCATGGAAGTGCTTGATACCAGCGTAGCCAACGTCGCACTTCCCCACATCGCCGGCAACCTTTCCGCTGGCGTTGACGAAAGCACCTGGGTCTTGACCTCTTACTTGGTCTCAAACGCCATCGTGCTCCCGCTTACCGGTTGGTTCTCCACACTATTCGGACGTAAGCGGTTCTACATGACCTGCGTGGCCATCTTCACGATCAGCTCCATGCTTTGTGGGCTCGCGCCCAGTCTTCCCTTGCTGGTGTTTTTCCGCATCCTGCAGGGCGCCGGAGGGGGAGCGTTGCAGCCCATCTCTCAGGCCATCTTGCTGGAGAGTTTTCCCAAACAAAAGCAAGGCATGGCGATGGCCATGTTTGGTGTGGGCGTGGTCATGGCGCCCATTATCGGCCCCACCCTGGGTGGTTGGCTCACCGACAGTTATAGCTGGCGATGGATTTTCCTCATCAACATTCCGGTGGGAGTCATCTCCCTGATTCTTACCTCCTTCCTGATTTTTGACCCGCCCTTCCTCGTCCGTAAGAAGTTTAAGTCGGGAGTCAGCATCGATTTCATTGGGCTGGGTTTGCTGAGTGTGGGCATAGGATTCTTGCAAGTTGTTCTGGATAAGGGACAGCGGGAGGACTGGTTTGAATCGCACTTCATCGTTGCCTGCGCCGCGGTGTCGGTATTCGGACTGGTTGCAGCCCTGATCTGGGAGCTTACGCGCAAAGATCCCATCGTGGACATTCGGCTGTTGAAAGACCGGAACTTCTTCCTCGCCACCTTGACGATGTTTGTGCTGGGATTCGTCCTTTACGGCAGCACCGCCTTGCTTCCCATTTTTCTCCAGACCCTGCTGGGGTACACAGCGCTGCTGAGCGGGCTGGTGCTTTCACCGGGAGGAATCATGGTGGTCATCATGCTGCCCCTTGTGGGTAAGCTGCTGACGCGGTTCGATGCGCGTTGGCTGGTAATTATCGGTGCCGTGATCGTGGCCTCTTCGTTGTTTCACATGGCAAAGTTCAACCTGGGCATCGATTTTCACACCGCGATGATGGCGCGAATATATCAATCGGCCGGAATGGCTTTTCTCTTTGTGCCCATCAACGTCATGGCGTTCTACTTTATCCCCAAGGAGAAATTCAATAACGCCACGGGGATCATCAATCTGGCGCGGAACATCGGCGGCAGCTTCGGGATTGCGGCCGTGGTGACCTTGCTGGCGCGCCGAACCCAATTCCATCAGGGTATACTCGTCAGCCACATGACTCCTTTCGATTCCGCGTATCAGGGGCTTCTGAACGGCTCGGCAAGGCTCCTGGTCGCGGCAGGGTCCAGTTTCGCTGACGCTCAGGCCCAAGCGAACGGCATGGCCTATGGACTTTTGCAACGGCACGCCGCGATGTTGGCTTTCGTAGATGATTTCTGGATGATGGGGCTGATGTTCTTGTCTTTGGTCCCCCTGATGTTCTTAATGAAGAAGAGCCGGCCGCACGGAGCGCCCCCGAGCGCGCATTGAGCGTGCTGGGTGTGCCCGTGCTTCGCACTGCCGGAAAAGCAACGGTACGATCGGTATTGTCAAGCAGGCTTAGGGCTATCGGGAATAAATCAAATTGGGTAAGAGAAATGGTTGGCCCGCGGATGCGCGCGCAGTGAGCCCTTGGGATTACGGGCCTGCCATGGCCGGATAATCATTATGGACAGCACCTTGAGTCGGACGCCACAACAAAAGCAGATCAATCCCTGGCTTATCGCCGTAACGGTGATGCTCGCCACATTCCTAGAGGTACTTGACACCAGCGTCGCCAACGTGGCGCTGCCTCACATTGCCGGCGACCTTTCCGCCGGCGTCGATGAGAGCACCTGGGTGCTGACTTCCTACTTGGTTTCAAACGCCATCGTGCTGCCGCTTACGGGTTGGTTGTCATCGCTCTTCGGGCGCAAGCGTTTCTTCATGGTCTGCGTGGCCCTCTTCACCGTTTGTTCCTTCCTTTGCGGCATTGCTCCCAGCCTTGGCCTGCTGGTTTTCTTTCGAATCCTGCAGGGCGCGGGAGGAGGCGCGCTTCAGCCGATTTCGCAGGCGATTTTGGTGGAAAGCTTTCCCAAAGAAAAACAGGGTATGGCGATGGCGGTTTATGGGATGGGCGTGGTGGTGGCGCCGGTCGTCGGTCCTACGCTGGGGGGCTGGATCACGGACAACTACACCTGGCGATGGATTTTTTTCATCAACATTCCGGTCGGGGTGATTTCCCTCGTGTTAACCGCTTTTTTGATCTACGACCCGCCCTACCTGGTGCGCAGGAGCCTTCGCGGGCTGCGGATTGATTACATGGGACTGGGGTTGCTGAGTGTAGGACTGGGCTTCCTCCAGGTAGTTCTTGATAAAGGCGAGCGGGATGATTGGTTCGGTTCGAACTTTATTGTCGGCTGCACTATTGTCGGAGTTGTGGGACTGGTCGGCGCGGTGATCTGGGAACTCACGCGCGAAGACCCCATCGTGGATTTCCGCATGTTGAAGGACCGGAACTTCGC
>JBEKQO010000103.1:0-21930 GCA_049519635.1 Terriglobia bacterium | reverse complement strand
GGACACCACGCTAAGGGCAAATATTGAGCGGAATCGTGTTGAATGAAATATTCAGCGAAATCGTTGACGGGGGGCAAAGGTTCGATTATTCTCTACCCCGCTTCAGATGGCAGGGGGCTGGGACTCGAACTAGTGCAGGGAGCCCTTTCCGAAGGCATGCGGTTTAGTCGCGCGGGGGGAATTGGCGAGCCGGTGTTCAACGCGCCCAGTTCTTCTGGCGTGTGGGGGGAACATCAAGGGATCGGGTGAGCGTGGAACCGCTATCCCGCCATGTGGGCCGATAAAGCCATGGAGATAAAAGCCTCGATGGACGGAAAAAGTCAACGCGCGCGTTGACTTTCCCGAACCCCTGGGGTAATTTCAGGGGTGGGACTTGCGTCCCTTCCCGGATCCTATGACTCCTGAAAGCAGCGTCGTTGAGGTGACACTGGAAAGTGACCTCAAGAATGTTGAGGTGGCGGAGGAGATTACCCGCCGCGTGGCAGGAACCGCAGGATTCGATGAGGATGAACAGCACCGCATTGAAATGGCCGTGCACGAGTCGATGATTAACGCCATTTGGCACGGCAACAAGAATGATTCCAGCAAGAGCGTCTGGCTGCAGTTTAAAATTCATGGCGACCGGCTGGAAATACGCATCCGGGACCAAGGAAGCGGCTTCGATCTGAATCACGTTCCCGATCCTTTGGAAAATGAAAACCTGCTGAATGTGTCCGGGCGCGGAATCTTTCTCATCCGCACCTTCATGGACGAGTTCCGGGTTGAACATATCATCGGCGCGGGGACAGAAGTGACCATGGTCAAACGCCTGAGTTCCGGAATTCAGACTAAACAAGGAGGAACCGACCGTGAGCATGAAAGCCACAATACGACAAGTTGATTCCGTGACGGTCGTCGATGTCAGGGGCAGAATCACTTTGGGAGAAGGGTGTACACAGTTGCGGGAGCTGATCCGCGACCAATTGAGCAAGGGCAACAAAAATATCTTGTTGAACCTTGCCGACGTCACCTACATCGACAGTTCGGGGATTGGGGAATTGGTGAGCGCCTTCACCGGTGTCTCCAAGCAGGGCGGAGCCTTGAAACTTCTAAACCTTACGAAGAAGGTTCATGACCTATTGCAGATCACTAAACTCTATACGGTCTTCGACGTCCACGACGACGAAGCCAAGGCGATCAGCAGTTTCGCCAAACCCGCCACCGCATAGGAGAACGGCTCAAAAGCCCGCAAGCCGGCGCGGCTAGTTCTATTCCGGCTAGAGTCCAGGGCCCCTGTTGTTGCGGGCGGCCCACGTGGGGCCCGCGTCCTGGCGGGTCGTTTTTATTTAATTTAATAACCAGGATCGACGCTTCCTCGGATGAAAAATTCGAGAAGCGCGGGCCTGCGTCTAAAGTTCTTCCCGGCCAACCATAGCGCAGCGCGCCCAGTATGCCTATTGGTTTTCCCCTGGCAATCGGCTTTCCCAATCGGCGGGAGTTTCCGCTGTTGGCATGGCGGGGAGGTCTCCCAAAAGGGTTACGACGAAAGGGTGGCCTTCACTCATAAGCGTCAGCCGGTAAACAATCTGCCACTGCGGCGTGGTCTGCTCCCAATTGCTGGGATCAGCAAGAGTGGGCAGCGAAAGAATGACGGGTTGGGGTAACAATGCCTTCAGGTTCCCACCGACAATATGGATGAGCTCACTTAAAGCGTCGAGAATCTCGTAGGTTCCTACGTTGACGGTTTCCACCTCGAAGATGGCGGCCGCGATTAATCGAGCCAATTGGGGGGAGCAGTGCAAGCGGACTTCCCCATCCCACGCGCCCGTGATTTTAACGCACACGGTTAAGGCCCCGGTCGCAAGAGACTCCGACGGTGCGGAACGATCAACTTGGAATCCCAGGGTGGAGGTCCACGTGTCTTGAACAATCTTGTAAACAGCTCCCTCGGTAACCAGCATGGCAACTCCCTAGGTTTTACGAACTCGATAACATGTCGAGCGTTCGAATTGAACGCGCTCAAAAGACTCATCAATGCTGAAGGTTGTCTCCGCCGCGCCAAGGAAGAAATAGCCATCAGCTTTTAAAACCCTTCGAGCTTTGGCGAGAATTTCTTTCTTGGTCTCGACACCAAAGTAGATGAGCACGTTTCGGATCATCACGATGTCCATGGGCGGCAGGACTGGCCAAGCGTTGGCCAGGTTCACGATCTGGTAATCCACCATATTGCGAATATCGTCCCGCAGATACCAATCGCAGCCTCGCTTTTGAAAGTACTTGACGAGCAGGCTGGCGGGGAGGCCGCGGTTCACCTCGAGTTGGCTGTAGCGACCCTCCCGGGCGCGGGTAAGGATTTCCGTGGAGAGGTCGGTCGCCAGGATGCGAACCTTCCAGCTTAGCAACTGGGGAAAATTCTCGCGGATTAGCATGGAGAGGCTGTAAGGTTCCTGTCCGGAGGAACTGGCTGCACACCAAATGCTCAACGTTCTTTCCGCCGCTCGCCGGGCAATGAGATCTGGCAGCACGGACTTCTTGAGGGCCTCGAAAGGATGGAAGTCGCGAAAAAAGGTCGTCTCGTTAGTCGTCATGGCTTCCACGGCTCGGCGATGCAAACCGTGAATGGGCTCGGACTGCATCTTTCGAACGAGAAGGTCAAGCGAGGCAAACCCCTCGCGACGGGCCAGTGGCAACAAGCGGGATTCAACCAGATATCCCTTGTCCTCCTCCAGCACAATCGCCGACTGCTCGAGGACAAGGCGGCGGACGTAGTTGAATTCCGGTAGGCTGAGGGTCATCTTGGGATACTCGACTCCACCGTCCGGGGGGCGGATTTGAAATCCCTGGAAGGTGCCCGGCCGTTTCGAACCCGACGGATAATTTCCATGCCGAGTTCATCCAGGGGCAAAACTTTATCAGCCAGGCCGGCGTTTGCCACGAATCCGGGCATTCCCCAAACAACGCTTGAGGCCTGATCCTGCGCCAGGATTTGCCCACCGACCTCGCGAATCTGTTCACAACCCCGCAAGCCATCCTGGCCCATCCCGGTCATCTCCACCACAAGTGCATGAGGTTTGTAGACCTCCGCCACCGATCGGAATAGCACGTCCACTGCCGGGCGGCAGGAGTTCTCGGGCGGACCCTGGTGGGTGCAAAGCGTCACCCGATGGCTATCACCTGCCACGACCATATGATAATCGCCAGGAGCTATCCAGGCGCAGCCAGGTTCCAGGACGGCTCCCATGTAACCCTCTACCACGCCGATTTGTGATTTCGCAGCCAAGCGCTCCGCCAGGAGCCGAGTAAATACGGGAGGCATGTGTTGAACGATGACCACGGGCACAGGAAAGTCGCGTGGAAAAGTTGGCATCAGACTGGCAAGGGCGTTTGGTCCCCCCGTGGATACGCCGATGGCAACAATATCGATGCGCTCTTCGCGACGAGGGAACGCCAAGCGTGCCGGGATCAGTTTGGAAGCCACGGTTGCGGTCGGAGGACAGGGAAGAGGCAACCCCAAAACACGGATGCAAATCGCTTTGATCTTCGGAATCAATTGCGTCCGAATGCATTCCAACCCTTGAGCGGCACTGCCGACGTTGGAGGGCTTCGTCACGTAATCGGTAGCACCCTTGGAGAGTGCATCGAGGGTAGCTTCTGCGCCGCGCTGGGTAAGGGTGCTGTACATGATAACCGGCAGAGCCGGGAGCGACTTGCGGATCCCTAACAGCGTGCCGATCCCATCCAGTTCCGGCATTTCCACATCGAGAATGACGATATCCGGATTGACCTGGGGAATTTTTGCGAGGGCAATCTTCCCGTTGGCCGCTGTTCCGGCGATTTCGAGTTGTGGGTCGGAAGCAAGCGCATCACTGACCATGCGCCGAACGACCACCGAGTCATCAACAACCAGAATTCTGATCTTGGGCATAAGCTAAGATCCTGCCATCCCGAAGATTCGCAGCTTCTCCAGGATTACTTCCGGGGTGAAGGGCTTCATGACGTATTCGTTGGCCCCTGCCGCGAGAGCTCGAACTACATTTTCCATTTCGGTTTCAGTCGTCACCATCATCAAGAGGACGCCGTCATACATTTGCTTGGCCCGAACGGCGCGAACAAACTCGAAGCCATTCATTTCCGGCATGTTCCAATCTACCAGGGCCAGATCGAACTTGCCGTTGGCTTGGAGCCTCTCCATGGCTTCCCGGCCGTTGGCTGCTTCAACGACTTCAAACTCCAGTGCCCGGAGCATTCGGGCCAGGATGCTCCGCATTGCCTTTGAGTCGTCAATTATGAGTGCTCGCACGAAAGCTCCCTCCGGTAACGAATCACCCTCTTCACCTTATTCTCATCGGCCGAAAAGGGTTTGGGGTTTACCGCAAGTTCCCCGAACCCTCTCGACCCGCTGGACCCCACCGTATCCTTTTACTGGATGCGAGGTGTTACGACCGATTGAGTTTTGGCCAAGCTCGCCAAGTGCCCATCGCGGACAGGTTTGGCGGCAGAATGAACTCCCGCGGCGCCGGCGGTGGATGCACTTCCGTCCAACTTGAATTGCCCCACCAGCCCCTGGAGTTCTGCGGCCATGCGAGCAAGTTCCTGCGCGGCCGTTTGGGTGTTGGTTGCTCCTTCGGTGGTGTTTTTCGCGGCAGTGGCCACCGATAAGATGTTCTCTACAATCTGTGAGCTTCCCTTGGCCGCTTCACTCACATTGCGAGTAATCTCGTTGGTGGTGGCCGTTTGTTCCTCCACCGCGCTTGCGATCGTGTTGGAAATATCGTTCAGTTGGTTGATGATGGAGGTAATCTCGCCGATGGCTACCACAGCTCCCTTGGTGTCCCCCTGGATTGCTTCGATCTTCCGGCTGATATCCTCGGTCGCCTTGGCGGTCTCCTTCGCCAGTTCCTTAACCTCGTTCGCAACGACCGCAAAGCCCTTGCCGGCTTCGCCCGCTCGTGCCGCCTCGATGGTGGCGTTCAAAGCCAGGAGGTTGGTTTGTTGCGCGATGGAAGTGATAACCTTGATAACCTGACCGATTTCGGCACTCGATTCACCCAACTTCCCGACGGTGGCGTTAGTGGTTTCCGCCGTCCGCACCGCAGAAGTCGCGATCTTGGCGGCCTCCGTGGCGCTCTTGGCAATCTCCTTGATGCTGGCGCTCATCTCTTCCGTCGCTGTCGCCACGGTCTGGATGTTTTTGGAAACTTGTTCGCTCGCTGCCGAGACAACGTTGGCTTGGGTGGAGGTCTCTTCGGCGTTCGAGCTCATCTGCTGGCTCACGGCCGTCAACTCCTCGGAAGACGAACTCAAAGTGACCGCCGTTTGGCCGATGCTGGAGATGCTTTGGCGCAGGTCTTCGAAGAACTTCGCCAAGCCTTCGCCCATCTGCCCAATGCTGTCACTGCCACTGACAGTGACTTGCTGGGTGAGGTCGCCGCCGCTGGCGGCAGTCACCACGTCAAGAATGCTGTCAACCTTGTGCCTCAGGCCTTCGGCGGCGAGTTTTTCGCGCTCGGCCGCCTCAGCCACTGCGAGCTTGGACTTGACCTGCTCAGTGATGTCGGTAAGGAAGTTGACCACCTTCAAGGGCTTACCCTTCAAATCCAGAATCGGGCTGTAGGCGGATTGTATCCAGAGTTCGTTTCCGGCCTTGCCGAGCCGTTTGTCTTCATTTTGTACATATTCGCCGCGGTTAAGCTTGGCCCAGAACTCCCGGTATTCGGGACTATGGCGGTGAGCCTCATCCACGAAGATACTGTGATGTTTACCCTTGACTTCCTCTATCGTGTGCCCAAAAAGCCGCAGGAAGTTTTCATTGGCTGTAATGATCGTGCCGTCCATTTGAAATTCGATTATTGACTGTGACTTGTTAAAGGCCGCGATCTGCCCGGCCCACTCGCCCAGCGCCTCCTTGACCTGGTCCAGGTGTTCCGTCCGGTCTGTCCCACGTTCCGTCCGAATTGACTCGATGTTGAAGCCCATCGACTGGAAGGTGTTCATTAAGAAAGAATCGCCGACGGCTTGCATGTCATAGTTAAGTACTTTGAAAACTGCCTCTTCCGCTTTGGCCGCCATGGCCTTGTTGGTTTTGAAGTGTCTTTGCAGGCGGGGGCGGATCAGGCGTTGGAATTCGATGTAAGAGCCAATGTACCATTTGAAGGGCAGGTTGATGCGGTCATGGCCCTCTCCAATTCGGAGCCGGTCCTCGAAATACTCCACGCCCCAGCCTGTCTGCGCACCTTGAAAAATAGCCTTGAGGTACGAGGTCTGGGCCTTTTCCAGGTGATCGCGGAGTGCGGCGATCGGCATCTTACGTTCCTGAGAAAACTGTTCGAAGAAAGCTGCGGTTGGGGGAAATGAAAACTGCCAATCATAGAATTCCTTAACAATCCCGGGGGCAGCGGTCTCGGCCCAAGACACGAGGCTTGCCAGGATCTGTTGTTCTTCTACCCCAAGCCGGATAAATTCCCGGCGGCGCCTGAGGTTATTCTCATCAATCCCGTACTTGTTGCACAACTCATCCTGTTTTGGCATCTCTAATCTCCATTAATGAAATATAGTGAACTGTTCACTGGCCTTGGGGGCGCATTGTTACGCTCCTACGATCAGTTGGCCTCAATCTCTCGCCACGAGAGCCCAGCCTTTAAGACTCCGTGCATACATTTAGTTCAGGCGACTCATTTCCTGGACCTGCTGCTTCGCATGCCCATGTGACAAGGGGATCGCGAACTCAATCCAGAAGGCGTTTCCGCATGGCCTGTTTTCCACCAGTGTGTCCCGGAAATACTTGGCAATTAAAACCATGGGACCGAGTTGATAGTGCACCTCGGGGCCGATTGCGAAATCTCGTCCCTGATTTCCCTCCGCGTAGATCACACCTAGGAGTCGGTCAGCGGTGGTTTGCTGGTAAAAATAACCATTCGCGCCAATGGCCAATTTCCTAGTGACGTTTTGCATCGCCACATACTCCCAGAGGAACTCATTGCCAGAATGGTAATTGGTGGCGGAGTCGGTGTAGTTAACGATGTACTGCAAGCGCGAGCTGAATTCTGTTTTTCCGTGATTGGGAAGGTAGGTGAAAGCGCCTGACGGGGCCGTAGCAAAGTTGTGCTGCCCGATATTGATGGGGCCACCCTTGTGAAATACGGGGGCCGGTGTCTCCACATCGAGTCCGTACCACCAATGCCAATTGCCGCGGTTATAGGCGACGTCGGCAACGCCCAAGACAGGATTCGAGATACCCGTCGTGGAGTACCTGGCGGCGGGAGTCTGCATCATGGCGTTGGCGAAGGGAAACGCGACCCAACTGACTAAATCCCCTCCCAGTAGGTGCACACCCCAGTTATGCGTGATCTTGGGAGCAAAGGCATAGACGGAGAGTTTAAAGCCTGGAACCGAGCCATGCCCTTGACCATCGAGAAAGCCGTTGGCCTGGTAAGTGGTACTAAACTCGGCGAACATGGTTTGCCCGGCGGCTGGAGTAAGCCCCGGCAAAACGGTTTCTGCCCCAATAGGATACACGCTGCCGCTGCCTTCTGTCCCCATCATCCAGGGCGATGTCAGAATAATAAAGACGGTGCACGTTGCGAGTCTAAATATGAATGTTCTGTTGCTTCTCCGTGGGGTCGGCCCATTCTTCATGTTATGCTCCAGCCGGTGTATTCTGTCGGCTAAACACCTCTTGCGGCAGTCGCCACCAGATTCAGGATCTTGTCCGTATCTAACGCAATCAATAACGCTTCTTTCAGTTTGTAAACTCCACGAAAGAGCTCCCGCACTTCTCCCGAGAGGGTGCCGGGAGGCAACTCGAATGCTTCTTCCTCAACTTCCAGGACATCGCCGATTTCATCCACGAGCAGGCTGACGGCCCCGTCATCGTGGCGGATCACGACATTCATGGGGAGGTCGGTGGCGGCGCGTTCGCGAAGGCCCAGACGGCATCGCAGGTCAACGGCCGTCACAATCTGCCCGCGCAGGTTGATGAGGCCTTTGACGACAGGAGGCGCAAGGGGAACGCGAGTCATTTCCTGGTAGCGGATGACCTCCTGGACTTTTTCCACTTCCACTCCAAAGAGGAGCCGGTCAACAACGAAAGTCGAGAATTGTTTCTTCCCTGCCATGATGTGTCCCCGTTTAAGCCGCCGTTGACTCTTCAAAGAAGCTCGGGTCGGCCGTTTGGATAATGCCTTTCAGGTCGAGCAGTTCCGTGACGCGGCCCTGAACGACCATAGAGCCCAAAGTTCCTTGGCGGGCAGCGTGCATCTGGATTTTGACTCTTTCGTGAGTGATGTCGAGGATGCGGTCGACGACGAGCCCAACACTTCGGCCCTGGTTGGAATAGACCACGACCTGGATCTTTTCGTTTTCAGCTTCCGGCTCAGAGGAGTCGGAACGGCGGGCTTGCTCACGACGTTCGGGAAGCGCGGATGAGAGGTGTATAAGAGGCAAAATTTGGCCACGGTATTGGACCACGTCCCTGCCTTCTGCCGTTTCCAGGCTGCTGCGAGTGAACTCTTCCAGCCGCGCCACGAGGGAGAGCGGCATGGCCATCCGACCGTCATCCGGTCCGCGCAACAAGAGAAGTGACTCGCCATCGTCGAGATGTGCCCCCGTCTCTGCGGCCTTTTCGCCCACACCCCGATCGCGAACCTCGGAAACCACATTAGCGCGTTGCGCGAGCCCCAGAACATCCAGGATCAATGCTACCTGCCCATCTCCCATGATGGTTGCTCCTGCGAAAGTGGCGATGCCTTTGAGTTGTTTGCCCAGCGGCTTGACGACGATTTCCTCCGTGTCATTGATTTCGTCAACGACCAAACCAAAGTGGTGGTCATCCGCCTGCAAGACAACGATCTTCGTGGCGCTGCCGGCCGCTGTCTGCTGTTCGAGGAACGGGAGGAGGGAGACAATCTGCCCGGACAGGGATTCAACGCGAGCGAGTTCCTTCTCGGAGCGCACGGTATCGCCAGGAGCCATCGAGGCTATAATCTCGCAGACAACCTCATGCAAGCGCTGGTGCAAGTTATCCAATCGTTGCACCTCCGGTACCCCGCCAAACTCCTCCAATCCCGAGGAATACAACCACTTGCCCAAGGGGCAGTCCTTGTAAGAACTTGCCTGGGCCGCCGTTATGGTACCCCTGCCGTCCAGGAAGTCCCTCAGCATTGACTTGCAAAGCTGGTGTTTACTGCGCGCCGAAGCAAAGTCCCGATTGTCGGTTTCCGCGCCCGCTGGTGAGTGCGTTACCTGGCCTTCCCGCGTGGGCCGGTTCGATCCATCTCCGCTCTTTTCGACGCAAAGCTGCTGGTTCAAGTAGGCTAAAGGCAGCAACTTGCCGCGCAGCCGGTAGACGGGTGCGCCGTGGATCATCTCGATGCCTTTGCGAGCCTGCTCCCCTTCCAGGCGGACGAGTTCCAACAGACTAACCTGAGGGATCGCGTAGCGGTCGCCTCCGCTGGTGACGATAAGAGCGGGGATGATGGCCAACGTCAGAGGAATCTTGATCTTCAGGGTGGTACCGTTACCGAGCCGACTTTGAATATCCACCGTCCCGCCGATTTTCTCGATGTTCGTCTTGACGACGTCCATCCCCACACCGCGGCCAGAGACGTTGGTCACTTTTTCAGCCGTCGACAGCCCCGGTAGGAAGATCAGGTTCGATAGCTCGCGGTCGTTCATGCGCGATGCCTGGTCAGGAGTAATCAGACTCTTGGCAAGAGCCTTCTGCTTGACACGTTCAAGATCGATTCCCGCGCCATCATCGGAGATTTCGATATTGACCTGTCCCCCCTCGTGAAAGGCTCGCAGGAAAAGGCGTCCTTCTGCGGGCTTTCCAGCAGCCGCTCGCTTTTCCGGTATCTCGACGCCGTGATCGACGGCATTGCGAACCACGTGGGTGAGCGGGTCTTTGATGGCTTCAATCAGAGTCTTGTCGAGTTCCGTTTCCTTGCCTTCCATTTCCAGGCGGATCTGTTTCCCGCAGGACGCCGCCAGGTCCCGCACGACGCGAGGGAACTTGCTCCAAATATTTCCGATAGGCTGCATGCGGGTCTTCATGACCCCCTCTTGCAGTTCGGTGGTAATGAGATTTAAACGCTGGGTCGTGTTCAGGAAGGTTGTGTCTTGCTGGGAGGAAGAAAATTGCAGGATCTGATTTCGGGCCAATACCAGTTCTCCCACCAGGTTCATCAACTTATCCAGCAAGCTCACATCGACGCGGATGTTGCTGTCGGAAAGAGCGGAAGCGCGCGCTTCCGTCTGAACTTGCAGAGCCTCCTGAACGGCAGCCGGCGGCGTGGCGCCTTTGTCCACCAGGATTTCGCCGAGGCGGCGGTCATCCCCGTTCTGCTGCAGCTTCAGAGCCTCATTAACTTCCTCCGGATTAGCCCGGCCGGCTTGTATCAGCATTTCGCCCAGCGGTAATCCCACTGCAGAGGGAACCTCCGATTTCCCATTTGTTTCGGTCGAGTTTGAAGGGGCCGGCGGTGGGCCGGAGAGGGAAGACCTGGGAACGGTCGGGGGGGGAGGGGGTGCTGCCATTGCCGGGGCGGGCTCCTTTTTTTTCTTTTCACCTCCCTGCAGGCGGGTCAGCAGTTCAATCAGATGAGTGTAGTCTCCTTGCCCGTCTTGACCCGTGTTCTCAATATTGACGAGCATCTGGCGGACTGCATCCACCATAGCCAATAGGGCCGATGTGATCTCCGCATCGAGCAAGAGGCGACCGTCGCGCAAGTTGCTAAGAAGATTTTCGCCGACATGCGCTACTGACTCCAACCGGGAAAAGCCCAAGAAACCGGTTGTGCCCTTGATGGTATGGATCGTTCGGAAGATGCTGGCAAGAATGTCACGGGCCGTCGGATCCTTTTCTAGAGTCACCAAGTCCCGATCAAGCTGATCGAGGTTCTCATTGCTCTCGACGAGGAACTCTCTCACAATGTCGTCCATATCGCCCATTGCTGAATTTCTCCCTCCGATTCGGACCGCCCGTGCAGGGACCGGATCGAGTCTTCTCCGTGAGGTCACGGCTCTGAACCGCGATTGGAGTCTCGTTTTCCCAATCTGGCATCTTCCAGCTTCCCCGTGTGTTGGCTGTCGCCACCAACGAACCTTGCGCTAAAGGAAAGCCCTTCTGTGCTCAGACAATCATTGTTATCGGCGGAATGATTCGCATCTTGAAGGTTATTTATGGGAGATCAAGAAAATCCCACGGACGCCCGATCAAGGTGAGAAGGCCTGCGGGGTTGCGCAAGAGGAATAGTGGGTAATATAGGATTCCCTTTGCTTCCCCAGTTTTTATGGAAATCTGTGGTTCGGCGAAAAGACAGGGTTCTGGAAACACCGCAGGCCCGGATTCCATGACCCTGAAAGGCAATTGGTTCCTGGGCGATTCCCCTCAACCGGCCGCCCCGGCTGGAGAGAGCGCCGGTTGCGGTCCACCCTCGCCCCCTTAGGGAGAGTGTGGAACCGCAAGGCGGTGGGTGAGGTATCCAATTGGGAACAGTCAGGTTAAGTGGGCTGCCTTGTCGCAAGCACTGGGCCTATGCGGGGCTAGCGGTTTTGAGGTTTCTTGCTTAGCCCGACAGCCGCCAGGACCCCGGTTCCGGGGTGGGGGAAGACGCGTGGGGGTATTCATCGCTCCTGGGAGTTGAGGGCGAAATAGAGGGCGAAGCTGGTGGCGCAGTGGTCGGCCGGTGGTCCGCCTCGTACCAGGCTTCGCGAACGGTCGAAAGCTTATCAATCAGCGAACGGAGCGTCTCCGCGGAGTTCTCGATGTTGGCCTTTAGCATTTGGGCGCGAGCGTACACGTATAAGGCCTTGAGGGTCTGAGCCACTTCGCCTCCCAGCTCAAAGTTCAGGGTGCCCTCGAGCTGCATGATAATCGCCTGGGCGCGATTCAGATGGGTGCATTTCTTAGGAATGTCGTAGGCTTCAATTGCAGATACCGCACGCTGCATGGCGGCGATCGCACCATCGTAAAGCATCACGACCAATCCCAAGGGCGTGGCGGTTTGGACAGAGAATTGACGATAAGCATTGGCAGGGTGTCTCATCGGGAGCCTCATGACGTTGAACTTGGAGGATTGAGAGCATTCAATTGACTGTTGATGGAAGCCAGCGTTTGCGGCAGTTGCTCGAGCGTCGTGTTGATGGTGGAATATTCCGCCGTAAGTTGTGTCTGTGTCTGCTGGAGTTGCAACTGGAAATTACTGATCTGGGTGTTGAGGTCGGTTACCTCATTGTTGATTCCGTTCATGTCCACGTTCAAGGCACCGGTGGTGGTATTGGTCAGGGCGGTAAGACTCGTTTGGATTTGTTGGCCCACGCCGGAAGTGCCTTGGAAGAGGTTCTGGACAGCGGAAAAGTTATTCTGCAGGGCTGAGTTCAGCGTCGTGCTGTCCACGGTTAACGTCCCATCGTCCTGCATTTCGATGCCAATCGATTGCAAATTGACGATCCCATTGATCCCCGACATGCTGGAGCTGATGGCTGACAGCAACTGTTGTTGCACAAAGTCAACCGACGTGTCTCCCGACAAAGTGCCGGCCGCACCCGTGCTGCTGTTGGTTTGAATGCCCGCATTGACCGCGGTGATTAAGGTGTTCCAAGCGCTGACAAAGGTGTTAATGTCGGTGCCAATGGGAGTCAAATTGGGAGAAATCTGAAGGGTTACCGGGTTGTTCGTCCCTCCGGATGTCGTCACGCCGGATAACGTCAGGGTCAGACCGGGAATAACCCCCGGGACCGTATTGCTGGCACTATCGACGGGGATGCCGTCGACGGTAAGAGCGGCATCCGCCCCATCGACGGCATCGGTAAAACTCATACCGTTTTCCGCCGGTGGGCTGGCGGGGTTGTACGAACTGGGGAATCCCATCCCGTCGCCGTTCCCCGTGGTGTCGTCGGCAATGGTTATGACGCCCGCCGCGCCAGAACTCTGGGGGACCAGCGCCAGGCTGGCGCCCGAAGCGGTGGTGACCACCGAGGCCGTCACACCCAGGTTCTGTTGATTATTAATGTAGGCCGCCAGTCCCGTGAGTGTGTTTGTGCTGTTGGTACTGTTCACGGGGATAACGACGGCATGGTTCGTGCCGACCTGAAGGTCAAATGACCCGGTGGGGAGCGTTGCCGATGCCGAGGTGAACTTCCCGGAACTATCCGCGGACGTGTTGTCGGTAAGTTTTATCTCGCCCGCCGCACCGGAGGTCTGGCTTTCCAGCCCCAACCGAGATCCCGAGCTGTCGGTGATGACCGAGGCGATGACACCCAGATCATTCTTGTTGATGTAAGTCTCCAGGCCGGTCAATGTGTTGGTGCTGTCGGCGCTGGCCACGGGAATGCTCACCGCAGCATTCGAGCCTACCTGAAGGCTCAACATTTCTGTGGGAAGTTGGGCGGTTGGCGATGCGAATGACGCGGAATAATCCGCGGAAGTGGTGGCGAGATGGGTAACTGAAACCGTGTGTGTCCCCGCCTCTGTCCCGTTCGCTGCTGTAGCGCTGACCGCGTCATTGTTCGAGGAACTTACCGACAACCCTCCGAAATCCCCGGTGAAATCGGTGAGGGTTTGGAGGCTGGTCTGGAAGGCGGTAATATTGCTTTGGAGGCTTTGCAAGGAGGAAGTCTGGGCGTTGTCCGCAGCCACCTCGGCGTCCAACGTCTCCTCCGGGGCAGCATCGATTTGCAGAATGGCATTTACGGTCGAGGTCACGTCAATGCCGCTCCCAGATGTGTTGGTGGCGGAGTTCAGGATGGCATTCACTGCGTCCTGGATCGCTTCCGTGCCGCTCGAACTCGTAGATGTAGAACCGGAAGAGCTGGATTGCCCCAGGAGCTGGCTTAGCGACTCCGTACTGGAGCTGCCACCCAAGCTCGACAGCAGCGAGTTGATGGAACTGGTACTCATTCCCCTTCTCCCCTGCGCCGCAGCGGCGAACCGCTCGAGCGGTGCAACGCTGGCCAACTATGGTATCGGCAAATTTCACATTTCCTTGAGCCTGTGGCATGGTGTCACGGCCGTGGCAAGCCAGGGCCAAAATGGCCATGCCTCAATAGGTTCCGGCGCCATCATGTAGGGACACGCCATGGCGTCCCCCTACCCGAATTTTCAATGAGTAACCCCTGGTGAAATCCCCGGGTTTCGAATTTCTTTACTGCTTCTTGCGCCGAGGGCCACATGATGACGCGGCTAACGCGGATTACGACTTCACATCGACGCTGGGAACGCTTGCATCCCCGACCAAGGGCACGTTAAGACTTTCACCAATCCGGCGAAGCGCTTCCGGGGGAATCTCGAACAACACGTCCCCGGTGCTGTCATTGACAACCACGTAGTAGATCTGATGGTGGTTATCGATCTGCATGTCGGTGCTAAAAGAGGATGGGGACGAAACGGGCGGCGCAGGAGCCGGGGGTGTTTCGGGGGGGGAGTCTGCCGACTTTGGGGTGGCAGAAACTGCAGCTTGGATGGAGCGCCCCGCCGGTGCGGCAACCTCCACGCTCGCGACTTGCAACAGCATTTGCGCTGAGGAGATGCTCATGGCCATTCACCCCTCGTTTGTGGCATGGCCATCCTGGCCATGCCCTTACACGGGCGGGACGCCCGTGCCACTAACGAAAACTGCGGAGGGGACCGGTATGGCCCCCTCCGTCAGAAATTGCCCTGTCCCGATTATTGGAGCAGCTTCAGGACAGTTTGTTCCTGCTGGTTGGCCTGGGTCAGGGCGGCAATGCCAGTCTGTTCCAGGACTTGGTACTTGGACATGTTGGCCACAACCTGTCCGATGTTTGCATCCTGAATACCACTGAGTGACGAGGTCAGGTTTTGTGAGGTGTTGTTCATAACCTGGACCGCGGCATTCATCTGATTGATGCTTGACCCGATTGCGCCACGTGTTGCGGCGACGGTGGAGATAGCCCCCGCGATGACCGTCAACGCCGCTTGCGCATCGGCAGCGGAGTTCAGGTCTACGCTTGACCCGCCCCCCGCCAGATTGGAGTCCACCGTCCCAACCGGTCCACCGCCGACGCCATTCGAAAGATCGGCGCTGAAGGCAATGGAGTTTCCACCCGTGCCCGTGGTACTCGCGGTGATGGTTGCCTGGTTGCCGCTCACTGCGGTGATCGTTGCCGAAGCATTGGCCACCGTTCCGGTTCCGTAGGTGGTCCCGGCCCCGGCGGCGCCGTTGACGGCAGCCTTCAGGTTGTTCAAAGTGCCATTCGCGCTACTACCGATCAGCACCTGATTGGCAGCCGTCGGCGCAGCCGTAACAAACGTGTAGGTCTGGCTGCCGATGGTCACCGTGTTGCCGTTGTCAGGAGTGCTGGCCAAGTCAAAGAGGCCAGTGGCAGCGCCCGCTGCCTGCGCCCCGCCCGGACTGCCCGCCACGTTGGAGGCGCTGGTAAATGCGCCGGCGAGAGCCAGAGTGTTGGCAGCAGTGCCCGCCGTGTTGGCGGTCACCACGGCCTGATCGCCATTGACCGAGGTAATCCCCGCCCCAGCGGCCCCTTGCACGTTGCCCACCGCCGTCAGTTCGAAAGTGGACGCACCCCTTTGGTCGGTGTTGCCGGTGTATGCCGCGGTGGTATCGTTGACGGCCAACGCCAGGTTGTTCAGGGTAGCCTGAACGGCGCTGATGACGTTGCCTCCGTTGGCGCTGGCGGTGCCGAGCGCCACATAGTTGCCGCCCGTAACTGCCGAGTTGGCCGCGACAAACGTGTAAGTCTGGCTGCCGACGGTGACGGTGTCGGACGCCCCGCCACCCGCCAGGGTCGCGCCAGACTTGGTGACATTAGCGCCCGTCGCGCCAAGCACCACAGCGTTTCCTGTCGCCGGGGTCAGGTTGTTGGCGGCGAAGGTTACGGTACCCGTGGTGGTATTGATATTGCTCACCACCGCGCCATCGTTTGCGCCCATGACGGCGGCGCCGGTCACGGTATTATTCGAGTAATTGGTGCCGGCCGCACCCCCACCATTGACTGCATCCTCGAGGTTCTGCAAGGCGTTCTTGATGCTGCCGCCGACCGCCACCTCGTTTTTGTTGGCATCAAAGTTGGCGGAAGTCGCCACAAAGGTGTAAGTCTGGGCGCTGCCGCCGCTGCCCAGGGTCACCGTATTGCCGGCGAGTTTCGTATAGTCGGAGCCGAAGGTCACCGTGCCCGTGGCATTGCCGGCCACCGGTTGGCCGCCCGCGAGGTCAATCATGCCGCTGGCCGCGGTATTGGTCGCACCGCCGCTCAGGGTACTGACGCCCAACCCACCCACCGTACCCGTGGCGTCGCCCGCCCCGAATACCGCGTTTAGGCCCATGCCCGCGGCGGTGAGAGATTGCACCGTGGCCACGCCGTTGGCGTCACTGGTGATCGTTGCCCCCGTGGAGCCCTGGAGCATGCTGCTGCTCGCCAGTGTGTAGGTGTTGGCGCTGCCGTTGGCGACGGCGGTGCTGTTCACAGCCGCCATCAAGTTGTTCAGCGTCGCCTGAGCGGCGCTGATGGCGCTGTTGCCGCTGCCGCTTGCCACGCCCAGCGCCACGTCGTTGTGGCCCGCCTGCGCCTGCCCTGCCGCCACAAAGGTATAAGTCACATTACCCACAGTTGCCGTATCAGCCGCCGAACCGCCGGCAAGGTAACCACTGCCGCTCACCGTCGCCGAGCCCGTCTCGCTGGATACGGATAGCTGCACAGTATTGCCATTCGTGCCCGGTGCGGCCACGTTGGCGCTTCCCGCTTCAATGCTCACCACGCCGTTGCTGACACCTGTGATCGTGGCCGAGCCGTTGGCGGTCGCTGTGCCTCCGTAAGTCGTATTGCCTGCCGTGCCCGTGCCGTTGACGGCGTTTTGCAGATTGGCCAATGAGGCGGCGATATTCTGCGCATTCGTGTTATTAACATTATCGACGATCGCCACCTGACCGGCAGCCAGCGCCTGCCCTGCGGCTACAAACGTGTAAGTCGAGCTGCCCAGTGTCACCGTATCGGCTGCCGCGCCACCGCTCAGTGTGCCCGTGGGGCCCACATCGCTCGCGAAGCCGTCAGCTCCAACGCCCGTCGCGACCAGGGCAACGCTGTTTCCGGTGCTCGTCCCGTTTCCTACGCCAGGAGTCGTCGCCGTCAGGGTTGCCGTGGTGGGGTTGGCGCCAGTCGCAAGAACCATCGCCGCAGTTCCAACGGCCGACGTACCGGTGGCGAATGTAGTACTGCTGGCGGTACCCGTGCCATTGACCGCATTCATCAAGTTGGTCAAAGTATTGGCAATGTCCGAAGCCGTGGTGCTGCCGCTGGCCCCGCTGATCGCCACGTAGTTCGAATTGGCCAGCAGTGCCTCGCCCGAAGCCACAAACGTGTAGGTCTGGGCGCCAATCTTCATGGTATCGCCATTCACGCCGCCACCCAGTTGACCCGCGGCACCCGTGGTGGTCAGATCATTATTGGTCACCATGCTGCCCGTGGCGCTGAAGACGGTGTTGTTCCCCGCCGTTGCCGCCGCCGTTGTTGCGGCCACAGTTGCCGAGGTGCCTGCGCCCCCGCCGCTGATGCTCATCGATACGGCAGTGTTGGCAGTCCCGCCCGTGACGTGGAAGGTGGCAGCGCTTCCCGCGCCGCCCGCCAGGGCCGCTTGCAAGTTTTGCAAAGTATCGTTCACGGTGGCCCCAAGCGCGATCTCGTTGCCCGCCGTGGCGTCGTTCGCCGCGACAAACACATAAGTCGTTCCGCCAAGGTCCAGGGTGTCGGCAGTCCCGCCGCCAGCAACCGCGCTGACTGCGCCCATGCCGCCTGCAATGTTTTCGCTCAGGGCCATGGCGTTGGTGGGATCAGCCGCGAGGGATTGCACGTGAGCCACAAGACCGGCGTCAGAAGTTATCCTGGCCGTGGTGTTGGCGACCGTGCCGATGGCGTACGTTGTTGCGCTTCCGCCGGTCCCGCCGGAGTTGACTGCCGCCATCAAGTTGTCCAAGCTCACCTGGTCGGTGCCGCCAATTGCCACATCGCCGGCCACAGTCGCACTGCCCGACGCGACAAACGTGTAAGTATTGCTGCCGACGACCACCGTATCATTGGCGGTGGGCTGGCCGGTTAGGGTTAAGGTCCCGGTGGAAACGCCGGTGGCCGGCTGGTTGGCGCCCATGGTCAGAGTTCCCGAGGCATTGACGGCAGCCGTGGGATTTCCGGCCGTCATGTTCAGGACTCCCGTGGCGTTGGTAATGGTGTCCGGGAGGGCGTTCATGGTCAAGCTTCCCGTGGCCGTGGTCAGAGTTCCCGGTTGCGCGGCCAAGCTCAGAGTTCCGTTGGTATAGACGGTCGCGGTGCCGCCGGTCAGATCGGTTGGCGCCGCGCCGGAACTGGAAGTCAGATTGGTTGTCAGCGTAACGTCGTTTCCGGCATTGCCTGCAGCGAGCGCTTGCACGACGGCCGAACCGCCGTTGACCGATGTGATCTGGGCGGATTGATTGGCGGCGGTGCCGACCCCGTAGGTACCAGGACTCGCGGTACCCGTGCCATTGACGGCGTCCTGCAAGTTCTGCAAAGTACCCTGCACGTTCGAGCCGAGCGCTACATCGCCCGCGGCATTCGCATTGCCCGACGTGACAAACGTGTAAACCTGTTGTCCGATTTGCACGCTGTTGCCGGCCTGCGGATTGGCGGTCAGGTCCAGGGTTCCCGTGGCATAGCTCGATAGGCCGAGCGCCGAGGCTGACAGTTGGGGAATGGTCACTGAAATTGTGGGATCGGCGGCGTCGGTCTGCGAGCCGTCACTGAGGAACACGGACGTCAGTTGACTGGTGAAGACCTGGTTGTTGTTGTAAGTGGTGTTCGACCCGATCTGGTTGATCTCCTGCGTGATCGATTGATATTCATTCTGCAGGGCGTTTTGCTGATCTGTGGTCAGGCCCGCGTTGCCCGCTTCGGTTGCGAGGGTTACGGCGCGGTTCAGCAGCGTGGTCACCTGGCTCAGGGCGCCATCGGCAGTCTGTAACATGCCGACGCCGTCCGTCACGTTCTGGGCGGATTGGGTAAGGGCGGATATGTTCGCTTGCAATCCATCGGCAATCGACAATCCGGCCGGATCATCCGCGCCAGAGTTGATCTTCGAACCCGAAGATAATTGGAAAAGGGTGTTCTGTAAGTTCGTGTTGGTCATCGCCAACTGGTTCTGCGCTTCCAAGGAAGGGATATTGCTCAAGATGCTAAGTCCCATAGGAATCTCCTCTCAGTTTAGGTTTCCGTCTTGGGCCGCAGAACCTGGGGGCCTTCGGGGTCCGGTGGTTCTTCTTGCCAACTGACGGAACCGTTTCTCTCAGTCCAATGACCCCTATCGGCACTGTTTCTAAAACCTTAAAGCGCGCTGCGCTTTTTTTCGAGTTTGGCAGCCCAATGCATTCCACTCTGGGCTTGAACGTCCGGCAGTTGACCGGCGGCATCATGCGGTTCACACGAAAGAAGCTGTAAAAAAACATCATCCTCACCGCAGAGGCAATGAGGTGCTGCGCTCTGAACATTGAGGAGCATTTCTCCGCACCTCCGCGCCTGCGGTGAAGTCCTTCCTGGATTGCTGCTCCGCCGCCCTGCGCTTCTGCCCCATGCGGTCATAATAAGGTGGCGATCCGGGGCAAGGATTCTACATTTCATAATACCGTTCTAATCTTTACCCAGTTGGCGACATCTTCTTTCTGAGCGATCCCCCGAGCTGTGCCCTCACAATTACCCCGGCACGGGACCGCTCCCCATCCACCGGTTAAAGTTTTTTCCCGAAAAACGAGATATTTAGGAATGGGATGGGGCCGCGCGTCCACCGGCAAGCAAGAAAACCGTTGCCTCTGACGGGCGCGAAACGTATCCGCTCCACCGGCTTGCCCTGATTCGCGAACGCTGGGCGGGCGCGGTTAACCACATTGGGCGACCCTGTCGAGGTCCCGAAAGGATCGACCGGCTGGTGCAGTTCTAACTTGAGGAGGCTACGACCCTTCGAGAGGAGAAGGGTAGCGCGGACCGGTTGTGTTGGTCCGTGGCTTTTCCCCGCGCAGGGGGGCGAGCCGCGGGCCCGGAAAACAAGTCCGCGCGATACCTGTTTCGCTGTCATTCTGAGCGCAGCGAAGAATCTCGTTCTGACCGGTCAGGCAAATCCGTGTCCAAGCATCTATCTATTGACCCACGAGTCCGGAAGTTTCTCAAGCGAGGCCTCAAGCACCATCGGGCGGGACGCGGGGGGCCGGCGGAGGCATGCTACCTCCGGAGTCTCAAGGTCAACCCCCGGTGCGCACCGGCGCTCCACTTGCTCGGCTTGCTGGCACAGCAGGCGGATCAATATCAGAAATCGATCCACTGGATGGGGGAGTCCCTTGCCCTCCAACCCGACGATGACGATCCGGACACTTTGAGCAGCCTGGCGAAGGCCTACCTTGACCAGGGCCAATTCCAGCCGGCGCAGCGTTGTTACCAGCGCTTGGCAGAACTTCTGCCGCAATCGGCAAAGGTCCATCTCCGGTTGGGTACGACGCTGGAATGGCTGGGGGATTGGGAAGCCGCCGCGGCGTCCTATCGGCGCGCCCTCGATCTTCATCCGGATTCCCCCGACATCTACGGCAGCCTGGGTAGGCTGAAGTGTAAGCAGGGGGCATTCGGAGAAGCGGTGGAGTTCTGCCGGCGCGCCTTGGTCTTGGCGCCTCATCGGCACGAAATCTACAACCTGCTGGGATTTGCCCTCGTCAATGCCGGGGACTATGCCGCGGCCGTGGAGGTTTACCGGCGCGCGCTCGTCCTCAAGTCCAATTCTGCAGACACCATTTTCGGCCTGGGATACCTTTTGGAGCGTCAGGGGGACCTGGCATCCGCGGCGGTGTCGTACCAACTGGTTTTGAAGCTTGATGCGCGTTTGGTGGATGCGCACCTGCACTTGGGAATTATCCACTTCCTTCAGGGCAATCTGGGGAAAGCCGTCGAGTGTTTCGCGCGGGTTCAGGAGCTTGCGCCGGACAACACCGAAGTCCGGACATTTCTTGGCCACATCCATCTCTTGCAAGGGAACTTCCCTCTCGGCTGGGGCGAACACGAGTACCGTTGGAAGACTGCTCACTTCCTTCGCCATCGCCGGGAGTATACCCAACCACTTTGGAAGGGGGAACCCCTGGAAGGTTCACGAATTCTATTGCATGCTGAGCAAGGGCTGGGCGACACCCTCCAATTCATGCGTTATGCCCCACTCGTCGAAGCGCGCGGCGGAAATGTCATCCTGGAAGTTCAGCCCCGCTTGTATCGTCTGCTGAAGCTGACCACAGGAGCGGAGGAGGTCATTCGCCGTGGCGATGCCCTTCCGGAAATCGACTGGCAGTGCCCGCTGCTGAGTTTGCCCCTGGCCTTTGCCACAGATTTGAACTCCATTCCCGCCACGATTCCCTATGTCCATCCAGACCCCGCCCTGGTGGGGGCATGGCGGCAACGCATGTCGGGGAATTCGCTTCGCATTGGGCTGGTTTGGGGTGGCAGCCCGACATTCCCCCATGAGCGCTGGCGTTCCATTCCGTTAGAACAGCTCGCGCCCTTGACCAACCTCGAAGGTACAACCTTCTATTCGTTGCAGATGGGGCCGTCGGCCAGCCAGGTGAAGCAGTTGGGACCCCGTGTGCATTTGATCGATCTCCAAGACGAACAGCAGGACCTTGCCGACACGGCAGCGATTGTCGCCAATCTTGGCCTGGTGATTTCCATCGATACTTCCGTGGCCCACCTCGCCGGCGCCATGGGCAAACCCGTTTGGGTTTTGCTGCACAAATCGCCGGATTGGCGCTGGTTGCTCGATCGCGAGGATAGCCCCTGGTACCCCACGGCTCGCCTGTTTCGCCAAGCCACGCTGGGGAATTGGCAGGACGTGGTGGCCCGCGTTGAGCGGGAACTGCGCGAGTTCGTAGCAAGGACCGCCGCAGGTGCATGAAGTAGGGCAGCATAAAGGTGAAAACAAGAATGAGT